>NZ_LVYZ01000001.1:0-349912 GCF_001909095.1 Paenibacillus sp. P46E
TGGGCTTACCGACTTCTTCGATGCGGAGTTCAAGTCTGCCCTGCGTACCATTATCGAGGTGTTCAAAAAAGAGCAGCATCACTTCGAGCAGTCGCCGTACCGCTTCACCCGCAACAACGGCATTCCAGAAGACTCGTTGCGAAATAACGGACTTGGCATGCCGGTGAACTATACCGGGATGATCTGGTCCGGGTTCCGTTCCAGTGACGATGCCTGCGATTTCCACTACAACATTCCCGGCAATATGTTTGCCGTTGTCGCCCTGCGGCAGATGCAGGAATTCGCCGAGTGGGTCTTCCAGGACATGGATCTGCTGGCCGAGCTGAAGGCGCTGGAGTTCGAGGTGGATCACGGCATCAAGCTGTACGGGATTTACCGTCATCCCGAATTCGGGCCGATCTATGCCTACGAGACCGACGGCTTCGGCAATTACTGCCTGATGGATGATGCCGGCACTCCGGGGCTGATCTCCATTCCGTACCTGGGCTATTTGAAGAACGATGATCCGGTGTATCAGAACACGAGACGGTTTGCGCTCAGTACAGAAAATCCGTTCTATTATGAAGGAACAGCAGCCAAAGGCATCGGCAGTCCGCATACACCGAAGAACTATATCTGGCACATGGCCTTGTCGATGCAAGGGATTACGGCAGACACCACGGAAGAGAAGCTGGCGGTGATTAGCATGCTGGAAGCCACGGACGCCGATACCGGCTTCATGCACGAAGGCTTCCATGCGGATGACCCCTCCGTGTTCACCCGCAGCTGGTTCGCCTGGTCGAACAGCCTGTTCTCCCAACTGATCTGGCGGGCGATGCAGGAAGGAATTCTCTAAGTGATTTCAGGTACGGATGACAAGATGGAGTAAAGTACTTTTTTAGATGAAAAGGAGACATGAACATGAGTACGATTATTGGAGAAAATCTGTCAAATATCCCTTGGGAGGAGAAGCCGGCAGCCACCAGCGCACCGGTATGGAGATATTCGGCCAATCCGATCATTCACCGGGATGCCATCCCGAATTCCAACAGTGTGTTTAATTCGGCGGTCGTCCCTTTTGGGGAGGGGTTCGCCGGCGTTTTCCGCTGCGATTCGAAATCGGTCAGCATGGATATCTTTGCAGGCTTCAGCGAGGACGGCGTGAACTGGAGTATCCAGCATGAACCGATTGTCTTCCAAGGGGACGAAGAGGTCATTACACGGGAATACCGCTATGATCCCCGGGTCTGCAAGATCGATGACCGTTACTATATTTCCTGGTGCAACGGCTATCACGGGCCGACCATCGGACTCGCGTACACCACCGATTTTCAAACCTTCCATCAACTGGAGAACGCCTTCCTGCCGTATAACCGCAATGGCGTGCTATTCCCGCGGAAGATCAACGGGCATTATGCCATGCTTAGCCGTCCAAGTGATACCGGGCATACTCCGTTTGGAGATATTTTCTACAGCGAAAGCCCGGACCTTACCTTCTGGGGCAAGCACCGCTATGTGATGGGCACGGTGAATGGAGATGCCTCCGCCTGGCAGTCCAAGAAGATTGGCCCCGGTCCGATTCCGATCGAAACGAGCGAGGGCTGGCTGCTCATCTATCACGGTGTAATCAACACATGTAATGGATTTGTCTACCGCATGGGCTGTGCGCTTCTGGATCTGGATCAGCCCTGGAAAGTAAAAGCCCGTTCGCGCAATTATATTCTGGGACCGGAAATGATGTACGAATGTGTGGGTGATGTGCCTAATGTGACCTTCCCTTGCGCGGCCTTGACCGATTCCGCGACAGGACGGATTGCCATCTACTACGGGTGCGCGGATACGGTTACGGGCCTTGCCTTTACCACCGTGGATGAGTTGCTTAAATATATGAAGGAGTACCCGTTGGAGATTGAGGAATAGCAACAATGAACAGTAGCAGGGCGGTAATATTAAGGCATAATCGCGACGGCAGGATTTGAACCTGCGGCTTCTTGCTCCCGATATAATGGGGCGGGGGGCTTTTAGTGTTTATGGGGCTTGGATTTGAGAATAGGAATGAATCTATGAACGGAGCCCCTCAGCTAATGAGTATGAGTTATGAGGGGTTCTTAGCACTCCCTAATCCGGAGTGTTTTTTTGTTTTCTGACACCAGCTGTGACACCCATTGCATATGGAATATGTGAGGAGGGACAGGCGTTGGTAATCACCGCTTCAATACAAGTGGCAAGAACACTTCGTCCACAAGACTAGCAATCGTCTGCTCGGACATTGGTTTGTTATACAGCATTAACTCATGGCGGGCCAGATCTGCCGGCAAAGTAAGCATCCGGGGGGTAACGGCTTCGGCCGACACCTCTCCCCGGTCAACGGCCCGCTGCAGTACAATCGTCATTGTCCTGTTATGACGCCCTTGGGGGAATAATAAGGATGCGAGCGGCATGGCGCCGATTTCCGTTACGAGCCCATAAAAGGCCTTGATCATCACTTCAATGTTGTTCTGATTCATCGATCGAAGCACGCCGCAAACATCGTCCCTCAAATTCCCGTAATCGGGTACCTCCTCCAGCGGGAGAGGTACGCGTTCCCGGATCGCCGCGAGTACAATCTCAGCGCGGTTGGCCCATCGACGGTACAGCACGGCTTTGCTTGTCCCCGCCCGTTCCGCCACTCCATCCATCGTAAGATTAGAATAGCCTTGTTCTATCAACTCTTCCCGCACGGCTTGCAGGATAGCCGCTTCAAGCTCTTTGCCTCTGCGTCTGTTTTTCAATTTATCCGGGTGTTGAGAATTGGACATGTTGTTCTCGCACTCCTTTAATAAATTCGTTGCGTTTCATATAGAAATAGTATATCATAAACGCAAATAAGAAACTAAAAGTTTCTTATTTTTCGATCAAAGGGAGGCAATCAACATGCAAAAACAAGGTTCTACAGCGCTTGAATCGGCTGAACAGCAGGCAGCCGAGAAGAAATTGATGTGGATTCTAATGGTTGGCATTCTGGCTCCGCTATTCGACACGACGATAACGAATGTGGCTATTAATACGCTGGTTCGGGAATTCAATACCTCGGTGTCAACCATTCAATGGGTTATGACCGCTTATCTGCTTGCGCTTGCTATGGTCATTCCCTTCAGCGGCTGGGCGGTGGAGCGATTCGGGGGTAAGCCTATGTGGCTATTTTCGCTGGGCATGTTCTTGCTCGGTTCTGTACTATGCAGCTTGGCATGGAACGTGGACAGCCTAATTTTTTTCCGTACCATTCAAGGGATCGGCGGGGGATTGCTGATGCCCATTATGCAGACCTTGGCAGTGCGCGCCTCTGGAGGACGAAATATGGGTAAAAAGATGGCCACGGTGGCCTTGCCGGCGCTGCTTGGGCCGATACTCGGGCCAGTGCTGGGAGGCCTTATCATCAATCATCTGAGCTGGAGATGGATTTTCTTTGTAAATATTCCGCTCTGCATCGCAGCCATCATTATGGCGTGGAAGGGGCTGCCTAATGAACAGCGCCGAACCCGAACGTTGCGGCTGGATCTGTTGGGACTGATGCTGCTCTCCCCAGCCATCGTGCTCATTATTTACGGTCTTGGGGAAGTGAGCTTGAGTCACGGCTTCGGTCATGCTGCGGTTCTCGTTCCCGTTATAGCAGGGTTAACGCTTTTGGCTGGATTTGTTGTTTATGCCGTTCGAAAAGGAAACGAAGCCTTGCTTGATGTTAGGCTGTTCCGGGTGCGTTCCTTTACCGTATCCGCGGCACTGCTTTTTCTATCCGGCCTGACTTCCTACGGGGCAATGCTGTTGCTGCCGCTGTACTTCCAGCAAGTCCGCGGCGAATCGGTGCTTCTATCCGGTCTGCTGCTCGTTCCGCAAGGGGTCGGGATGTTGTTGACAAGATCGCTTGCCGGCAAACTAACGGATCAGATCGGTTCGAGGCCAGTCGTTCTTGCCGGAACCCTGCTTACCATGCTTGGAACATGGCCGCTTACGCAGCTTAGTGGAGATACGAGCTATTATTATTTGAGCGCGGCATTGATTGTACGGGGAGCAGGATTAGGCGCTGTGTTTCTGCCGGTCATGGCTTCCGCCTATATTGGCCTGTCTTCGAAGCAAATCCCGCATGCCAGCAGCACCACTCGTATTATGCAGCAAATCGGCGGCGCCTTTGGTGTATCGGTTATCGCTATTATTTTGCAGAACGAGCTTAATTCAGTCATGTCACATGATCCGGCAGCTGTGGCTGTTGCATTCGATCATACGTTTATCTGGTCGATTGCCTTCTCAACATTGGCGCTAATTCCAGCGGCATTTCTGCCGAGAATAAAAAGATGAATTCGAGTGAATTCACTTTGTGATAGTCCCTGAGCGCAAACTGTATAACTCGTATAAATCTAGTGAAGGGAATGGCTGTTAACCGACTAAAAATCTAAACAAACGGAATTTGGCCCCTTTATTAAGTAAATGGGTGGCAAAGCTATGGCGTATAGCTTAATTTCCTTCTACCAGAGTAAGCGATATGCTTCTTTAACTCCTCCATAAAGAGAGAGCTTGTACAGGATTCGAAGGACGACACTCCTGAACAAGCTCTATCGGAAATGTTTCAATAAATTTACTGCTTTATGATGTTATGAGAATCCCTAAGATTGGCGGGGCGAGGCTGGCCCAAGCCCAATGGAGCAGAGCCAATTCAGCGCTACCTCATGCAGCACGTTGATGTTGTCTACCTGACAGTGTTCTAATCCGCCAAGTCGTCTATCCTCTATCGCGTAGAATGTCTTGTTTTTCGAACCCGCCTGCTCGTAATTCTTCATAGCTTGTGTCAGCGGATTGGGCTGAACCAATATCTCTTCCGCTCCATGCATGACAAGCAGCGGACATTCGATCTGGTGGAGCACGCCCTCAAGATCATAGGCAAAACGCGGATTCCCCGCAAAATCCTCCAGGCTTTCTGCCCCCAGAATTCTCATACCGTGTGCGGCCAGACTTGGCGGCATCCATGTAAGCATGGCTTTCCAGTCGAAGGCATGCGTACCGCCATCGGAGATGACGGCAGCAATCCTGTGATCGAACGAAGCGAAACGCAGCGAGTCGTAAGCCGCAAAACTCTCCCCGTGCACGATAATCTTATCGGGATCGACTTCCGGCCGTGTTAGAAGAAAGTCGATGGCCCGGGAATGGAAAGCCTCACTGTCCGCCCGTCTCCCCTTTCCCTTTTCGTACAGCGAGAGGCCGGTGCCAGGCTGGTCATAGACCAAAAAGTTATATCCACATGAAATGAAGGCAGGACCCAGCCAGAAATAATTTTCAATGGACCACTCGTCACCACCGTTAAGCGCAAACACGGTCGGCTTTGGGCCTTTGATCCAGGAAGGGGAGAAGAAGTATCCCTCCAGCTTGACATCCTCGTAATCGACCTCAATTTTCTCCGGGCGGACATCGAAGTACTTTCCGGCAGCTTCGAAGAGTTCATTAACCTTTTTAAAAATACGGATTTTCTCGGTGTCATCATCCATTACCGCATACTCTGCGATTCTGTAGTAATTGCAGGCACGAATGTAGCAGTTTCGTGCGGTATACCAGTTTCCAGCCGTTTCAGCCTCCTTGCCGTGTCTTTCCAATGCCTGAGCGGTGATGAGCCATTCCCTGTGCCACGTATCCTTGTCATCGGGATTGATTTTTTTGCAGGCCTCGTAGATTTCGGTGACGTCTGTAGCACCGAGGCTTGCCATACCCAAAGCTTTGGTAACTTGGTATGACATCATGTAGTTATTGGGCCAGCGGCTGAACTCAATTGACATTTCGACATCCTCCTTGTCAAGTTCCAGTGATTGTAGTTTTTTACTACAAGTAATTTTTACATCCAAAGATAAAGCTTCCTTAAAAGAAAAATAAATGTTTATAAAGAGAATATAAAAAACTATAAACCGCTAAAAAACAAAGTTAAAGGCTATTGCCTGGGTGTTGACACCCGGCAGCAGCCTTTAACTTTGTTGTAAAAGAAGATATGCAAAAATAAAGTTAGCGTTGTGCCGCCAGGGGAATGCTGAATCTTATCCCCAAACCGCCATATTCGGAAGGGTAGGCAACAATTTCGCCCCCGTGATGTTCAATAATAGATTTACAGCTTGCAAGCCCCAGCCCCAGTCCGCCCTTTTGGATTTGCCGCGATTTGTTCACAGTGAAAAATTTGAGGAACAGAGAAGAAATATCCTTATCCGGCACTCCAATTCCATTATCCTCGATTTGGAAATAGGCATAACGTTCTAGCAGGTATCCGGTCATATACACTTTCAGCGTATTCTTCCCTCCATATCTTACAGCATTGCTAAAGAGGTTGCCGAAAACCCGGCGGATCATCGGTTCATTGACCATTAGCAATATATTTTCCGTGAATGAATGACGGCAAGTAAGCTCGTAGTCAAGTCCCGCCAACTCGTACTCATATTCAAGAGCGATTTTTTCAAATAATATTGATGCTTGTACAGGTTTAGCTACCATGGATTCCAACTCCAGTTTTTCTTTGGTGAAGCTGGAGAAATCATTGATGAGTTCGACCATATATTCTGACTTCCTTTGAATCAAATCATAATATTCCTGCTTTTCAGTTTCTGATAGGTCCTTGTGTGTAGCCAGCAGTTCAGTAAAACCGTTAATAGATGTCAGGGGTGTTTTTAAATCGTGGGCGATTGCCGCAATCATATCGGTTTGCTCACTGTGGGCGAGTTGAAGCCTGTGCTCCATCTTATTGAAGTGCTTATACAGTTCTCCGATCTCGTCATTACTCCTCAAAGCTAACGGAGGCATGGGATGTACAATATTTACTTCTTCCAGCCTGGTATTTAGAAGCCGAATGGGCTTCTCTATGCACAAATAAATATAGATAATCAGAATAATAAATATACAACAAGCGATGGCAAATATGGGCAGAAGCAATGCTATATATCGTGAGTCCAACAATGTACCGCGTATAGGGGAATATACTGCAAAGACAAACTTCAAGTACATTCCAATGGAAAACATAAGAATTAGAAGCATTAGCAGGAATAAGAGGGGAAGTTTTATTTTCAGTTTCATACTATTGCTCTCTTTCCGTATATTTATATCCTATGCCCCATATGGTTTTAATAAAGTTATGATCAGGACCCAGTTTTTTACGGATATTTTTGATATGGACCGTTACGGTATTTATTTCTCCGTATTCGTCTCCCCAGACATTCTCATAGATCTGCTCACGACTCAATACCTGATTGGGGTGACGCATAAGAATAGACAAAATTTGAAATTCTTTCGTTGATAAGTCGAGCTTCCTGCTATGCAGGAAGGCTTCAAACGTTTTATCGTTCAAAATGAGCGGAGCATCCGCCTTTTCGCTGCTGGGACTAAGTTCATCCCACTCTTTAAACAGCCTGTCCACTTTTCTGAAGTGAGCCTTTATCCTGGAGGCAAGCTCCTGAATACTGAAAGGTTTGGTCATGTAATCGTCAGCTCCTATTTCGAGACCAACGATTTTATCAATGTCCTGATCACGCGCACTTAGAAACAGGATGGGAACATTATAAGATTTTCGGATACTTCTGCAGACATCATGTCCATCCATATCCGGCATCACTATATCCAGAACGATAAAATCAATGTGGTTTTCAGCCAATGCAGATAAGGCTTCTTTCCCGGAACTTGCCGTGATTACTGCAAATTGCTCGTACCTTAAACTCTTTGTGATGAGTTTTACGATTTCTTCATCGTCGTCTACAACTAATATCGTTTTTGACATTTTTCTACCTCCCAACCTTTTTAAATGGACTGCATTTATAACACAAGAGCCGTATGGAATTGAATTGACAATCTGGTATAAATAATATTCTCTTCATCTTGTTGATGCAATCGTCCACTTCGTAGACAGAATCAAGGCATAAATATTGAATTGCATAGTCCGTAGAAGTACGTGCACCACCATGAACACAAAGCTCAGCTTTAACTGGATCACACCCTTGTCAAGGTGCCTTTGTTAGGGGGTTAGGGGAGCAGGTTTGGAGCATGACGAAAGAGGGAGTGCGATTCAAAATATGATTTGAGTTTTTTGCAGCCCAATGCCGATATCATTCCGACAGCAGCGGCGGTACACACGCTTGAGCACTTATTGGCTACGCATTTGAGGGATGGAATTTTGTATACTTGGAGAGGAATTAATTCAAAATAGGGGGGATCATTATTTAGAGGAATAAAGGCTTTCTGCATTCTGGGATTACGTTTGACTGACAATTTCTTTTTTCAGTTATTGAACGGTCATTCGTTCCTTCTATATAAATGAAGTTAAAGCCTAGTTTAAATAATTCGAACAAAAAAACCCTTATTAATCAAGGGTTTTAGCATTTTAGCATGGTCGAGACGACAGGATTTGAACCTGCGGCCTCTTGCTCCCGAAGCAAGCGCTCTACCAAGCTGAGCTACGTCTCGTCATTACAGGTTAACCCGTTGTTAACCGCAGGATTGCTCTGAATAATCCACATTATACGCCTGCAAGTAAGCGCTGTAAATAATCATTTTGCTGCTTCATTTCGCCCTTTTCTCTACCCGAGATTGACAGAAATAGGGGCGCTGGCTATACTTGAAATGTTAAAATGCAAATCGGAAAAAACGTTGATGAAATGAAGTACGCCGGAGATTGGCTTGGATCAGAGAAGAGGTTCCTTTACGATAGTCTTCGTAATTGGCTGTGAGAACCTTGAAGACAGGCCGGCGGAAAGCTGATTTCGGAGTGCGGGGACAATCCCGCCGGGGGCGCCCGTTAACAGCCGCACAAGGCGATCGTCTGATCATGGTCCGTGACTTCACGGATATTGGCGATAACCAGGGTGGTACCGCGATAATCATCGTCCCTGAATTTATTCAGGGGCGTTTTTTTGTTTTTAATAACTATGAGACAGGGGCTGTACATGATGAAAGCAAGTGAAATCCGTTCCAAATGGCTGCAGTTTTTTGAGAGCAAAGGCCACCGTATCGAGCCGAGCGCATCGCTCGTGCCGCATAATGACCCGTCGCTGTTATGGATCAACGCCGGGATGGCTCCGCTGAAGGCGTATTTTGACGGCCGGGAAATCCCGGAGAATCCGCGTCTGACCAATTCGCAGAAATGCATTCGTACTAACGATATTGAGAATGTAGGCAAAACGCGACGCCACCATACGTTCTTTGAAATGCTGGGTAACTTCTCCATTGGAGATTATTTCAAGGAAGAGGCTATAACCTGGGCTTGGGAGTTTCTGACCGGCAAGGAATGGATTGGTTTTGATCCGGAACGTATTTCCGTAACGGTATATGCTGAGGATGAAGAAGCCTTCAAGCTGTGGAATGAAAAGGTCGGCCTGCCCGCAGAGCGCATCATTAAGCTGGGTGACGACAACTTCTGGGATATCGGCGAAGGTCCTTGCGGCCCTTGCTCGGAAATCTTCTATGACCGCGGCGAAGCCTACGGCAGCGACATGTCCGATCCAGAAATGTATCCGGGCGGGGAAAATGAACGCTGGCTCGAAGTGTGGAACCTCGTATTCTCGCAGTTCAACCATAACAAGGACGGCAGCTATACGCCGCTTCCGAACAAGAACATTGATACCGGTGCGGGTCTGGAACGCTTCGCGTCCATTCTGCAGGATGTGGATTCCAACTTCGATACCGATCTGTTCCAGCCGATCATCCAGAAGACGGCCAAGCTTGCAGGTGTAACCTACAAGGATAACCTGGAACAGGATATTGCTCTAAAAGTAATCGCCGACCACATCCGGACTGTAACGTTTGCTGTAGGGGATGGCGTGCTTCCTTCCAATGAAGGCCGCGGCTACATTATCCGCCGTCTGCTCCGCCGCGCGGTGCGCTATGGCAAGACCTTGGGTCTGGACCGTCCGTTCCTGTTCGACCTTACGGAGACTGTGGGCGAAGTGATGGGCGTCTACTATCCATCCGTTGTCGAGAACCGCGAGTATATCGCCAAAATCATCCGTACCGAGGAAGAACGTTTCCATGAAACGCTGTCTGACGGTCTGGCTATCCTGGGTGAGATCAGTGCCAAAGCTAAGGCTGACGGGCTCAGTGCCATTGCCGGTGCAGATGCGTTCAAACTGTATGACACGTATGGCTTCCCGTTTGACCTGACTGAGGATTTCGCCTCCGAGCAGGGCCTCACCGTGGACCGTGAAGGCTTCGACGCAGCCATGCAGGAGCAGCGCGACCGTGCCAGAGCCGCCCGTCAGGACGGCGGCAGCATGAAGGTTCAAGGCGGACCGCTGGCTGAGCTGACGGTTAAAAGTGAATTTGTTGGTTATACTGACTCCGTAGCAGAGTCTAAGATATTGGCTATTGTTGCAGGCGGTACATTGGTGGACATCGCAGGCGAAGGTACCGATTGCCAGGTTATCCTGGAATCGACGCCATTCTATGCTGAAAGCGGCGGCCAGGTTAGCGACACCGGTCTTCTGACCGGCGGTTCGGTGACCGCCAAGGTAACAGGACTGTTCAAAGCTCCGCATGGCCAGCATGTTCATCTGGTTACTGTGGAAGCCGGGGAGCTGAGAGTGGGCGACAGTGTCCGCGCCGAGGTGAACCGGGAGCAGCGTGAAGACATTGTTAAGAACCATACGGCAACCCACCTGCTGCATAAAGCACTCAAAGAAGTGCTTGGCGGTCACGTGAATCAAGCCGGCTCTTTAGTAGAAGGCGCACGTTTACGTTTTGACTTCTCCCACTTCGGCGCAATTACGCCGGAAGAGCTGAGCGATATCGAACACCGGGTGAACGCGCAAATCTGGCGCGGCCTGGATGTAGTGATTGAGAATAAGCCGATTGACGAGGCCAAGGCTATGGGGGCCATGGCACTCTTCGGCGAAAAATACGGCAACATCGTGCGCGTGGTTCAGGTTGGCGATTACAGCCTTGAGCTGTGCGGCGGTATCCATGTGACTAACACCTCGCAGATCGGGATCTTCAAGCTGGTCAGCGAGAGCGGCATTGGCTCCGGGGTGCGCCGGATCGAAGCGGTAACCGGGCGTTATGCGTACCAGTTCACCGAAAGCCAGCTGGATCTGCTGAAGCAATCGGCAGGATTGCTGAAGTCTTCGCTGAACGATGTGCCAAAACGGATTGAAGCGCTGCATGCCCAGGTCCGTGAGCTGTCCCGTGAGAATGAATCCCTGCAATCTAAGCTGAGCGCAACCTTTGCTGCCGAACTGACCAGCAGTGTGAAAACGGTAGGCGGCGGTACACAGCTGCTCGCGGTTGCCGTTCAGGCTGGTAATATGGACGCACTTCGTTCGACTGCGGATGAATTAAAAACCAAGCTGCCGGATGCTGTACTTGTGCTGGGCGCGGCTATGGACGACAAAGTCAACTTTGTTGTATCGGTACCGCAGGACCTCGTCAAAAAAGGCTTCCACGCCGGTAAGCTGGTGAAGGAAATCGCAGCAGTATGCGGCGGCGGGGGCGGTGGACGTCCGGATATGGCGCAAGCCGGAGGCAAGGATGCTTCCAAGCTGGGCGAAGCTCTTTTGAAAGCCGAGGAGCTTGTAGCCGCTCAGGGTTAAGCGGTAAAAGTAACGGAGCAGGTTTCGGAGCTGCTGCATAACGCCAGGGATTGCTGGATTATGCAGCTGCAGACAGATGGATATGCAAATCGGAAATGAGGGTTGCCGCAGCGGTACTGAGAGCAATATATCAGTACCGCTGCTTTATTCACGCGAAGCTGGAAAATGTATATTTTTTGTCAATATTCACTTTTAGCGAACATCTGCAATAGCTTAAAACCCAAAAAAATCTCTATTTTTGTAGACGAAATACCAAAAAAAGCGTTATCACGATGGCAGGATTTCCTCGTTGGGCCATGAATATGTTATGATGAGGGCAGCAAGTCAGCTGTACAGCAGCAACTTTGCGAAGCCGCCCAATAAGCGGGTGATTTTGCAGAAGGAAGGTGTCACAAATGGACTCCATGGACAAAACGGTCAAATTCAATGTAAAGGGCGATGAGAAGGAAGCCTCCTCCCAGGAAATACTGCTCGCAGTATACGATGCGCTGGTGGAGAAGGAATACCATCCCATCAACCAGATCGTAGGGTATCTTATTTCTGGAGATCCGGCTTACATTCCGCGCCACAACAATGCGAGAAGTTTGGTCCGGAGGAAAGAACGTGATGAGCTGATTGAGGAACTGGTTCGTTTCTACCTCGCCAATCATCGGGTGGATCATCCGAAATGATGAAGAAGCTGGGTCTGGATTACGGCGACCGCAGAATCGGAGTTGCCACAAGTGATATTTTTGGATGGACAGCACAAGCTCTGGAGACGATTGAGCGGCGCGGCAACGGAAATGAGTTCCAGCGTATCCGCGAACTGGTCAAGGAACATGAGATTGGAGAGATTGTAGTTGGCCTTCCGAAGAATATGAACGGCTCAGTAGGCCCCCGTGGTGAAATCTGCATCGAATTTGCCGATAGGCTTCGGGAAGAACTCGAAATGCCCGTACACCTTTGGGATGAGCGTCTGACGACGGTATCTGCTGAGCGGATGCTGATTGAAGGGGACGTCAGCCGGAAGAAACGCAAAGGGATTGTAGATAAAATGGCTGCAGCCCTGATTTTGCAAAATTTTTTGGATGCTAACAGTAAAAGGTGAGGGGTGTGTTAGATTGACAAACGAGCAGATTGGCCAAGAAGAAGAACCGGAAATTATCTACATTCCTGATGAGGAAGGTAATGAAGAGGAATTTGAGGTCATTATGAAATTTGAAGTCGATGGTTCGGATGCCAAGTATATGATGGTGGTTCCGCTGGATTCCGAGGATGAAGAGAGCGATGAGGTGTATGCGTTCCGTTATGAAGAAGACGGTGATGATCTTCAACTCTTTATGATCGAGAATGATGAGGAATGGGCCATTGTTGAAGAGACCTTCAATACCTTGGTAGATGAGCTGGACGGAGGAGCGGAGAATGACTGATTTTTCCGCCGATCAGGTAGTTTGGACTTCAAAGCTTAAAGAAGTATATGGAGAAACAGTGGAACTGGAAGACGAGCAGGGCAAATCTTCCGTTTACGATATTATTGCCGAATTTGAAGTTGGTGACCGAGCGTATGCGGTGCTTACCGGTTCCGGGAGAGGTGCCGAACAGGAGATTCTGCGGATTGTGGTTTCGCCTGACGGGCTTCCCGAACTGGAGAGCATCGTGGATGACGAGGAATGGGAAAATGTCAACGAGCTGTATGACGAGCTGACTTTTCCCGCTGACGAGAGCGAATAAGCTTCCATATGTACGCTATAGCAAGGAGTGGCACGGAAGAGGGCGGAGATTTTTCCGCGCTCTTTTTGCTTGAAATAGAAGTTTTGGAGAATAAGAAGCCGCCTCTTGGGAGGACGGCGAAATCGTTTCCACTTATGCAATCTATATGTCCGCAAAAATATATGTTGAATTTGAGACAATACAATTTTATACTTTATAGTCGGAAAGTGAGGAGTGACATTTGAAAGCCGCAATCCGCACCTTGGCTCTTATTATCCTTTTGTTGGCTGCAATTGGCGGGGGAGGAGTCTGGTACATCTGGAATGGCATGCAGCCGGTGAAGCCGGCAGGCCTGCCGGTAACCTTTACGATAGAGAAGGGGATGGGCAGCGCGCAAATTGCCGACCTGCTCGAACAAAACGGCATTATACGCAAAGGATTATTTTTTAAAGGCTACTTGAAATGGGTCAAGGAAGGGTCCAGTTTCAAGGCAGGCACCTATACCGCCAGTCCGGGCGACACCTATGATTCACTCATTGCCCGCCTGAATGCAGGGGATGTGGTGAAGAAGGATACCGTTTCATTTACGATTCCGGAGGGATATACGGCCAGGCAGGTTGCTGATAAGCTTGCTGCAGCCTGGAATCAGAAACCCGAAGTATTCCTGAAAATTATAGATTCTGGAGCGGGTCTTGAAGCCGTGGGCAGACTGGGTATTCCTGATGACAACAAGCTTCGCCACCGTCTGGAGGGATATTTGTTTCCGGAGACGTACGAGCTTGTGAAGGAGAGTACACCGGAGCAGGTTGTTGAAGCGATGCTGGAGCAGCTTGAGAAGAAGCTGGACAGTATTGAAGGCTGGCAAGGCAAGCTGAAGAACCGCGGACTCTCCCTGCATGAACTGCTGACTGTGGCCTCGCTTGTAGAGCGTGAGGTTGTAGTGGACAGTGAACGTCCGATTGTCGCCGGAGTGATCTACAACAGGCTGGATAAAGGGCAGAAGCTGGAGATCGATGCGACTGTTCAATACCTGCTGGACAAGCAGAAGGAACGGCTGTATGAGAAGGATCTGAAGGTCGACAGTCCTTATAATACCTATAAAAACGAAGGTCTGCCGCCCGGGCCGATCAGCAGCCCCGGTCTTGCATCCATTGAGGCGGCCCTGACACCGGAAGCTTCGGATTATTATTTCTATGTAACCAAAAAGGATGGCTCACAGGGCCATTTATTCGGCAGGACCTATAAGGAACATTTAGCCAATATCAAAAAAAGTGAACAAAATTCGCGGTAACCTATTAAAATAGAGTGTGATGCGGATTGAACCGCGAAGTAGGAGGGTGCAACATGAATAACAAACCGGAGCTGCTGGCGACAGCCGCTTCCTTGGAAGAAGCGGCTGTGCTGCTGGAGGCCGGGGCAGATGCGTTGTTGATTGGCGATGACCGCTTTGGCATGCGTCTGGCAGGCCATTTCTCGCTGGAGGATACCGCGAAGGTCGTCAAGCTGGCTCACGCCAACGGCTGTAAGGTCTACGCAGGCCTGGGTGGCCTAATGTCGAACCGGCTGCTGGACGAGCTTCCCGCTTATGTAAAAGCCATTGGAGAACTGGGTGTAGATGGGATCGAATTTGGTGATCCGGCTGTGCTTGCCGCAGTGAAGACGGAAGCGCCGGGATTGAAGCTGCACTGGAATGCAGAAATGACTTCAACCAACTATGCAACCGCCAATTACTGGGGCCGCAAGGGCGCTTCGCGGGTCGTTCTGGCCCGTGAGCTGAATATGGATGAAATGACAGAAATGGTGCCTCTGCTGGAAGTTGAAGCCCAGGTACAGGTACACGGCATGACGAATATTTATCACTCCAAGCGCAAGCTGGTCGCAAGCTACATGTCCCACCAGGGCCGTCCGAGCGACGGCGGAAGCCTTGGCAAGGAGCGCGGACTGTTTCTGATCGAAGCAGAGCGCCCCAATGAAAAGTTTCCGATATACGAGGATGAGAATGGCACGCATATTATGAGCTCTGATGATATTTGCATCCTGGAGGACCTTCATTTTCTGCTGAAGGCAGGAGTGCAGAGTCTGAAGATTGAAGGACTGCTGAAGCCGGTTGCTTATAACGCAGCTGTCGTTAAGGCTTATCGCCATGCTATTGACCTCTACGCTGCTAATCCTGAAGGCTATGCCTTCCAAGAGGATTGGATGGATGCCATACGTGCGCTGCAGGATCCTGAGCGCGAGCTGTCCTTCGGCTTTTTCTACAAGGAACAGGTATATTGAAAAATAATAAAAAAGTCAATGACTCAGCTTTTTAAAATAGATCTATAAGCAACATTCAGGTGTAGCAGCGGAGGGGAAGTTTGGAACTGTAGGAGCGTCAGCGCCCGCCTTTAGGTTTGGATTTCTACTGCGGCCAGCGGTTAAATTCAGGAAATCCAAATCTAACAGCGGCCGGAGGTCCAAACATTCCCCGCAGCTGCGTTCAACACCAAAATGTAAGGATTTTAGCTATTTTAACTGGTGAGACAATGGAGGGGAGAACAGGAATGGGAACCATGACCAAGCCGCAATACAAGGGCAAACGTTACCGTCTGGACAAACCGGAGCTCCTTGCTCCGGCGGGCAATCTGGAGAAATTGAAATTCGCCGTGCATTATGGTGCGGATGCAGTATATATTGGGGGACAGAAATACGGCCTGCGCTCGGGAGCGGATAACTTCAGCTTTGAGGAGATGCGCGAGGGTGTGGAATTTGCCAAAAAATACGGTGCGAAGGTTTTTGTCGCTACGAATATTTATGCCCACAATGAAGATATCGCGGGGATTGAAGAATACCTGCGTAACCTATATGAAGCGGGGATCGCTGCCATTATCGTGGCCGACCCTGCCATCGTCGATACCGCCCGCCGCCTGGTGCCAGGCCTTGAGGTTCATCTGAGCACCCAGCAGTCCACGCTCAACTGGCAAGCTGTATCTTTCTGGAAGGAAGAAGGACTTCCGCGTGTCGTCCTCGGCCGCGAAACGAGTCTTGAGGAAATCGCCGAAATCAAGCAGCATGTCGATATTGAAATTGAGAGCTTCATCCATGGAGCGATGTGCTCCTCGTACTCCGGCCGTTGCGTGCTGTCTAACCACTTCACGGACCGCGATTCAAACCGTGGGGGCTGCTGCCAGTCCTGCCGCTGGAAATACGACCTGTTCGAGGATGCCCGCCCAGAAGGGACTTGGGTATCCGAGGAGGAGCAGGCCCAGGCACAGCAGTCTCCTCTGCCGCTGCAGCCGGGAGTAACGCAGCTTCCTCTGCATCAGCCGGAGGATAACCCGTTCTCGATGGGTTCCAAGGATTTGTGTATGCTGGAGAGTATACCTGAGCTGATCGAAGTCGGCATAGACAGCTTCAAGATTGAAGGGCGGATGAAGTCCATCCACTACGTGGCGACGGTTGTCAATGCTTACCGCAAAGCCATCGATGCCTACATGGCCGACCCGGAAGGGTACGTGCTGAAGCCGGAATGGCTGGAAGAACTGCAAAAGGCGGCGAACCGTCCGCTGAATACCGGATTTTTCTACGATACCCCGGATCATGAGGATCATATTTATGAGCCGGAAGAAAAGGCAGCGCCTTATGACTTCGCCGGACTGGTGCTGGAGTACGATGCGGCCAGCGGAACAGCGCTGATTCAGCAGCGCAATCACTTCAAGCCGGGACAGGAAGTGGAGTTCTTCGGGCCTGACAATACGTTCTTCAAACAAACGGTAGGCGAGCTGTGGGACGAGGCAGGTCAGCTGCTTGATGCCGCACGCCACCCGCTGCAGCGGGTGCGTATGAAGGTCGATCAGCCTGTGGCTTATTTCGATATGATGCGTAAGAAAAAATAGTGTGTTTGTTAGTTCGTTTGGAGTTCTTTACAGGAATGCACCTCGTATTGAGGGGCATTCCTTTTTGGCATATAGAATAAAATGGAAAATGACTAAAATATATAAAGATTCTGTGGTAATTTCTAAAGAAAACTAAGAAATTATACCTAAACTGCCGATATAAATAAGAGCGAACGCTTACATATATCTTCTAATCTAACTGGCAGGTGATTGAGATGGTTGCTCCTAAACGGGAGAGCAATGGGGAAGAGCGGAAAGAGAGAAGGATGAAATTGACAAAGAAGAATAAGACCAACAAGAAACAACCGTCGAACGTCCAGAAATCTGAGACAAACCTTACAGATGCAGTACAGGAAACTGTCAAGAAAGCTGCGCCAACTAAAAAACGTATAGGCTCAGGTCTTTCTGCTAAGGGAATGCTGCATGGTTCGGTAAGTCAGATCAAGAGGGTCAATCCAAATAAGTCGGTTGGGGTCAAGCTGTTCTTGATCTTTTTATCCTCCATTGTGGTAGTTGTACTGGCTCTGGGGCTATTGTCCTATAATAAAGCTAAGAACACGATTAAGAATAATGTGTCGGAAGCTAACCGCCAGACGATTATCCAGACCTCGGAGAAGCTCGATATTACACTGAAGCAATATGAAAATTTGGCCATGCAGCTCTTTTTTGATCCGCAAATGCAGAACAATCTGACAGATCTGGCCTCTGCAGAATCCAGTTATGATAAATTCGTGGCTACGGATGCGATGAATAAAAAGCTTTCCAGCCAGACGACTACAGACTCTAATATTGTAGCGATTACACTGATTCCGACTTCCAAAGATTTTGATATTGTTTCAAGTGGAAGCTCCAGCATGAAGCTGGACAGTGTCAGAGATCAGGCATGGTTCAAAACAGTGGTTGCCAATGCCGAGAGCTACAAGAGCTATTATTCCGGTGAGGAAAAATCTGCACAGAACTATTGGTTCCCTACATCCGTAGCAGGAGAAAACGGGAAGAATATTGCGATGGTCAGAGCACTGAAAAATCTTGGAGCCAATTCAGGATATGTGATTATGCTCGAACTGAAGAATACACTGCTGGAGGAAGCCTTCAAGAGTGTAACACTCGGAGATGGCTCACGGATTCAGCTCGTTGCACCAGACGGTACTGTTGTGGCCTCCTCCATTCCTGAAGAGGATGGTAAGGTATCGGAGCTTGGATTTATTAAAGAGAGCAAGACTAGCAGTAAGAGCGAGGATGCCACGGACGCAAAAGGCGAAGATGTTCTGGCTGTCTACAATCCTATGGCTAAAGCGGACTGGAAGCTGACAGGTATTGTCCCTACTGGTGA
This sequence comes from Paenibacillus sp. P46E, assembly GCF_001909095.1. Taxonomy (NCBI): domain Bacteria; kingdom Bacillati; phylum Bacillota; class Bacilli; order Caryophanales; family Paenibacillaceae; genus Paenibacillus; species Paenibacillus sp. P46E. The sequence goes on from NZ_LVYZ01000001.1 coordinate 18,447, forward strand.
ACTTGTGAAGGCGGCAACTCCAATTCTATTCACGACCTTTCTGGCTGCGGCTGCGGCTGCGGTACTGGCCATTCTGGTCGGTATTGGGATGGTGCGGATGATTGCCCGGCCGCTGGCCCGGTTGAAGGACCTTATGGTTGAAGGTGCAAAGGGAGACCTGAGCGTACGCACCGAATATGTATCCAAGGATGAAATCGGTGAGTTGTCGGCGTCCTTTAATACGATGATGGAGCGGATCACCGAACTGGTTGCGCAGACAACGGATACCGCACGTGAAGTACTGGAAACCGCCGGAGAGCTTGGAGATGCTTCACGCAAGACGGCGGTTTCCGCGAAGGAAATTGCGGCAGCTACCGAAGAGATTGCCGGTGGCGCAGGAAGCCTTGCACAGGAGGCTGAACGTGGCAATGAGCTTACGGATCTGATCGGAACTCAGATGCAGAGCGTCATCGCAGCGAACGCCGAGATGGATGAAGCGGCCCGCGGAGTGGGAGAAGCCAGCGGTCAAGGTGCGAAACAGCTGGAAGAGCTGCTGACGCAGACTAGCCGTACCGGTGAGATGACTACTGCGCTGGTGGATCGGGTCAACAATTTGAAAGAAACGGTATTCTCGGTCATCAAGGTGCTGGATGTGATGAAGAATATCACACAGCAGACGAACATCCTCTCGCTCAATGCGACGATCGAGGCAGCTAGAGCTGGTGAAGCAGGACGCGGATTTATGGTCGTAGCGGATGAGGTCCGGCAGCTGGCCGACCAATCCAAACAGTCCATCGCCGTTGTAGCCGGTATTACCGATAAGATTATTACGGAAATGAATGAGACGGTGGCAGTGTTGTCCGAAGTTGCACCGCTCTTTAAACAGCAGATGAGTTCGGTGAAGAGCACCAGTGATATCTTCGTATCCGTAAAAGGGCAAATGGAAGTTTTCATTTCCAGTCTGGAGTCGGTTACCGGAGCCATAGACAGTCTGAATCATTCGCAGGGCGTCTTGTCGGATGCCATGGGTAATGTAAGCGCAGTGGCCCAGCAATCCTCGGCTACTTCGGAAGAGGTCGCATCCCTGAGCAATGAACAGCAGAATGTCAGCGATCAGCTCGTTGCACTCTCCGGCAAACTGGAAAGCGTCTCAACCCAGCTGAAAGATAAGCTCTCACTGTTTACGATTTAATAAAGATTAAGATTTTCCAATCTCTAGTGAACAAGCGTTCCGCAAGCCGGCAATCGGCAGCGGGGCGCTTTTTTTTTGCGAGATATTCAACGCTTGGTAATGTAATTTCCTTGTACATCAGGGAACTAACACGTATAATTATTTTGTTAGGGGATTGTTATTTTTTCTGAAAATGTTAGGTGAAGCTGGAACAAGGAGAAGGACCGAATGAAAGTTAAACGTAGTCACACCTGGTGGTCCTATGTAGGGGACATGAGCATGGAACGCAAGCTGCTCCTGGTCTTCCTGATTATTATTACACTTCCGCTTTCGTTCATCAGTGTGATCAGCTTCAAGAGCTACTCCGAATCGATTCAAGCGAACACTGTTGCCTATTCAGAGAAGCTGATTGACCAGATGATGGATTCTATTGATGACTATATAGAGGATATGAAACGGATTTCGTCCATGCCTGCCTATGTAAACGATATCAAGCAGAACTTGATCCGTTCGAACCGCTATTATGAACAACAACAGATGATGGAGAGCAAGGGAAGCAGCACACAGGTTGCTCCTGGCGACTTTGATTTGCTGCTCTCCATTCAGCGGGGCATTGAAGGGAATATCTCTTTTATTAACAATATTAAGCGGGGAACCAACTCGGTATATATTTTCGACGGCTACGGCAATGGTTATTATTCCGCCAAGGATGGCGGTGTACGTCTGGACCTGAAACAGAGTTACAAATTTTGGAGCGAGAAGGCCAAGAATTCCAGTGGCGAAGCGTTGCTCTTTGGCACACAGGCGTATACGAGCAATCTGCAGAGCACCCGCTATGCTTTCACTGTGGTCCGCAAAATTGTCGACGGGCTGTGGAATCCGATTGGACTGATAGCAGTTGAAGCCAACATCAGCAATCTGGAAAATCAGGTGGCCGAACTGGATACCGTAACCCACGGCAAGTCAATCATTGTGGATGAAGACGGCAAAGTGATTTTTGACAGCGAACAGAGACTTCTCACGACCGATATTTCCCATACCAGCCTATTCCGTCAGGCTTCAGGCAATGCCGGGAGTTTTTATGATACCGTGTCAGGCAAGGAACGGCTTAATATTTATTCAAGCTCTTCCAAGACCAACTGGAAGGTTATCATTTCTATTCCTGTGGATGAGCTAACGCGCGGGGTGAAGCTGACCCGTAACGCTACCTTTGCCGCTACCCTGATTATTATCGTACTGGCGCTGATCATTTCGATTATTCTATCGTTTGCGTTAACCAAACCGTTGACCCAAATGATCCAGCTGATGAAAAAGGTGCAGAACGGCGATCTGGATGTGACTTTCCGCGTCAGACGCCGGGATGAGATTGGCCTGCTCGGCCATCAATTCAACCGGATGCTCGCCCGTATCCGGCAGCTGATTCAGGATATATACCGGATTGAGGAACAGAAGAAAGAGGCAGAGCTGCAGGCGCTGCAGAGCCAGATTAATCCGCATTTTATATACAATACATTGGAATCCATCCGTATGACTGCAGAGATCAATGATGACGTGGAAGCCGCGGATATGATCTCCATTCTGGGCAAGCTCCTGCGTTACAGTACCAGTGAGTTGTCTGGTATAACGACGATGAAGCAGGAGCTGCTGTATGTCCGCAATTATGTCGAGCTGCTGGGGTGCCGGTATCCCGGAAGGTTCGTATTGCAGATTGATGTTCCCGAGACGCTGGACAACTACTCCATGATTAAGCTGGTTTTTCAGCCGATCATTGAGAATGCCGCCTACCATGGATTGGATGATACCAAGGACCAGATGCATCTGAGCATTAAGTGTGAGGTCACAGAACAAATGCTTATGTTCCATATCCGGGATGATGGCTGCGGGATGGAAGAGGCTACACTTCATAAGCTGAGCGACAGTCTGAAGCGTGAAATGCCTCCGAAGAAAAGCATCAATGGGGGCATAGGGATGAAAAATGTTCATCAGCGGATTCAGCTTCATTATGGAGCAGCCTATGGCATTGAGGTCTTTAGCAAGCTGGGGGAAGGGACGGATGTGATTTTATCCCTGCCGCTTCTAAGCCCGCTCGACCAGGAAATGAAGGGAAGAGAATAGAGGAGGAGTCCGCTTGAAACGGATGAAAATACGTTGGCCCATGCACACCATTCTGCTGCTATTCCTGCTGTCTGCCGGCTGTGACGGCCGAGGCAATTCACAGGCCCTGCCCTCGCCAACCCCGGCCGGAGTTGATAGACCATCGGAATTGTCCGGTACCATCGTAATGCTGACGAACCGGATTGATTTGATTGAGAATGGGACGTTCAAGGGCTACGCCGATAAGTTCAAAAAGAAATATCCGGGAGCTAATGTGGAATTTGAGGGTTTGTCCAATTATGCCACTGACATTCTGGTCCGTCTGTCCACCAAGGATGCGGGGGATGTGCTGCTGCTTCCGGTGAACCTGCCGGCTAAAGAGCTGGGACTTTTTTTTGAACCCCTGACCGATGAATTGGCTGCACAGGAGAAGTTCACCACCTTCGCCACGTATGACGGCAAAAGATATGGGTTGTCCACAGGTACCACTACGAGCGGAATTGTCTACAACAAGCAGGCTTTTAAAAAAGCAGGGATTGAGAAGGTGCCTCAAACACTTAATGAATTCTATGCAGCCAGCGCCAAGCTGAAGCAGGCAGGCATTATCCCGCTCTATATGAATTACGGTGCTGTCTGGCCGCTGCGGGATTGGGGCGACAACCTGGTTAATTATATGTCAGGCAATCCTGATTACCTGAACAGTATGGTACATGAGGACAGTCCCTGGAAGATCGGCAATGTATGGGGACGGGCGCTTGAGATTGCCAGGACGATGCTTGCCAAAGGTTATGTGGAGGATCAGCTGTTCTCGAATAACTGGGAGATCTCCAAGACCATGCTGGCCAAGGGGGAGGCAGGGATGTATCTTCAGGGTAACTGGACGATCCGCCAGATTCTGGATGCCGGTGCGAAGTCTGAGGATATTGGCTTCTTCCCCTTTCCTTATGATAATAATACCAGCCATAACGCCCTGTTGAATCCCGATTGGTTCATAGGAGTAAGCAGGTATAGCAACAACAAAGAGCTTGCGATGGCCTGGGTGAAATTTTTTGTAACGGAAACCTCGTATACCACAAACTCGGGGTTTCTGCCGGCTGATGACACGGAGGAGCCCTCGATGCCGCAATATAGCGAGTTTCTCTCCTATCATCCCAAGCTGATCGAGGCTACTGTGCAGTCAGACGCCTTCATCGACATGTCGAACCGGGCGAAGCTGTCCTTCTGGTCAGGAGATTATATCCAGGAGCTGCTGGCTGCACCGGATTTACAGAAAGCTTTTGACGAATTAAATGAGAAATGGACAGAAGCGCGGGCAGGCCAGCAGGCTTCTCCCGGACCGCAGGCGGCGGCTGTACAATAAAGATAATCTGGAGGTATTTTCCTATGGCAAAAAAAGTGACCATGCAAAAAATCGCCGATCACCTCGGTGTATCCAAGTTCGTAGTCTCCAAATCGCTCTCCGGCAAAGGCGGCGTTAATGAGACCACCCGGGAGCGGGTCATTCAAGCCGCATCACAGCTGGGGTATTTTACCCAGAAGAATGCATATGTACAGAACGTAAAACGCCCGTCTCCTGCGTCCGGTACTGACCGGGGCAAGCAATCTGTGCTCGTGCTGATGCCGAATATCCGGGCGCAGACCCAGGACTCCCTTTATTGGGGGAAAATTATCGATGGCATCGCGCTAGCTCTCGATCAGGAGGGTCTCGGCATGGTCATTGTCTCGGAGCACCGCGCCGATAACTTTATCCATATTCTCAATCCGGGGGGTCTGCTCGGTCTGGTGGGGGTGGGGCAGATGTCCACTTCACTCCTGCTGGAGGTGCACCGCATCGGTCTTCCAATGGTGCTGATTGACCATGAGGACCCGCTCATTCCCAGCGATACTGTGTTCGCCAACAACATTGATTCAATGACCCGGCTCAGCAACCATCTGATGGGCATCGGACATACACTGTTTCATTTTATCGGCAATATCCGTTATTCCCGGAGTTTCCGTGACCGCTGGATCGGCTTCCGCAGTGCCCTTGAGGAGAATGATATGAGAACACCAGCCGGTGACGACGAGATGCTGCTGCTGGAGGGTATGGATGACGGCTCGTTCCGTGATGAATTCAAGCTCTGGATCACCAAACGCAAAAAAGCCAAAAACCTGCCGACTGCACTTATCTGTGCCAATGACTCCACGGCCCTGGCCGTGTGTGAAGTCCTTAGAGAAGAAGGGATATCCATCCCCGCTGATATTTCAGTTACGGGTTTTGATAATATTGAGGATGCCATGCGCGGCGTTCCGCCGCTCACAACGGTACATGTGCCAAAGGAAGCTATGGGCCGGGCCGCGGTGGAGAAGCTGCTGAACCGTATCCACAACCCTTCTGCGCCGCTGGAAAAAATTCTGATCTCGGCTGATATTGTCCACCGGGAATCGGTCGCAGGACCGCGGGAGTAGTCAGTTGCAGAAAAGGAAATTCAAGAAATAAAGGAGGGTTGGTTATGAGTTATAATGTACATATCACTAGGGCGGATCACTGGACCAATAGTGAGGCTAAGCCGATTTCTATAGAAGAATCCAAAGACTATTTTGCCGCAAAAGCGGATTTCGAGTATATGAATAAGCTCTCGCACCAGACCCCCTTCGGAACTTTGACTATGGGCGGAGAGTTTTTCGTCTGGAATGATAAGGATGTGAAGGTTCCATTTAGGTACTATGAGGGACGAATTACGGTTTCAGGAGCAGATGATTTTATTATCGGTAGAATGAAGCAGGTGGCACAAGAGCTGGATGCGATCGTTCAGGGTGATGAGGGGGAACTATACTAATTAGGATATTGAATAGTCCATCTGCTGCAGAAAGTACAATAGAACCGCCCCATTTTTCCGCTAAATGTGAATCTATTGTATTCTTTACATTTATTCCGAAATCTATTGTAAGAAATATTGCAGAAGTTGCTTAAGCATCACTTGGTGCGCCTGTAGGGTGCAAGCTTGCTATTTATCGTTCATGAACAGGGAGGTTGATAGATTGACAGCAGCACTTATAGACCCGACAACACACAAAGACTGGATGATGCCGCATTCGTTCCAGTGGTATGCCGGGCTGGGAAGTCTCACCGGGAAATACGCCTATCCTTGGAATTCAACGATCACGGGGCCGGATGCAGAGCGGATATTTGCGCAGGAGGTCGCCGGAATGGTTCCGGGGAAAAAAGTGCTCGACGTTGGGTGCGGCCATGGCGATTTTACGATTGGGTGGAGTCCTGTTGTCCAGCACATAGTCGGCCTTGATATTACAGCCGATTTTATACATACCGCTTACAGCACTGCCCCTGCCAATGTGTCCTTTGTAACGGCTAATACCAAGGACAGGCTCCCTTTTGAGCAGAATGAGTTCGATTGTGCTTATAACCGTAAAGGACCCACATCCGCATACCCTGAGCTAACCAGAATTATTAAAAAAGGAGGGCGGCTGATCGCTCTCCACCCTGGTGACCGGTTGTCTCCTGAATTGTCAATCCTGTTCCCTGGGTTGTATGGTCCACAGCAGGAAGGGACTCCCGTGTTGGACAAGATTAAGCAGCGACTTGATGCGAGCGGATTTGCTGAAGCTGAAATAGAGACGGTGCTCGGTACACAGTACCTGCATGGGCCTTTAGACATTGTACGTCTTCGCTGCTTTGGGCAAACGTCTGCCGTACATGAAATGGTTATGGAGAGCAGTCTGCCAGAGATCAGCCGGATCTTCGCTCAGCATCAGACTACCCATGGCCTGCCGACCACGGTAGAATATTACATCGTGCGGGCTACAGTTTAGATAAGCAAATTTTAGTGGAGATTGTATTAGAATATTTCACTAACTTATAACAAAGGCGGCCCAGTGGAATTCCACAGGGGCCGCCTTTTACCTCTTCTTACTCTCTTATAAAAGAACTTCAGAAAACAACATTAAGGGTGAAGTAACGGAGGGGAAGTTTGGAACTGAAGGAGCGATAGCGGCCGGAAGTCCAAACATTTCCCGCAGTTACGTCAACACCCGATATGCTAGGCTTTCAGGTTCATTTTAACATTCCGGTCAATCATCGCAATCCGCTGCTGCACGCACGCATAGGAGCGAAGCGGGTCTTCAGGTGTATTCAGCACATAATCCAGCATCTGGTCAACCGTTGTGGTAGCCACGTGGATGCGGGTGTCGGAGGATGCATAATAGATGTAGATGTCTCCGTTATCCCGTGCGATCACGCCGTTGCAGAATACTACGTTGGATACATCGCCAACACGTTCTTCGCCATCGGGCGCGATGAAATGTCCGCCTGGTGCATGCGTGACTTTATTAGGCTCTTCCAGATCGGACAGGAAGGCATACAGCACATAGCGCAGCCCTGCGGCGGTGTTACGGACACCATGTGCAATGTGCAGCCAGCCGCGTGCTGTTTTGATTGGCGCCGGGCCTTGGCCGTTCTTCACTTCTTTGATCGTATGGTAGTAACGCTGGTCCATGATAGATTCGCTGGTAATTACAGCGTTCTCGATGGTATCCGACAATCCCCAGCCAATACCACCGCCGGAACCGGCGTCGATGAATCCATCCTGCGGACGGGTGTAGAAGGCATACTTGCCGTCAACAAACTCAGGGTGCAGCACCACATTGCGCTGCTGTGCAGAGCCGGTCTTCAGGTCAGCAAGGCGTTCCCAGGTCTTCAGATCCTTGGTACGGGTAATACCGCATTGGGCAACTGCGCTGGACAGATCGCCATGAGGGGCATCCGGGTCTTTGCGTTCGGTGCAGAACAGGCCGTAAATCCATCCGTCTGCATGCTTCACGAGGCGCATGTCATAGACGTTGATATCCGGGTCTTCCGTTTCAGGCAGCACTACCGGGTGATCCCAGAAGCGGAAGCCGTCCACACCACTGTCGCTTTCGGCTACAGCGAAGAAGGATTTGCGGTCATTGCCTTCTACACGGGCAACAATATAAAATTTGCCGTTGAGCTCAATGGCTCCGGGATTGAAAATACCGTTAACCCCGATTCTTTCTGCGAAATAGGGGTTGGTCTCCGGATTGAAGTCGTAGCGCCAGATCAGTGGAGCGTGTTCAGCAGTGAGCAGCGGGTACTGGTAGCGGTCATAGATGCCGTTGCCGTAAGGAACCTTCTCATTTTTGCGGCCAATCAATGCCTCGTAGCGCTCCGTAAGCTTCTGTTTACGTTCTTGAAAGTTTGCAGTCATTTTATTTTGTCTCCTTTATAGTGGATGTTGAGGTAAGGCGTCCGATCATTTCGAAGCAGGCTCTGCTGTTATGATATGGACATTTCCAGGCGCTGACCTTGGGTGCATGGGCCAGCGGCTGCAGGGCTTCGTCAATCCCCCAGTACCATTCGCCATATTTGTGGTCGACGATATATTTGTCAGTGAACGCCCAGGCGTTCTCGGCAGCTTCCAGGAAGCGTTGGTCATCCGTCAACTGGTACGCATTGTAAAAGCCCACAATGGCTTCAGCCTGCGGCCACCAGTCTCTGGACTCTTCAGACGTGTCAATGAATCCGTTCTTGTCCGCTTCATTCCAGATTCCGCCATCCTCAGCAATGCCTTCGGCAAGCACGGCGTCGGCCATGGAAATAGCCACCTTACGCACACGCTCAAGCAGATCTTCATCTCCAAGCACTTCTGCGGCTTCAACCAGCAGCCAGCTCCCTTCGATGTCGTGGCCAAAAGATATGCTCTCAGATTTGACATGCCATTCTTCGTCCAGGAACAGGTGGAAGTGTTTGCCTTCAGCATCAATAATATGCTCCAGCATCGTTTCAATCAGTTCGGCCAGCTTGCTCTTCAGCTCTTCCGATTTCCATACCCGGTACAGGCCGGTATAGCCCTCCAGCACATGCAGATGGGTATTCATGGATTTCTTCTCGTTCATATCCTTCGAGCTGAGACTCAGATTATCTGTCATTTGCCATTCACGGGACAATGCTTCAATATAACCTTTATAAATGGGATCATAGCCGTACTTCTCTACCAGATGGAACAGGTCAACCGCTTGCTGCAGCGCATCAGCACGTCCCGTAGCATGGTGGAATTCAGCAAGCGCATATATGGCAAAAGAATGGCCGTAGATTTGTTTCTTCGGCTGGGAAGGGACTCCATGCGCATCCACCATCCAGAACAAACCGCCATGCTCTTCATCTATGAAATGCTGGTTCAGATAGTCGAAGGCACGTTCAGCCATCTTTAAGTATTCAGCTGTGCCATACAGGCGGTAAGCGCTCGCAAATGTCCATAGAATCCGCGCATTGAGCACAAGGCTTTTCTCAGCACCGGCAATGACATTCATCTGGTTGTCGATCTCGCCCACAAAGCCGCCATGTGCTTCATCCAGTGTGTGTTCCATCCAGAAGCGCAAAATATTACCCTTCAGCTCTTCCTCCAGCTCGTTCAGCCATACCTGAGGTGAATTCTTCATTTTGTTGTTCACTCCTTTAAGTTTTGTAAGCAGGTGCTTACAGTATTACTTCGTACAAAACTTGCCTCGGAAGCACAAACTTAAGCATTAGTCTTGGAGCTGTAGTACCCCTTAATGACGCCTGCCGCCGATTTCCCGTACATGCAGTAGTCATCGTTCTCTGCTGCAGCCTCCAGTGGATACAGACGTGCCGGCCAATCCCAGAGCATAAAGCCCTGGACCCATTCCCGGCCCTCACAGCTGCGGAACATGGCCTCATAAAAGCGCTTTTGTTCCTCCTCGCTCGGTTCGCCCTTCAGTGACCAGTCGTTTGGAATGGCGGCACTGCCGATGCGGCTTGGGCAGCCCGCTTCCATGAAGAAGAATGGCTTGCCAATGCGTTTCACCACTGCCTCAATCCGGTCAAGCTGCGCTTCCCAGTCCGACTCAGGGTAATAGCCACTGGAGGAAATTACATCCAGGGCATCCCACCAGGTCACATTGTCCTCTTGATACTTGTCGCAATTATAAGTAAGGATTCCGCTGTATACGATGCGGACTTCTGCAATCAAGGCCCGCCACTCCGCAGCCCGTCTGTCAGACATGACCAGCTCGCAGCCGATGCAGAACATCTCGCAACCGCTTTCTTCTGCAATCGCGGCAAAATGCAAAATAAAGGCAGTGTAAGAACTGAACCAGTCCGACCATTTGGGCTCGCAGGGAACATCCTTATCGAAGAAATTGATGTGAGCGCGCCAAGTGCCGTCTGCACAGTTCACAATCGGTTTCAGGCATACCTTCAGACCAAGCGACTGCGCCTTGCGGATTGCCCATAAGACCTCATCGTCGGTAACTGTGGGGTTCTCCCCATAAGGAATTTCCGTGGATTGCGGAGTAGCCTGAACCGCACTGAAAGCGATAGCCGTCCAGTTCGCTCCAGTGACCGACTTCATAAGCTCCATTGAAGCTTCAGCTTCTTCATTTGCCCAGGTCCCGCGCGTGCCCATGAAACCCCAGGTAACGCCTCCGACATATTCATTCTGCAGTGACATCTCAGTAACCTCGCTTTGTCAGAATAGTAGGATAAAGGGATCGAAACATTTGAGTATTTTGTTATGTTGTTATTATTAATTTGTTATTTAACAATAACAACAATATAATTTAGTTATAACCCTTTTCGGCAGTGATTTCAAGGGCAAAATGGGCAAAGTAAATTCAAGACTAGAAAAGTACAATAGAGCACATATGCTAATGAGAAAATGGAGCTTATAATTAATAATGATAGCGCAAACATTTGTGGCTGCAACTAGACTGGAGGCGATTTGTGGTGATCAGGGTCATGATTGCGGACGATGAGGAAGTGATTCGCCGTGGGCTTGTGAAGATTACTTCCAGAATGGATTTGGAAGTTGAAGTTATCGGTTCCTACGGCAACGGGCTGGAGGCCTGGAATCATCTCCGGGATCTTAGCCCCAATGATATAGATCTTCTTATTACAGACATTAAGATGCCTAGAATGGATGGCTTCAAGCTGATTGAAGAGGTCAGAGGACATCTGAAGCAACTCCCCATAGCGGTATTGAGCGGGTTCAGTGAATTCGAATATGCCCGCCGGGCTATGCGGCATGGAGTGCTCGATTATTTGCTTAAGCCCATTGAGAAGGCCCAGTTGTACGATTTGCTGAAAAGTGTGGAAGAGAACAAAAAGCTTCAACTTGCAGAGGCAGAGCCGGAAGGTGCAGCGCAACTGGCCCCCGAGGGTGGGGAGCATTATGTGGTTGAACAGACCAAAAGCATCCTGGAGAAGGAATACGCCCATAACTTTGAACTCGAACGGCTGGCAGAGACGGTGGGAATGAACGCGAGCTATATCAGCCGTTTGTTCAAATACAAGACAGGCCAGACGATTACTGATTATCTGATTGGCATCCGCATCGCCAAGGCCAAGGAACTGCTGACCGGTCAGCCGGATTTGAAGAATTACGAAATAGCTGAACGGGTTGGCTACAGTGATCCGGTATATTTTAATAAGCTGTTCAAAAAAATGTGCGGCATGACGCCTAAGGATTATAAGAGTCGTTGCAGATAGGTGGAGGAGGAGCGGCCGAGATTATCATGGTCGAGAAAACCTCATATTACACAAAAGCCCCGCTTTGCTGCGGGGCTTTTGTGCGTGCAACGAGTGAAGGCGTATTCTCTGAAATGAGAGGATTTCCTTTTTCTTCATATAATAGTAGATAACAAATTGGATATATAAAAAACAAAAATAACAAATTGAAGACCAGAAAAAACAATTGAAACCATCGTTTTGGGATTAGAAACGATTTATAATGTGTTTGTAAGCGATAACATCATCACTTTTCAAACGAAATAGAGAATCAACTGATTTTTCTGGAGTATAATCGTTAATTTGTGATGATTATTGTTAGTGTTTTGTTATTATTTGGTTCAAGGTTCAAAATGAAGAGAGGGGTCAAAAAAACAATGAAGAATACCAAAGCAGTTACAAGTCTGGCAGCACTAACACTGATGGCGGGTTTGTTTGCGGGTTGTTCATCGAACAACAATAACACAGACAATGCTGCAGCAACCAATGCAGGGAATACGGGAACAAATACCGAGGCGACAGCAGCGCCTGAAGGTGACGCAGCCAAGGATATCAAAGGGGATATCACGGTCATCACACAAAGAACGGATATTGTTGATACCGTATTCAAAGACTATGCAGCCAAATTCAATGAGAAATATCCGAATGTCAAAGTAAACTTCGAAGCACTGTCCAGCTACGAAGATCAGATTAAAATCCGCATGAGCACAAATGATTACGGCGATGTTCTGCTGTTGCCTACAAGTGTAGCCATTAAAGATCTGCCGGACTTTTTTGAACCGCTGGGTAAAATGTCAGATCTGGAGAAGCAATATACCGGCCTGGAAGAACGTACTGTAGACGGTATTTCTTACGGGATTCCGATTACGGTTAACTTCTCCGGTGTCATCTACAACAAACAAGTATTCAAGGATGCCGGAATTACTGAGGTTCCAAGAACTTTTGACCAGTTCTCTGCTGCACTGAAGAGTATCAAGGACAAGACGGACGCGGTTCCTCTCTACACGAACTATGCTGCCGGCTGGACACTGACGCAATGGGAAGCGGATCTGGCTACCGTAGCCGGAAATCGTGATTATGTGAATATCGGCCAAGTGGCATCGGATGATAACTTCGTTAAAGGCCAGCCGCACTATGACTTGTACAAAGTATTGTATGACGCTGCGAAGAATGGCCTGATTGAAGAAGACCCTACGACTACGGACTGGGAATCCTCCAAGGCTGACCTGGCTAACGGCAAAATCGGTACCATGATGCTGGGATCTTGGGCAATCGGTCAAATCAAAGGCCTGGCAACCAACCCTGATGATGTAGGCTTCATGCCTTTCCCGACCAACGCCGACAAGATTCTGGTTCCGCTGTCTGACGACTATAACCTGGGTGTAAGCATCCACAGTAAAAACAAAGAAGCTGCAAGAGCTTGGGTGGACTGGTTCATCAACGAATCCGGCTATCCTACCACTGAAGGCGGCGGCATGAGCCCGGTTAAAGGCGCTGAGCTTCCGGAAATCCTGAAACAATTTGATGGCACAGATGTAACGTTTGATACGATTGCCCCTGCAAAAGCCGGTGAAGAAGGCTGGGTTGATGCTATCGACAAAGAAGCTGAAATCGGCCTCTGGCAGCCTGACTTTAAGAAAGTGATCATCGAAGCGGCGATTGGCAACAGAAAAGATTCCTATGATGACATTATGAAAGACCTGAACGATAAGTGGAAAGCTGCAAGAGCCAAAGTAACGGCAGCTAAGTAAGTTTTGATAAAACGCAGGAGTGAAGACAGATTGAAGAGAACGGGGGGGCGCCGGAAGCGGCGTTTTCCCCTTCACTTTTGCGGTGTGGAGAAGGATTTGGAGTGATAAGCAGTCTTCTTAGGAGGTGTGGAGAGATTGTCCAACTTAAGTTATAAAAATCAGCGGATATTGATCATTGTTTTATTCTCATTAGTTCCGGTAGTTCTGTTGCTGACGTTCTCATATTTGCCTGTATTCAAAATGTTCCAATACAGTTTCACAAGCTGGAATGGTCTAAGCAAAAATATGGAATATATCGGCTTTGACAACTACAAGACCATTTTCACCAAACCGGAGTATTTCGCCGTGTTCAAGGTGAGCTTGTATTATTTCTTCGCCACCTTCGTCCAAATGGGGCTGGCGCTGTATTTTGCCACGATCTTAAGCTTTAATGTCCGTATGAAGAACTGGTTCAAAGGAATTCTATTCTTTCCGACACTCTTGAACGGTGTGGCCATCGGATTTATTTTCCTGTTTTTCTTCAAGCCGGAAGGCACCCTGAACACCATCCTTGATCTCGTTGGACTTGGAGCCTGGCAGCAGAAGTGGCTGCTTAACCCCCATCTGATCAATATCTCCCTCGCCTTTGCATCGGTATGGAGATACATGGGAATGAACTTTATCATCTTCCTTGGAGCGATTTCCTCCATCGGGAGTGATATCTATGAAGCTTCTGAAATTGACGGAGCCAACCGCTGGCACCAGTTCCGACACATTATTATTCCGAGCATCAAACGGATTCTGCAGCTCAATCTGATCCTCGCGGTAAGCGGAGCGATCGGTGTATTCGAAATTCCGTATGTCATGACCGGCGGTTCCAACGGCAGCGGCACCTTTGTCATCCAGACCGTCGATGTGGCCTTCAAATACAGCAAGCTGGGTCTTGCTTCGGCAATGGCCGTAGTGCTACTGGGTATTGTTGTTCTCGTCACCATTCTGCAGCGTGTTCTGATTAAGGAGGAGAAGTAAGAACTATGCATACTTTAAAATACAACGTAGCCTCTTTCTTCAAATACCTCAGTTTGATTTTGGGAGCGCTGATGGCTCTAATTCCGATTGCTGTCGTCTTTTTCGCTTCATTAAAAACGAATGAAGAGTATGCGACAACGGGTCCGCTTACCCTGCCGGAGAACTGGCTGAATTTTGCCAACTATACCAAAGCTTTTGTGGACGGGAATATGCTCCTGGGCTTCTTGAATACTCTTATTATTGTAGTCATTTCTATTGCCGGTGCTACACTTACCGGATCAATGATGGCATACATTCTGGCACGTTTCCGGTTCAGAGGCAGCAAGCTGCTGATGGGCGCTTTTCTGCTCGCGACACTGATTCCCGGAGTTACGACTCAGGTAGCCACCTTCCAGATCATCAACTCGCTGGAATTGTTCAACACCCGCTGGGCACCGATTCTGATGTACCTGGGTACGGATATTATCGCTGTCTATATATTCATGCAGTTCCTGGACTCCATATCCGAATCGCTTGATGAATCGGCAATGCTGGATGGAGCTTCATACTGGACGATTTACTGGAGAATTATTCTTCCGCTTCTGAGTCCGGCCATTGTAACGGTGATTATTGTGAAGGGCGTAAACATCTACAACGACTTCTATACCCCTTTTCTGTATATGCCAAAAAGCAGCCTGCAGGTGGTCTCCACCGCGCTGTTCAAATTTAAAGGTCCATATGGTTCACAGTGGGAGGTTATCTGCGCCGCTATTATGATCGCCATTATCCCTACACTGATAGCCTTCATTGCTTTGCAGAAGTACATTTACAACGGTTTTGCCCAAGGGTCGGTAAAATAAAATCGGTTCTTCATTTAAATTATTCGCAGCACCGCTGCGCTCACGGAGGGAATTGTACTTATGAAAGAAGTTAAGTTGATCGCCAGTCAGAATATTCCGAATATACCTTGGCAGGACAGACCGGCAGGCAATGATAGTCCGGTATGGAGACACAGTGATAATCCGGTGATCAAACGCAACCCGGCAAAAGGCGTGGCACGTATTTTCAACAGTGCGGTTATTGCCTATGATGGCAGCTTTCTGGGGGTATTCCGTGTAGAGGATAATACTACCCGTCCTCATCTGCGCATGGGTCACAGTGCAGACGGCCTGGACTGGAAAATCGACGATGCACCGATTCAGTTTATAGATGAAGCAGGCAATCCGTACATGCCTCGTTATGCATACGACCCGCGTCTGGTCAAAGTCGAAGATACCTATTACATCATCTGGTGTACGGATTTCTACGGTGCCGCGATCGGTGTGGCCAAAACCCAGGATTTCAAAACTTTCGTCAGCCTGGAAAATCCGTTCCTGCCGTTCAACCGCAATGGCGTACTGTTCCCAAGAAAAATAAACGGCAACTTCGTCATGCTGTCCCGTCCGAGCGACAGCGGTCATACGCCTTTTGGCGATGTGTTCCTGAGCGAAAGCCCTGACTTTGTATACTGGGGTAAACACCGCCATGTCATGACCAAAGGCGGTCAAGGCTGGTGGCAGAGTACCAAAATCGGCGGCGGCCCTGCCCCTATCGAGACCACCGAAGGCTGGCTGATGTTCTATCACGGCGTTACTGGAACCTGCAACGGTCTCGTATACAGTATGGGTGCAGTCATCCTGGACAAGGATGAGCCATCCAAGGTCAAATACCGCTCCAAGAACTTTGTGCTGACACCGGAGGAATGGTATGAAGAAAGAGGCTTCGTGAACAACGTGCTCTTCCCTTGCGCCACCCTGAATGATGCTGAAACCGGCCGGATCGCCATCTATTATGGCGCAGCAGACACCTATGTAGGCGTTGCTTACACCACTGTTGAAGAAATCGTCAACTACGTGATCGAAACCCATGAGGAAGTCGGCGACGACGCCGGTTTGGGCAAGATCTAAACATTGCCTTTGCAGCTACGCCTTTGCAGCCAGTGGCGGCCACCTCCGTGGCCGCCACGTTGCTGCACGATCCAAAAACCCATGCTTAATGGGTTTTTCAACGTATTTGGTTTTAAAGGTTTAGTCTTTATAAGGTTTAATCTTTTTTGTTAAATCCGACTTATTGGATTTAACTTGTTCTTGCAAACCCTGTGGTGGAGAAGGGGGGGGAGTGGGGAGTAACGGAGGGGAATGTTGAGTGGAGAAGCGCAAGCGTTCGCCTTTGTTCCCGGATTTCTACCGCCTAGCGGTACAAATCAGGAAATCCGGGAACAACAGCGATCGGAACCAACATTCCCCGAAGTTACGCCGTACACTCCCCCACCCCCCGCTTACTTTTTGCCAACACAATTCAATCCAACCCTAAGGAGGATTTCTTATGTCCGAAAGATCCCTGCCCCAACTAAAAGCCTACGAAGGCTCCAGCCCGAAGCCTGCCGACTTCGATTCATTCTGGGAACGTGCCCTGGCTGATCTCGATGCTCAGACGCTGGATTACGAACTGGTACCTGCGGAGTTTACCAGCGAGCTGGCGGAATGCTTCCATCTGTATTTTACCGGAGTGGGCGGTGCCAAAGTGCATTGCAAATACGTGAGACCGAAGAAATCGGAACAAGTGAAAGGACCAGGCGTGGTCATGTTCCACGGCTATTCTTGCGATAGTGGCGATTGGATGGAAAAGGTTACCTACGCCGCACACGGCATTAGTGTACTTGCTATGGATTGCCGCGGACAAGGCGGCTTGTCCGAGGACAACCTTACGGTCCAAGGCACAACCATCCGCGGCCATATCATCCGCGGAATCGATGATCCGAGTCCGGACAAGCTCTATTACCGGAACGTGTTCCTGGATACCGCCCAGACGGCACGGATTCTAATGAATATGCCCGAAGTAGACCCGGCACGGGTTGGTGCATTCGGCCTGTCCCAAGGCGGCGGGCTTACTGTAGCCTGTGCTGCCCTTGAACCACGGATTAAGCTGGCTGTTCCGGTCTATCCGTTCCTTTCCGATTATAAACGGGCATGGGAGCTGGATATTACGACTTCCGCCTATGAAGAGATTAACTATTATTTCCGCTTTTTTGATCCGCATCATGAACGGGAGGAAGAGGTTTTCAACCGGCTCGGGTACATCGACATTCAGAATCTGGCAAGCCGCATTCAAGCCAAAGTGTTGTGGGT
Source organism: Paenibacillus sp. P46E (assembly GCF_001909095.1). Lineage (NCBI taxonomy): Bacteria > Bacillati > Bacillota > Bacilli > Caryophanales > Paenibacillaceae > Paenibacillus > Paenibacillus sp. P46E. Next base: position 36,135 of record NZ_LVYZ01000001.1, read on the forward strand.
AACCGGACTGGTGGATACGATCTGTCCACCTTCTACACAATTCGCAGCATACAATAAAATCACAGCAACAAAAGACCTGATGGTATATCATGAATACGGTCATGAGTATCTTCCATATCTTGCCGATCGGACGCTACAGACCTTCATGACCTTGTAACGGGAATCCGTGCAAGAATATCGTAGATCTGGCGGTGATTTTTTGAGTAAACCAGCAGCAGGCAGCAAAGGATTTCTGACTCGGCTGCACCCCTCCAAGTCGCTAGGGGTGCGGCTCTTTCTCGTGTTTTTCATTGCAACGATGGGGATTGTATTATCCCTTGGATACACCTCATACTCTGTAGCCAAACGAACCATAGAGAACAACGCCTTGGCATCCAATCAGCAGACCGTCGAGCAAACGGCAGAGAAGCTGGATGTTATCCTAATGCGATTTGAAGACAGTCTGGGTCAGCTTTTTTACAGCAGGGATATTCAGGATGCAGTCAGCCAGGGAAGTGCGAGCATGGACAGCAGTGCGGAGCAGCAGAATCCGACGGAACGGATCAATAACGAGTTGAACCGCTGGATGTCTTCGGTCAAAGGAGTCCAGGCGGTCTACCTGATCCCGCTTAATGAGGAACTTCCTGTATCTGCGACCGGAACTAAGGATAATACATTTATGGATGGGATCAGGAAGGCTTCCTGGTTCAAGCAGTTGAAAGAGAAGCCCCAAAGCCTGTTTGTAACGGAAGGGTTGAAGCAGGGGGATACTTCGGGTGTATTTCATTTAGCCAAGTCCATCGCAGCGGATTCGGAAGGAACGGGCTATATTGCGGTTGCCGATATCAGTACTGGAGAATTGGACAAGCATATGAAAAAGGTTAACCTTGGGATGGATTCCTACATTCAACTGCTGACAACCAAAGACGAGCTGATCGCCTCTTCCCAGGAGCAGGCGGATTCCTATCTGCGCTTGGGAGGAACTTTGTTCAAGGGGCTGACCGAAGCCTCAGGATCTTTGCCGACTGAAGATGAAAAAGGCAAATCCATTCTGGCAGTCTATGGCACGCTGCAGAGCTCAGGATGGAGAGTGCTCGGCGTTGTACCTTCAGAGAATCTGGTTAAGGATGCAGGCCGTATTCTGTCTACGACCTACATCGCAGTTGCAGCCGCTGCGTTCATTGCAATTCTGATTGGATTGTGGATGGTCAGAATGGTATCCCTTCCGCTATCCCGGCTTAAGGACCTGATGTTCAAAGGTGCGGAAGGTGATCTGCGGGTCCGGACGGCAGTGTCTTCCCGCGATGAAATCGGCCAACTGTCGGGCTCCTTTAATTTGATGATGGAGCGGATCACTGAGCTGGTAGTGCATACCAACGAGACGGCGCGTGAGGTGCTGGAAACGGCGGATGCGCTGGGCAGCGCTTCGCGGAAGACGGCTGCGTCGGCCAGGGACATTGCGGCGGCGACGGAACAGATTGCCGGTGGAGCCGGAAGCCTTGCACTGGAAGCAGACCGCGGCAATGAGATGACCGCACAGATCTCCGGGCGGATGGATGTGGTGTTATCTGCGGCCCACGAGATGGGGAGCACCGCACATGATGTGGGACAATCCAGTCAGGAAGGTGTTGGGAAGCTTCAGGAACTGCTTACCAAAACGCAGACAACAGGCGATATGACCGATAAGCTCGTCGTAAAGGTCAACGAACTGAAGGATACCGCTTCTTCGGTCATTAGAGTTCTGGATGTCATGCAGAGCATCACACAGCAGACCAATATTCTGTCGCTGAACGCTTCAATAGAAGCAGCTCGTGCAGGTGAAGCAGGCAAAGGATTCACAGTGGTGGCCGATGAAATCCGCCAGCTGTCGGAACAGTCCAAGCGCTCCATTGCCATGGTAGCTGAAATTACCGACAAAATCATGTCGGATATGAATGAGACGGTAGCTGCACTATCGGAGGTAGCGCCGCTCTTCGAGGAGCAGACCATTTCAGTCCGGAACACGAGCGACATCTTTGTAACGGTTCAAAGCCAGATGAACCATTTCATTACCCGGCTGGAATCTGTAGGAGCATCCATTGATGGATTGAATCAATCCCAGCATGTGCTGTCGGAGACGATTAGCAATGTCAGCTCTTTTGCTGAGCAATCCTCAGCAGCCTCACAGGAGGTGGCTTCCCTTAGCGGGGAGCAGCAAAGTGTCAGCGATTATCTCGTCGACCTCTCCGGCAAGCTGGAGCTCGCCTCAAGTATGCTGAAAGAAAGACTCTCGAAGTTTAATGTGTAGGTAAGGTGCAAAGGCCGGGGGCTGATGCCTTTAACAGAATATATCAAGGAGAAGACGCCTCTTTCCAATTGGGAAGAGGCGTCTTTCCGCGTGCAGGAGGCCGAAGAGGTATGTCTATACGAAAGGAGAGATTTGGCTGAAGCATTGTGACCGTTCCAGGTAATATATCCGCCATATGGGCATAATAAATACCATGAAGTTCTTAGTGAGTCAACAAACATCAGGAGGAATGGCTTTGCACAAGCTTGCTCATAAACGTATTATTTGGAGTTCGCTCATCCTGTGTATTCTGTTGGGGGTGTTGATTCTAAGGCTTGCATGGGTCCAACTGCTGCTTAAGGACCGTAAAGTTCCGGGAGCGGAATACACTATGGCTCAAATGGCTGCCATTCAAAGTGAACGGGAGATGGTGCTGGACAGCGGCCGTGGCCGTCTGTATGACCGCAGTGGGCAGCCGCTGGCGGGTGAAACCGTATGGACTGCAGCTTTTTTTCCGCAGGAAGAGGGCGAAGCAGCGGCGGTCAGCGCCGCGGGTAAGGAACAACTGAAGCTTCTTGCCACTGTACTGGGTGTGACCTACGAGCAGCTTCAAGCAAGGCGCAGAGGGCTAAAAGAACCGCTGCTCTGGCCGTCCGGCAGCGGTAAGAATCCGCTGGAGCTGACCCCGGGACAGGCTGAAACCGTGGAATCACTTGCCATTGGAGGTGTACGGGCGCTGCCCTTTGCCCGCAGGTATGAAGGAGAAGAGACAGGGCGCCAATGGCTGGGGTACATGTCAGAAGCTTCGGCAGCCCAGTTGGAAAAATCAACAACGGGGTTAAGAATTCCAATGACGGGGACCGACGGGCTGGAGAAGACACTGGAACCCCTGCTGCAGGGAGTGGGCCATACCGAGGTGTATGCGCAGGTGGATGCGCGGGGGAACCGTCTTCCGGGTAGTCCCCTGAAGGTGAAGGCGCCGGGGAATCCGTATTATCCATTGTCCTTGTATACAACGATAGATAAGCAGCTTCAGGAAGGCATTGAGAAGCTGGTTGTGAAATCCGGAATTAAGGAAGGCGCAGTGGTTGTGCTGGATACAAAAAACGGGGATATTGAGGCTATGGTGTCGTTCCCCTTCTATAATCCGGGGCACATCTCGCCTGAGGGCGGAGAGTGGAATAACCGTGCGCTGCAGGCGGCGGTGCCTGGCTCAATCTTCAAAATAGTTACAGCTGCTGCGGCACTCGAGGCTGGAGTAACCTCGCCCGAAGAGAGGTTCTATTGCTCAGGACATTACGGGAAATATGGACTCTCCTGCCGGAATGGCAAAGGACATGGCTCCCTTACTCTGGCGCAAGGGTTCGCCGTGTCCTGCAATACCGTATTTGCTTCGCTGGCTGAGCGCCTGAACGGGGCGCAGCTGGAGTCCGCAGCCCTTGCCCTGGGACTAGGCAGGGATATCAGCTGGCAAGCGGAGAATACGCTCGGCCTGCCGCTCCTCCGTCCATTGTCCGGAGAGCAGCCCGGAAGCATCTTCACCACCCTGCTGCCGGATGACGGGGGTGCCAGGGTGCAGACAGCGATCGGCCAGCGCGATGTCCGGGTTACACCGCTGCAGGCAGCTAACCTGTTAGTTACGCTGCTGCATGGTGGCGAAGTGCGGGCACCGCGTATTTTGCAGCGGGTAGCATTTGCCAACGGACAAACGCTTCAGGAGCTGCCGTCGCATCTGTCTCCGGGTCTGCAAGGCAGAATCTCACCATCGACAGCCCGTGTGCTTCTCTCCCTAATGCGCAAGGTTGTAACAGATGGAACGGGTAAAAGCCTGCTGGGCACGAAGTGGCCCGTAGCAGGCAAGTCAGGGACAGCCCAGACATTGGTGGAAGGTGTGGCCCGCAATAACCAATGGTTCATCGGTTATGGCCCGGTTGGCCATCCCAGATATGCTGTATCCGCGCTGGTAGAGGATGTGGCTCCAGGGAGTCCGCATGCCGCCACCCGGCTGTTCGGTCAAGTGTTTGAGCTCCTGTCGGAATCCGCGGGAGCCTGAGCTCCTTCCCCTGAAACCGTTGCTCCTCCCGGTGTCGATGGCTCACCGGAAGCAGCAAATGGCGAGACGATGAACTCTTCCTGCGGCAGGAAGATCCAGCGCTGGAGATACCCCTGCTGTAACAGCTCCTTGAGCAGAATGAGCAGGATCGGTGAGAGGATCAAGCCCGCGAATCCGAAGAGAGAGCTGGACAGAATCACGAACGACAGCATCAGGAACGCCGAAGATACACCAATGGAGTTACCTGTGATCTTGGGCTCCAGCAGCTGCCGCACAATCAGAACTACTACAAGCAGCACAAGCAGCCCAATGGCAAGCGAAGTATTTCCGACAATGAACAAATATACAATCCAGGGAATCAGAATCGTTGATACCCCTAGCAGCGGAAGCACATCGAACACGGCACAGACCAGTGCCATGGTGATTTCATTGCCACTCCTCAGAATAAAGAGTCCGGCCAGAACAATCACGAAAGTAATGCTGATCAGAATCAGCTGTGCTTTGAGATAGGAGCCGATAGCTTTGAAGACATTGCCCTGCAAAAAGGCGAAAGCGGTCTTAAAGGTCTTCGGCATTTTGTCATGTGCGATTTTGCGCCAGTCTTTAATCTCCATGCTGAGAAAGAATGCTAAAATAATGGCAATGCCGAAATTAGCCATAAATGATGAGAAGGAGCCGAGAACTCCGATCATATATTTAAGAAAGATCACCAGCCAGCCCGAAAGAACATTGGTTGCCTCTTTGAAATAACCGTTGATTTTGTTAGTAAGATCTGGTGGGAGCGCATCCACCTTGTGCTGCAAATAAGTGGTTGTCTCAGCAAACTGCTGCTGGACTATATATGTATATCGGGGCAGATCATCCTGGAACTGTAGCGCTTGCATCGTAATGAGAAGTCCGGCGCCGAACAATACGCCCAGCAGTACAATCAGGAACAAGATCACCGAAATGGCGGAGGCGAACGATTTGGCTATTCCCCTGCGGTTAAGGAAACGGGCCAGCGGCTCGATCAGCAGAAATACGAAAAAGGATAAGAATACAGGCGCTGCTAAGCGGTAAAGCATACTGAAAGCCAGCATTACAAGATACACTGTCAGTACGACCAGACCGATGTCGAAGAAGGTGCGCCAATATTTTTTGTACAGAGGCAGCATAGGTATAAACGACTCCTTTTTAGATAAATTTACAAATTTAACTTGAATTCATTGTACACGATTTTAACAAAAAAGCGTCTATTTCTTTGATACCTGTGTTAAAATAGGGGGTAACGTTTTTTCGTGGGGCTCTGCCCACCTAAAAACCGTGAGGCATACTTTACTCTACTTGGCCGTATCACAGAATCTGCTTGCAGACGTAGGCGAGCCAAAGTCAACTCTGGAAAAGCGGGGAATTTACATGCAGACTTTGCTGCTCTGGTTATTTTACATTTCATCCTTCTATGCATTTATCCCTGGTATGATCAGCCGGATATTTGGATATCGTGTCTTTCGCAAAGGGACCGGCCGCACTGAATTTGCCCTTACCTTTGATGACGGGCCAGACCCGCAGTATACCCCGGTTTTGCTTGATTTGCTGAAGCGTTACGGGGCTAAAGCTACATTTTTTGTTGTTGGTTCCCATGCTGAGAGCAATCCGGAAATTATCAGGCGCATGCATGAGGAAGGGCATTTGATCGGAATTCATAACTACGTGCACAAGACTAACTGGCTCATGCGTCCGCCTACGGTGAAGCGACAAATCCAGCGCACCGACGATATCATTTACAGCATTACCGGTGAACGGAGCACCTATTACCGTCCGCCTTGGGGAATTGTCAATTTGTTTGATTTTTCCAAACGCCGCCAGGTTCAGATCGTGCTGTGGTCAGCCATGTTCGGTGATTGGAAAGAGAAGCTTGGTGCGGACCGGTTGACGGAGAAGCTGATCAGCAAGCTGAATCCGGGCGAAGTCATGCTGCTGCATGATTGCGGCACTACGCTTGGTGCGGATCCGAAAGCGCCTGAACACATGCTGATTGCCCTGGAACGGATGCTTCAGGAGGCGGAACGGCGCGGGCTGCGCAGCATTCGGATCGACGACATGATCAAGCGGGGACAGAGTTCTCCGATTCAGCGGATTTCCTTTGGCAAAAGACTGATTGTCGGCTTGTGGCTGGCATGGGAACAGCTTTTCCAACTGATGTTCCGGCTGAAGACCATCTCTCCGGCGGATCCGTTCCTGCATTATCGCATACGCAAATATCAGGGTGGACCCGTGCAGATGGAAGGCGGGGAGCGGCTAAGTAAAGGCGATAAGGTGATAGAGCTGCATATCGACAACAGGCAGTTGTTTGAGCTCGGTATGCATTCCCGTTCCTCGGCCCAGCTGGCGATCCGCATGATCCGCCGTATGGAGAAGGATATGCCGGTGCTTGCGCAGCGGATTGCTGCAGATGTGGACCTCGCTGAAGCGAAAGCGCTATATGGTGTCAGTATGATTAACCGCGGGCCGGAGAAATTCGGGTTTATGGTGCTGGATCTGCCAAACGGCTGGTTTGCCCGGTCAACCAAGTTCTACCTGAGTATTCTGCTGAGTGTCATTCATCCTGCAGGCGGGGCAAGGCTTAAGGAACGGAGCGAGGTACTGGTTCCCAAAATGATGCTAATGCCCGTCTCCCAGCTGCTGGACCAGATGAATCAGCAGCGTCCGCAGAAACAAGCCAAGCCGCGAGAGCGGATAAGGGAAGAAGAGATGACCCTGGAAGCCGAGCTTCCCGCAGCCACGGTTGTACATTAGCAACTTGTAATATAATGAAATAGCAATTATTCAATAACAAGCTCCTGTGACTGATATAGTCACGGGAGTTTTTTAATAAATATACAGGATTGATATGCTTCAAGCTATACATGATCTCGCAGTAACGGATACCTGAAAGCGAAACACAGTATCATTGCTTCGGAAGCATAAGCTTTTAAAAGGACAGCGTAGCCGTTTCTACATGATATACCGCGGTCATTTGAGTTCTGGTGATTTATTGCAATGGATATTTCTTTTTATGGTTAGCTAAGCTGGGGTTAAGTAGTGTTAGGCGGCTGGGAGTGGTGCCAGGCGAATTTGTTGGGCACGATACTGAATGGAATTAGCCATAGCTTGCTTAGGAGAGGGGTCATCAGCCGCAACGGATAGCCGGCTTGCTGTCTGCTGTTGGAAGAAGCATGGATGACAGCATAAGTAATCTGTTCGGCAGCGCCGCAGCGGGAAAGCGCCGTAACAACGGCAGAAATGCCGTTGTTTGGCCCGCCGCAGCGGGAAAGCGCCGTAACAACGGCAGAAATGCCGTTGTTTGGCCCGCCACAACAAGAAAGCTCCACAACAACGGCAGAAATGCCGTTGTTGTGGAGCTTTCAGGGGAAGCAGCGCTACCGTCGATTCTCCTGGACAGTGTCTCAGCCCGGAGAACTTCGAAGCCCTTGAACTCCCAAGTCTTGGTTCTTCCGCACGGAAATATTAGCGGCCTGTGAAGATTGCCCAGCCAATTAGATCTTCAGTACGCCGCCCTTGCTGGCATTGGTAACCAGCTTGGAGTAGCGGGCCAGATATCCGGTTTTCACCTTCGGCTCAAAGCCTTTCCAGCCGGTGCGGCGGACAGCCAGCACTTCTTCATCAACCAGCAGCTCGATCTTGCGGTTGTTGAGGTCCAGCTCGATGATGTCGCCGTCTTCAACAAAGGCAATCGGTCCGCCTTCAGCGGCTTCTGGCGAGATATGCCCGATGCTGATTCCGCGCGAAGCACCTGAGAAGCGGCCATCGGTGATCAGGCCTACCTTAGCGCCAAGACCCATACCGACGATCTGTGAGGTTGGAGCGAGCATTTCCGGCATGCCTGGTCCGCCCTTAGGACCTTCATAACGGATAACAACCACGTGCCCTTCCTTGACCTTACCGTTGGCGATACCTTCGAGCGCCTCTTCCTGAGAATCGAAGCAGATAGCGGGACCTTTATGGTAGCCGCCAACAGAAGCATCTACAGCACCGACTTTGATGATCGAACCTTCAGGAGCAAGATTGCCGTAGAGGACAGACAGACCGCCTACTACGGAATAAGGATTGTCCAGCGTATGAATGACACTCGTATCCTGGATCTCATGCCCTGTGACATTTTCAGCCAGTGTTTTGCCGGTAACCGTCATGCAATCTCCGAAGATTGCCCCCGGTTTCTTGAGCAGCTCGTTCAGCACGGCGCTTACGCCGCCTGCCCGGTCCACATCCTCGATGAAGATATCAGATGCCGGAGCCAGCTTGGCCAGGTAAGGGACGCGGTTGGCAACCTCATTGATACGTTCCAGCGGATAATCAATTTCAGCTTCCTGAGCGAGTGCCAGCGTGTGAAGCACAGTATTGGTGGAACCGCCCATCGCCATATCCAGTGCAAAGGCATTGTCGAGAGATTCCTTGGTTACGATATCCCGCGGTTTCAGATCCAGCTTGATCAGCTCCATCAGTTGGGTCGCTGATTTGCGTACGAAGGCTCTGCGTTCTTCTGCTACGGCGAGGATTGTGCCGTTACCCGGAAGGGCGAGGCCCATCGCTTCAGCCAGACAGTTCATGGAGTTCGCTGTGAACATCCCGGAACAGGAGCCGCAGGTCGGACAGCCGTATTGTTCAAGTTCAAGCAGCTCAGCATCGTTGATTTTGCCGACCTGGTGAGCGCCGACGCCTTCAAATACGGAAGTGAGGGAGAGCTTTTTACCCTTGCTGTCTACGCCGGCCTTCATTGGACCGCCACTGACAAAGATGGTCGGGATATTCACACGCAGCGCGCCCATCATCATGCCCGGGGTGATTTTATCACAGTTGGGAATGCAGACCATGCCGTCGAACCAGTGTGCGGAAACAACAGTTTCCAGGGAATCGGCGATGATCTCGCGGCTTGGCAGGGAATAACGCATCCCGATATGTCCCATCGCGATACCGTCATCGACGCCGATTGTATTAAATTCAAAAGGAACACCGCCGGCTTCACGGATGGCTTCCTTGACGATTTTGCCGAATTCCTGCAAATGCACGTGGCCGGGAACGATATCGATATAGGAGTTGCAGACCGCGATAAACGGCTTGCCGAAATCCTCCTCTTTTACGCCTGCTGCCCGCAGAAGACTACGGTGCGGAGCGCGGTCAAAGCCCTTTTTGATCATGTCTGAACGCATTTTCTTGTCTGCCATGATGATATTCCCCTCCTAATTAAATGTAAACCGGATATAGTGTCGCATTAACGCATTACAATCCCAAAAGCTGCGTATCTGCGGTTTATAGAAGGAACGGGGTCCAGCTTCTTGCGGAAACAGAAGGAGGGCGAAGCCGTTTCTATAAAATATCAGCGGATATAATACGAACGTTATTAGAGAGTCTATCACAAAAGGCCTCATTTTTCTACCGGACAATGTGAAGTTTGTCGAGAGGAGACTCTCTTGCAGGACGTGAAAAAAAGCCCATCCCGGAGGGGAAAGGCTTATTTGGAATTATGTTACAGTGACCGGCGCAGGGCTGCACGCTGCAGGGTGATCATCCAGTCTACAGAAGGCTCGACCAGGGGATGAAGCACGCGTCTGACTGCTGGCTGGGCCAGAAGAACCGTGAAGGAGACAGCACAGAGCAGCAGGGCCGAAGCTCCGGCGGCATTGCCAAGATACGTGTAAATCCCTGACACAGCAGCAAGCCGGACCACAAAACCGTGCAGCAGGAAGACATAGAGGGTGCGGCGGCCCCAGTCCGTCATCCGGCTCAGCCGGTAAGGCACCCATCCCAGAAAAGCGAGGGAAGCGGCAAGCTGCAGTCCGTACATTCCCAGCCGGTACACTCCCGCATACCATTCAGGAGCATCAAGCTGCATATAGGTCATGCTGCCGTACAGCCAGCCCAGCGGGAGTTGTGAACCGAGCATGCCCAGAATCAGGAGCAGCAGTACAGATGCGGCAGCGGCAGCGATTTTGACAGCTTTGGTATAGATCCGGGCCAGCGCCTCGAAGGAGAAATGATAGCCAATGACGAAAAACGGCAGATAGACAAAGGTACGGCTGATGCTGAACCAGACACCGTCAAGCTGCAAATAGCCGACCGCGACACCAGCCGAAACGGCGAAAATGATTTGTGCGGCTTTGCTCCATCTGCCAATGCCGAGCATCAGGAGACGCCAGCAGGCATGACTAGCAAGAAACCAGAGCAGCAGATAAGGAGCGAAGAAGGAGTGGTGAATATTGGATACGCGGAAGACGGAAACATCCAGCGCTGAATACAAAGTCTGAAAAATGAGGTATTGTAGTCCAATTTGAAGCAGAACCTTGCGGCCAGCGGCTCCAGTGAGGCTTTTTCCGGCAAAGTAGCCTGTTACAAGTACGAACAGCGGCATATGGAAGCTGAAAATCCACAAATACAGGCTGTGCATTCCGCTAAGGGTACCAATCAGAGGCTCAATCGCATTGCCGGCAAATACGGTAACAATAAGCATGAAGCGCAAGTTGAGAAAAAAGGTTTCTCCGCGTGCTGCAAGCGAGCTTTCCCCTGCCATGAACTAACCTCCAATGGTTGCGTTTAGCAAATTACTTTAATTTTAAAATACAAGATTTTTGTAAAAACAATTGTGAAATACATCACAATACTATCTATAGTAAGCGTTATCATAGCGGATAATTGTGGCGATGTCTTGAAGGTTGTTTGATTTCCTTGATTCCACTATAATTTTCTGTATGCAGTAATCGGGAGTGAACACCATTGAGAAAAAAAATAACCAAGCGCCGCGTTCTATTAGGGATTCTTATCATTCTGGTTGCGGCGGGTATATGGGTATGGAGATATCTGACACCTTACACACCGGACATAAGGGCTGAGAATGCACTGATCTCCGCAGGTGGTGTCAACGTGGAGCAAAATGATAACTGGATTTCGTTTGAGCCTTCCGTCACGCTTGGAACGGCTGTGATTTTCTATCCGGGTGCGCTGGTTAAAGCGGAGGCTTATGCTCCCCTGGCCCAAAAAATCGCCGCCGCAGGGCATCCCTTCTACATCGCCAAAATGCCGCTGAATCTTGCAGTGATCAAGAGCGATGCCGCCGAAGAGATCATCCGAGTGCATCCGAAGCTGTCCTTTGTGCTGGGCGGGCATTCGCTGGGCGGGGTTATGGCTTCACGTTTTGCGGCAGAGCATGCAGACCAGTTGAAGGGCGTGTATTTTCTGGCCTCCTATCCCGATGAGAAAGGCAGTCTGAAAGATACAACGTTATCCGTTTTGTCGGTTCTGGGCACCGAGGATCAAGTGGTCGATCAGGCTAGCTACAATAAAGGACGTTCCTATCTGCCAAGCAATACCGTATATTATTCGGTCAAAGGCGGAAATCATGCCCAATTCGGAAGCTACGGCAAACAGAAGGGTGACGGGGAAGCCACCATCTCAGAGGATGAGCAGCAGACGCTTACCGCACGGTCAGTGCTGGATTGGCTCGGCAATCTGCGTTAACCCATATCCTGTCCACAGGAAAGGAGCCGAAGAATGGCTATACTGCATGTAAATGAGTTAGCTGTACCCTGCAAGGGTATATTGTTCGATAAGGATGGTACCCTGCTTGATCTACTCGCTACCTGGGGAACCTGGGCAGACCTGATGCTGGAAGGACTGGAGAATCAACTCGCACTTATTGGAAAAGAAAACCGCCTGGGCTCAGGCATCGCCAAGGTGCTGGGCACGGTCCATGACGCCGCGGGGAAAGTGATCGGATATGATCCTGCCGGACCGTTGTCAATGGCGACCGCAGAGGAGACGGGCGGCATTCTGGCGTGGCAGCTGTATTCAGCTGGAGTGCCCTGGAATGAAGCCCTGGCCCGTGTAACGGCCATCGGCAAGGAAGCGATGAACGAGATGCGCCGCCGCAAGTCGGCACAGCCGCTGCCGGATCTGCTGCCTTTCCTGCAGCAATGTGCGGCAGCTTCATTGAAGCTTGGCGTAGTCACCTCCGACGGTTCTTCCACCACCGGAGAGCAGCTGGAATGGATGGGGATCACGGGTTATTTTGACACTGTGGTTACGAGAGACCGTGTGACCCACGGTAAGCCTGCGCCTGAAATGGCGGAGACCGCCTGCCGGGAGCTGGGCCTCAAGCCTGCGGAAACGGTAATTATCGGTGACAGCAATGCCGACATGCAGCTCGGCAAAGGGGCAGGCCTGAGGCTGTCCGTTGGCATATCCCCAGCTGGGAGCACCGCTCATTTACTGGATGCAGATACCGTTATCTCCGGGTTTCATCAGCTTCGCCTCACAATCTGAGCTTTATATAGAAAGGATGCGTGCAGACTTATGGATTCATTGCAGACACTGGTTTCCTGGATCAAGGACAGCGGTAACATCGTTTTTTTTGGGGGCGCCGGAACATCCACAGAAAGCGGGATTCCAGACTTCCGCTCGGCGGCAGGTCTGTATAGGGAGCAGCACAATTCGCCTTATCCGCCGGAGGTGATGCTGAGCCGCAGCTTTTTTATGTCCTCTCCGGACATTTTTTTTGACTTCTACCGCAGTAAAATGATTCATCCGGAAGCGAAGCCGAACGGTGCGCATCTGCTGCTGGCGGAACTGGAGCGCGGTGGGAAGCTTAAAGCTGTCATCACGCAAAACATCGACGGTCTACATCAGCTTGCCGGAAGCCGGCGCGTGCTGGAGCTGCATGGTTCCATTCACCGCAACCATTGTATGGATTGCTCGCTTCCGTATGGGCTGGACCAGGTGCTTGCAATAACGGACACCGTTCCGCGCTGCCCGGCCTGCGGCGGGATCATCAAGCCGGATGTGGTGCTCTATGAAGAGGAGCTGGATCATGATGTCCTTATGGAATCTGTCGCGGCCATCGCGGCTGCAGATCTGATTATCATCGGAGGTACTTCGCTTACTGTGCAGCCGGCTGCCAGCCTGATTACTTATTTCCGTGGCCGGCACACAGTGCTGCTGAACGGAGAGCCGACCCCGTATGATCATAAGGCAGACCTGATCTTGACCGATCGCATCGGCGAAGTGATGGGCAGATTACAGAAGTTGCTGTAGCTCTCAGCAAATGCAATACGGTCGCTGTAATCCATGCTGCATGATCCTGGGAGATTACATTGATCCCGGGAGGTTTAAAATAAGGGAAAGAACGTGAACTTGAGAATGTTGGGCCTATCATTGCGGCGGAATGCCTTATTATTTAAGGCAATTCCGCAATGATCGTTATCCATTCTCAAGTTCATCTTGTATAGCACGACATCAGCGAAACGAGAGGCAGGGATGGATAATGGTATATGTGGCTAGCGAAGAACGGTATGAAGTGATGCGTTATAACCGTACAGGCAAAACCGGCCTCAAGCTTCCGGCAATTTCACTGGGACTCTGGCATAACTTCGGCGGGATCAATGCCTATGAGAATGGCCGGGACATGATCACCCGGTCGTTCGATCTTGGAATTACCCACTTTGATCTGGCCAATAACTACGGCCCGCCTGCGGGGTCCGCAGAGGAGATGTTTGGCAGGGTGCTCGCTCGCGATCTGGCGCCATACCGCGATGAGTTGATTATTTCAACCAAAGCGGGGTATTATATGTGGCCGGGTCCCTATGGGGACTGGGGTTCACGCAAATATATGCTGGCGAGCCTCGATCAGAGCCTGAAGCGGCTGGGGCTGGATTATGTGGATATTTTTTATTCGCACCGTCCTGACCCGGAGACGCCGATGGAAGAGACGATGGGTGCGCTGGATACTGCTGTCCGTTCCGGCAAAGCGCTGTATGTGGGGTTGTCTAACTACACAGCGGAGCAGACCGTGGAGGCCGTCCGTATTCTCAAAAAACTCGGCACACCGCTGCTGATCCATCAGCCCCGTTATTCTATGCTTGACCGCTGGATCGAAGGCGGCCTGCAGGACGTGCTGGAGGAGCACGGTGTCGGCAGCATCGCCTTCACCCCGCTCGCACAGGGCCTTTTGACTAATAAATATCTGAACGGCATTCCAGATGATTCCCGGGCAGCAGGTCCGTCCGTATTTCTGAACGAAAGCCGGATTACACCCGAAGTGCTTCGCAAGATCCACGCGCTCAATCAGCTTGCCGTCTCGCGCGGCCTGTCCCTGGCGCAGTTCGCACTGCTCTGGACCCTGCGCGGCGGGAGAGTCACTTCCGCGCTGATCGGCGCAAGCCGGGTCAGCCAGATCGAGGAGAACATTGCCGCATTATCGCATGGCGAGTTCTCACAAGAGGAGCTGGACCGGATCGAGACGATCCTGAAGACGGACAGCGAGTCCTGAGAACAGCCGCTTTTATAATCATCTGCACTCACATAGCAAAAGCCCGCTTCCTGATTGGAAACGGGCTTTTGCTGCAAGCGGATGAGTGGCACTTGCTGCGGCTTGCCGATTCGAATAACAGCATCTCGTATTCAATTCTAAGGGATGGTTACCCATTCGGAGAACAGCTGATGATCCGTGAGTGAAGTGGAAAAAGTAGACCTGATTCTAGACATTTGGCGATTTAAGCGCCATTAGTAGGAATAAGTAGACCTAATCTGCTCCATATCGGATAATCATCTTCATTTGGCTCAAAATAGGTGTACAAAATCCACTAAGCGTCTGTATGAGCTAGAATTCTGCAGATTAGTGATACAAATTCCAACATAGCACTCATCGGGTGCAGGATGCAGCCGATGAGTGCTGAAATCCAGCACCGGATCGATTCAAACTTCTGCTGCGCGCCATCTGGGGAATTACTGTGCGCATCCAGTACCTGCTGTTGCGCCATCAGGGGGATTACTGTGCGCAATCATTGCCTACTACGCGCCATCGGGGGGATTACTGGTGCGCAATCATTGCCTACTACGCGCCATCCGGGGGGCTACTGTGCGCTATCCAGTGCCTACCGCGTTCCATCCAGCAGCCTACATCATCCCACCCGGCGGCCTAACAGTGTGCCACCCAGCGGCCTAACAGTGCGCCACCCAGCGGCCTAACGTGCGCCACCCAGCGGCCTAACGTGCGCCATCCGGCGGCCCGGCGGCCTAACAGTGCGCCACCCAGCGGCCAACAGTGCGCCATTCGGCGGCCTACCATCTCGCAGGCTCTTGTCTGCAAGCTCCGGCCTTACCCAAAGGACATATAGTTGTTCTAAGTTCAGAATATTAACAGCCTATTTCTTCTCTCCATGCCTTGCCGTTGTAATACGGTAAGAGGTGGGCGACTGGGCACAGAGGCGTTTGAACTGGCGGGAGAAGTACAGAGCGTCCGTCAGTCCGACCGAGGCGGCAACCTGCTCGACGGACAGCTCCGGGCGCTCGCGCAGGAGCTGTCGTGATTTCTCGATGCGCAGCTTGAGCAGATAAGTAACGGGCGAGAGGCCCGTTTCCTGCTTGAAGATGCGTGAGAGATAGGCGCGGTTGTAGCCAAGGCTGGCGCACATCTGCTCTATGGAGACGGGATGGGCGTACTGGGCGGCCATGTAGTGGATCATTTGCTTCACGGTGCGCTTCACCTGGGATTCCGCGCCGGGAAGCCGGGAGGAGGAGAGATGCAGCCCGGCTGCTTCGCCGACAATCAGGTATAGATAGCCCAGCGAGGTCAGATGGGCGCTCTCTTTGCCCGCATAGAAGGCGCGCATCATCCCGGCCAGTGCGCCGGGAAAGGTACTGCCTTCGACGGTGGACAGGACCGGCTTCTGCGGAGTGAAGCCGGCCTGCAGCACGAGCGCGTCTGCGTCCGTGCCGGTGAATGCAGCCCAGCGGTAACGCCAGGGCTGATCTTCGTCAGAGAGATAGCTGACCAGCTGTCCGGGATGAATCAGGAAGCAGTCTCCCGGTCCCAGCTCGTATTTCCGCTCTTCCGTCCGGAAGGTTCCGAAGCCGGATTCGATGAAATGCAGCAGGAAGTAATCATAGATTTTGGGGCCGGCCTGATGCAGCGGGAGCGTCTGGCTCTCGCCGGCAAAAAGCACATGTAAGTGCTGATTGTCGTAAACCACCGGATTTGATCCTACGGAATAAGTATGTTCCACACTGGAACCGCCTTTCCCCCGTTAGCGCTATCATAGCCCTAAGGGCGGGTGAATAAGAAGCATAATCATACTTTTGATTATATCGCTTCTTTTACGGGAAGTCACATTTGTCCATACATTACACACATGATTGCATTATCAGGGCAAGTCTGATTTTATTATAATGTAAGCATAAACGAAGCAATACGATTTCCAAAAGTTAAAACAAGAAGCAGCGAAAGGATGGAGTGGCATTAATGAGCATACAGGATCTGAAAGTCAAATTTATCGAGAAGTATGGAGAGAGCACAGAGGAGGCGCGTGTATTCTATGCTCCGGGGCGTGTAAACCTCATCGGTGAGCATTTGGACTACAATGGAGGTTACGTGTTTCCCGCAGCACTGGACTTCGGAACCACACTGATTGTGCGTCCGCGCAAGGATGGCAAGGTTCAGTTCGCATCGACGAATTTCCCATATGAGGCCTCGATTGACTACAGTGAAATCGGCAAAGCTAAAACTGGCCAATGGGTAGACTACCCGGTCGGTGTGATGGTGGAGCTGGCCAAAAAAGATCTTCCGGTATCCGCAGGCTACGACCTTCTGTTCCACGGCGAAATTCCGAACGGCTCAGGCCTGTCCTCTTCGGCTTCCATCGAAGTGGTCACCGGGTTTGCCTTCCTGACGCTGCTTGGCGGAGATACGGATACTGTAGAAATCGCTTTGTTGTCCCAACGCGCGGAGAATCAGTACGTAGGTGTGAATTCAGGAATTATGGATCAGTTCGCCGTTGCCAACGGCAAGCGTGACCAGGCGATTCTGCTCATGTGCGATACCTTGGAATACAGCCTGATTCCTTTTGTAACCGGCGCCTACAAGCTGGTGATTGGCAACACGAACAAGAAGAGAGGCCTGGTGGACTCCAAATACAATGAGCGTCGCAGCCAGTGTGATGAGGCCTTGGCAATTTTGAAGCAGGAGGTTCCTTCCCTGTCTTACCTGGCAGAGATGAAACCTGAACAATTCGAAATTCATAAGGACAAAATCACCGATGAAACCGTAAGACGCCGCGCCCGCCATGTAGTGGAAGAGAATCAGCGTGTGCTCGATTCCGTGGAAGTGCTGAAGAACAACGACCTGAAGCAGTTCGGTTTATATATGAATGACTCCCATGTCTCGCTCCGCGACCTCTATGAAGTCAGCTGCGAAGAGCTGGATGTCATGGTGGAAGAAGCACAGAAGATTCCGGGTACGCTCGGCTCACGCATGACCGGTGCAGGCTTTGGCGGCTGTACTGTATCGCTGGTGCATGAAGATGATGTAGAACGGTTTATCCGTGAAGTAGGAGAAGCCTACAAGAACAGAACCGGCTTGACCGGCGAGTTCTATGTATGCGGAATCGGCAATGGCGTAGAAGAACTGAAAGGAGTGAAGTAAGATGGCGATTCTGGTAACAGGCGGAGCAGGGTATATCGGTTCCCATACAGTAGCAGAGCTGCTGGACCGTGGCGAAGAGGTAGTGGTGATCGATAATCTGCTGACAGGACACCGTGAGGCGCTTCTGGGCGGCAAGCTGTATGAGGGCGACCTGCGTGACAAGGTAACACTCTCCAAGCTCTTTTCGGAAAATAAGATCGATGCTGTCATCCACTTTGCTGCAAGCTCGCTGGTTGGCGAGAGCATGAAGGACCCGGTTAAATACTACGACAACAACGTTTACGGTACACAGTGCCTTCTGGAAGCGATGCAGCATGCCGGTGTGGACAAAATCGTCTTCTCTTCGACTGCAGCAACCTATGGCGAACCGGAAAAAGTGCCGATTGAGGAAACCGACCGCACCGAGCCGGCCAATGTATACGGCGAAACCAAGCTGACCATGGAACGGATGATGTCCTGGTTTGACAAGGTGCTGGGCATCAAATATGTGGCGCTGCGCTACTTCAACGCTGCAGGTGCACATGCCAGCGGCAAGATCGGCGAAGACCACCGTCCGGAGAGCCACCTCATTCCGCTGGTGCTGCAAACCGCACTGAAGCAGCGCGAGAGCATTGCGGTATTCGGTGACGATTACCCGACTGAGGACGGAACCTGTGTGCGCGACTATATCCATGTCAGCGATCTGGCCGATGCCCATGTACGGGCCGTCAACTATCTGCGCAGCGGCAGCGCCAGCAATATTTTCAACCTGGGCAACGGGCTGGGCTTCTCCGTCAAGCAGGTCATTGAAACTGCGAAAAAGGTAACCGGCCTTGATATTCCGGTGGTAATTCAGGAACGCCGCGCCGGAGATCCGGCTGTACTGGTAGCTTCCTCCGACAAAGCCCGCTCTGTGCTTGGCTGGAACCCGCAGCATGCCGATGTCGAGGGGATCATTCAAAGCGCCTGGAACTGGCATTCGGCCAATCCGCAAGGGTACGGGGAATAAGCTACAGCACATGAAGGAGAATTGAAATGAATAACGATAATAATTCCGCTCCATCTGTGGAAAAAGCGCTATATGCGATCGAGCAGCTGGTAGGGTTTGCCATCCACAAGCAGCTGATTCAGCCCGCAGATGTGGACTACAGCCGCAATGAACTGCTGGATCAGTTTGGCTTCAGCGAGCCGTATGCTGCCGAATTCGCAGAAGCTCCGCTGGAGAGTCCGCAAGCCCCGCTGGATGTTCTGATTGACTATGGCTTTGAAGTAGGCCTGATTCCTGAAAATTCGGATACGTACCGCGACCTGTTGGATGCCAAGATCATGGGCCTCCTCATGGCCCGTCCTTCCGAGGTAAATGCCGAATTCTACAGCCTCACAGCTGAAAAGGGCATTCAGGCGGCGACGGACCGTTTTTACAAGTTAAGCATAGATTCCAATTATATCCGCATGGACCGGATCTCCAAAAATGTGTTCTGGCTGCAGGAATCTCCGTACGGTGACATCGAAATGACGATTAATCTGTCCAAGCCGGAGAAAAACCCGAAGGAAATTGCCATGGCCCGGCTGCTTCCTCCTCCGGTCTATCCAAAATGCCTGCTATGCCGCGAGAATGTCGGTTACGCCGGAAGGCTCAATCATCCGCCCCGGCAGAATCTGCGTGTGATTCCGCTGAAGCTGAATAATGAGAAATGGTTCCTCCAGTATTCGCCTTACGTCTACTACAACGAGCACTGCATCGTGTTCCATCACGACCATGTGCCGATGAAGCTGACTAAGGATACGCTTAAGCGTCTACTGAGCTTCGTGGAAACCTTCCCGCATTACTTCATCGGTTCCAATGCGGATCTGCCGATTGTCGGCGGATCGATTCTGACCCATGATCATTTCCAGGGCGGCCGCCACACCTTTCCGATCCAGAAGGCGCCGAAGGAGGCTACCTTTACTCATGATGCTTATCCGGGTGTAAGCCTCAGCATTGTGAAATGGCCGATGTCGGTACTGCGATTGCAGGGTGCAGATCCGGCAGTGCTGCTGGAATGCGGGAATTCGATCTATGAGGCCTGGCAAACCTATAGTGATCCTGCAGCTGAAATACTGGCCTCAAGCGAGGTGGACGGGGAGCAGACGCGGCATAATACCGTTACACCTATCGTGCGCCGGGCAGAGGACGGCGGTTTTGAAATGGATCTGGTGCTGCGCAACAACCGGACCAGTGAGGCATATCCTGAAGGGATTTTTCACCCGCACCGGGAAATGCACCATATCAAAAAAGAAAATATCGGGCTGATCGAAGTTATGGGTCTCGCGATTCTTCCAGGCCGCCTGAAGGAAGAACTCGATGCCATTGCCGGTATCCTGGCGGGGGATACGGCTCTGCTGGAAGCTGTGCGGTCCCAGGCAGATCATGCGCTGGCACAGCATGCTTCATGGATTGAGGAACTGGCCGTCCGATTTGGCACGGCCATGGACCGTGAAGAAGCAGTCAAGATGGTGCAAAATGAGGTCGGCATCAAGTTTACCCATATTCTTGAGCATGCCGGTGTGTACAAACGTACCGCGGAAGGTCAGGCGGCGTTCCACCGCTTTGCCAACAGCCTTGGCTTCCGGTGATCCTGCACGGCTCCTGTTAATCCAATAGCTCTACCCTTTGAGTGTCCCCTGCCGCTTGGCAAGGGGGCATTTATTTGCGCAGAGCGGCTGTTCGCCAGGAGCTGATTTGAATGCTGCCGATCAGAGGTCTATAATAGAATATTGCATCACATTCCTGAACTAAACGGAGGTTCATCCTTATGCGCAAGTTTGAATTTTATAATCCTACCAAGTTGATTTTTGGACAAGGTACTATAAGTGCACTTCAGACGGAAGTGCCCAAATACGGTAAGAATGTACTGCTAATGTATGGCGGCGGCAGCATTAAGCGCAGCGGTCTGTACGAGAATGTACTCAACGAGCTGAAGGCCATTGGTGCAGTAGTTACGGAATTGTCCGGTGTAGAACCGAATCCGCGTCTGTCCACTGTACATAAGGGTGTAGCCTTGTGCCGTGAGAATGCTATTGATCTGATCCTCGCCGTAGGCGGAGGAAGCGTGCTGGACTGTGCCAAGGCGGTTGCAGTGGGTGCGAAATATGACGGGGATATGTGGGACTTTGTAGAGCGCAAGGCCGCTCCGCAGGGGGCGCTTCCGCTGGGAACCGTGCTCACTATGGCTGCTACAGGCTCGGAAATGAACAATGGTTCCGTGATCACCAATGAAGTCACCCAAGAAAAAATGGGTTGGGGCAGTATTCACGCCTTCCCGGCTTTCTCGATTCTTGATCCGGAGAATACCTTCACTCTGCCGCGTGACCAGACCGTTTACGGGATGGTGGATATCATGTCCCACGTACTGGAGCATTATTTCCATACTGACGGTAATACACTGGTGCAGGACGGGTTCTGTGAGGCGCTGCTTCGCACAGTAATTGCCACTGCGCCGAAGCTGGTTGAAGACTTGAACAACTACGAACTGCGCGAGACAATTATGTATTGCGGCACGATGGCACTGAACGGAATGGTAAGCATGGGATTTGCGGGAGACTGGGCAACCCACAATATTGAGCATGCCGTATCGGCTGTATACGATATTCCACATGGCGGCGGATTGGCGATTCTCTTCCCGCACTGGATGAAATATAATCTCAGCACGAACCCTGCCCGGTTCCGTCAGCTGGCTGTTAATGTATTTGGCATTGATGCTGCCGGCAGATCCGATGAAGAGGTGGGTCTTGAGGGTATCGAAGCGCTGCGCCGTTTCTGGGATTCCATTGGCGCGCCGAAGACACTGGGCGACTATGATATCGATAACAGCGAGATTGGCAACATGGCCGACAAAGCTGTCCGCTTTGGACCGTTTGGGAATTTCCGCAAGCTGCAGCGTGAAGACGTTGTGGAAATTTATACAATGGCACTGTAAGCGGAACGGCAGCCTTCTGCCAGTCAATCCTTAAATGAGCTATGAACCGTCCCTTTCGGGGGACGGTTTTTTTCTTTTCATCCTACAATACTGAGATATTTAACCAAGATTGTGAAACCGAGGACATGGTTTGTGCGTTTAACCTAGTATGACAGTCCGGAAGTAAAGACGGGAGGAGAACGATATGGAGACGCTGTATTTGGGCTGTTTGGCGCTTGGCGTCATCTTTGCCGTGGTCAGCGTAATTGTGGGAGATCTGATCGGCAGTGCCCTTCATGGCATTTTTGATGTGGTGTCCTTTCATTTCATCAGCCCTGCTGTTCTGGCAGGAGGTATCACTGTATTCGGGGGAGCAGGCATTCTGCTGACCCGGTACAGCAGTCTGGAGAACGGCCCCATTCTGGCCCTGTCCCTGCTGTCTGCGGCGTTCATGGCTGTTGTCATGTATTTGGGGGTGGTAAAGCCTATGGACAAGAGCGAGATGTCCAGCGGGTTTTCTATGAGCGAGCTGCCCGGCAGAATCGGTGAAGTAACGGTTCCTGTTCCGGCACAAGGCTATGGCGAGATTATGGTGAAGTTCGGTGCAAGCAATAGTCTGCATACAGCGGCAAGCTTTGATCACCTTCCGCTTCCTGCCGGAATTAAGGTTGTAGTGGTTGAAGTCAAAGAAGGTGTTGCGGTTGTGTCTGAATTCGAAAAGCGAAAAGGAGAGGACGCGTAATGTACGGTTTGCCTGAATACTTATTTATACCTGTCGTGGTTGTTGCGGTGCTCTTTGTGTTCGGCATTGCATTTTGGGCACGGTATAAAACGGTTGGCCCCGATGAAGGGATGATTGTCACCGGTTCATTCCTGGGTAACAATCATATTTCCGATGACGGCTCCGGCCGCAAGATTAAGATTGTCCGCGGGGGCGGAGCGTTTATTCTGCCGGTTTTTCAGAAGGCTGAATTCATGTCGCTGCTGTCCCACAAGCTGGATGTGACGACGCCGGAGGTGTACACCGAGCAGGGTGTACCTGTGATTGCCGACGGGGTGGCGATTATCAAGGTGGGCAGCTCCACCGAGGATGTGGCCACGGCAGCTGAGCAGTTCATGGGCAAGCCGATTGAAGCCCTGAAGAGCGAAGCACAGGAAGTGCTGGAGGGCCATCTGCGGGCGATTCTAGGCTCCATGACTGTGGAGGAGGTTTACCGCAACCGGGACCGCTTTGCCCAGGAGGTTCAGGGGGTAGCGGCGCGTGATCTGAAGAAGATGGGGCTGCAGATCGTTTCCTTCACCATTAAGGATGTGCGCGACAAGCACGGATATCTGGAAGCGCTCGGGAAGCCCCGGATAGCGGCCGTGAAGCGCGATGCAGAAATTGCCGAAGCCGAAGCGCTGCGGGATGCGCGAATTCAGAAGGCTAATGCGGAAGAGCAGGGGCAGAAGGCCGAACTGCTGCGTGATACGAATATAGCCGAAGCGTCCAAGGAGAATCAGCTGAAGGTTGCTGCTTTTAAGCGGGATCAGGATACCGCGAAGGCGGAAGCCGACCAGGCTTACCACATTCAGGAGGCGCGTGCCAAGCAGACGGTGGTTGAAGAGCAGATGAAGGTCGAACTGGTGCGTAAGGAACGGGAGATTGATCTGCAGGCCAAAGAAATACAAGTGCGTGAGAAACAGTATGATGCTGAAGTGAAAAAGAAAGCCGAGGCTGACCGCTATGCGGTAGAGCAGGCGGCAGAAGCCGACAAGGCCAAAAGAATGCGTGAGGCGGATGCCCTGCAATACAGTATAGAAACCCAGGCCAGAGCTACTTCCGAGCAGAAAAGGCTGGAGGGTCAGGCGGTGGCAGATGCCGAACTGGCTAAAGGTAAAGCAGAATCCGAGGTTATCCGGCTGCGTGGTCTTGCGGAAGCAGAAGCTAAAGAGAAGTTGGCGGAAGCGTTCCAGAAATTCGGCGAGGCCGCAGTCCTCGATATTATCGTGAAAATGCTGCCTGAGCTGGCTGGACGCATCGCCGAGCCGCTGGCTTCCATTGATAAGCTGACTGTGGTGGATACCGGCAACGGAGAGGGGGCTGCCCGTGTCAGCAACTATGTGACCCAGTTAATGGCTACGGCTCCTGAAATGCTCAAAAGTGTCTCCGGGATCGATGTGGAAGCCTTAATCAAGGGATTGACGGCAGGAAAGGCAGGCACCAAAGCGCCGGCGGCTTCACCTGTCAGCCAGCCTTCAGCTCTTACGGCTCCCGCGCCTGTTGCGTTAGCTGAGAAGCCCGCAGAATAACAGGACCATGAATCTGGGGATGACCGGCAGCTCAGCCTGTCATCCCTTTATTTTTTAGTACTCGACTTAATGAGAAAGTGTAGGGAGGCCATATGCAGCTGATTCTGGATAATATCCGCAAAAGCTTTGATGACAAATCTGTACTTAAAGGCATCGATTTTACATTTGAAAAAGGTAAAATTTACGGCTTGCTGGGGCGCAACGGTGCCGGCAAAACTTCACTGTTCAACTGCCTGAGCGGAGAAACACGCATGGACAGCGGAGGCGCTTTTCTGCGAAGAGATGAAGTCAGCCTGCCGCTGCTCGAAGAGGAGATCGGATATGTATTTTCGCTGCCCATTCTCCCGGAGTTTCTGACAGGTTATGAGTTTGTGAAATTCTATATGGACATCAACCGGGATAAAATCCAGCCGGGCAAAACCATCGGGGACTATTTTGATATCATCCGTTTCGAAGAAGAGGACCGCCACCGGTTGATCAAAGGCTATTCTCACGGCATGAAGAACAAAATCCAGATGCTGTGCTTCATCATCACCCGCCCGCCTCTGATTCTGCTGGACGAGCCGCTTACTTCGTTCGATGTAGTGGTGGCGCTGGAGATCAAGAAGCTGCTCCGTGAGATGAAGCAGGATCATATTATTATTTTCTCCACCCATATTCTGCAGCTTGCCGCCGATCTGTGCGATGAGCTTGTGGTGCTGAACAATGGCGTGCTTCAAGAGATCCCTGCAGACATCCTGCATAGTCCTGAGTTTGAGGAACGGATTATTGCATTGCTGAAGGATGGCGGCGAACATGATTAGCACGCTGAACACCATTATGCAGATCCGGGGGGCCTCGGGTGCGAACCGTCTGCTGTATTATTTTGGGAGATTACCTCTGGTCGGCAAACTGGTAAATGACAGCGTGTATTCCCGGACCTCCCTGAAGAAGATTTTTACCATAGTGGCCCTTATTCTGAAAATCATCTGGGGTTTCCTGACCAAGTTTGCCTACCTGGGGCTTATTGTGTATCTGCCTGTCGTTCTCGCTGCCAAGGAGCTTACGCTTCCTGAGCAATACGATCTGTACCTGCAAGTGCTTGTATTGCTGAGTTTTGGGGTGGGCACTGTGTCCAACGCCATTATTTTGGAACCGAAGCGGGATAAATATATTTGTGTCAAGCTGATGAGGCTGCCCGCCGACAAGTACATGCATGCTGTCCTGACGCTCAGAGCCCTGACTTTTTTTATTTATTTTGTGCCTGCGATGATGGTATTTGCTCATGTATATAGCGCACCGCTCTGGCAAGGAGTGCTTCTGTCCTTACTGCTCTCACTATGGCGTATTGCCGGTGAAGCACTCCATCTGTGGATATTTGATACGAGAGAAATAGTACTGGTCAAAAAAAACGGTCTGGTCTGGTCCGCCATTGGAGTGGGGTACCTGCTGGCATTTGTGCCTCTGTACAGGGGAAACGCGCTGATGGATATGGATGGAGTGTTGTTCAACCTTTCCCTGAGTGTGGCGCTTGTGGTCCTAGGAGCGTTGTCTGCATTGTATATCGGCAGGTATCCCGGCTACCGTAACGCAGTGGACGCGGTCACCAAGATTGATGATCCGCTGCTGGATATGGGACGGATGATGAAAGAGGCAAATAGGAAGCAGGTCGAGACCCAAGAGAAGGATTTTACATCCAATCAGCTGCGGCCCGGACAATTTGCGGACAAAACCGGCTATGCCTACCTGAACGCGATCTTTTTCTCCCGGCACAGACGCTTCCTGATTCAACCCATCCAGCGGCGTCTGTTGATTATTGGCGCACTGTTTGCAGCCGGTCTGCTGATTCTGCTAACTGCGCCGGATACATTCTCGAATCTGGTTCAGTATATAATGAGCGCTCTGCCTATGCTTGTCATTGTCATGAGTTTCACCTCTATTGGGGAGCGGGTATGCAAGGCGATGTTCTTCAACTGCGACCTTAGTCTGCTGCGGTATGGCTTTTACCGTGAGCGGTCTGCAGTCCTGAGCAATTTCCGCGTTCGACTGCTTCGCATCAGTGGTCTTAATCTGATTCCAGCCGCAGCGATCTGTGTGGTAGTAAATGTGCTCATTCTCTTATCGGGGGAAAATTGGGGAATGACGGACACGCTGATTTTCAGCGGTGCAATTCTTGGCCTGTCGCTGTTTTTTTCCGTGCATCATTTGTTTATGTACTACATCTTTCAGCCCTACAGCACAGAGTTGAACGTGAAGAATCCGTTCTTCAGTATCATGAACAGTATTGTTCTAGGTGTGGGCATTATATGCATGCAGTTTCAGAGTACCCCGGCCCATTTTGCGGTGACGGTGCTGTTTGTTTCTGTTGCCTATGTGCTGATTGCCTTGTTCCTGGTCTACAGATATGCGGCAAAGACCTTCCGGGTGAAATAATTACTTTCGCTGTTGTTTACTGATTCTGGACTAAAAAACATGTATTATAGCTTGATGTTTAGAATGAATATTAAGTATAATGGTGTTTAGTCTTATTTTAAGATATTTGCTGCTTAAGTTCGAAATCCGTAATTCGAAGAGGTGTACGTAGTGAGCAGCATAACAGTAGCGAAAGTACTCAATAATAATGTGATAATCGCCCAGCATCCCCAATATGCCGAAGTGGTTGTCATTGGCAAGGGCATCGGGTTTAACCGTAAAACACGCGACCGGATTAATCTGTCCTCTGTGGAGAAGATGTTTATTCTCCGCAACCAGGAGGAACAGGAACAATATAAGCAGCTAGTTCCCCAGGTCGAAGAGAAGCTCATAGAGGTCATGCAGGAGATTGTTTTGCACATTATGCAGAGCAGCCGCCAGCCGCTGAATGAGCATATCCATATAGCGCTTACTGACCATATCTCGTTCGCCATCCGCCGAAACGAGCAGAATATAGCCATTCATAATCCGTTTCTGTACGAAACCAAAGAAATCTATCCGGAAGAATACAACCTGGCGGAGTATGCGGTGGAACGGATTAACGCGGCGATGGGGGTAAAGCTGCCGCCGGATGAAGTTGGTTTTGTTGCCTTGCATATTGTCAGCGCACTTAGCAACCGGCATATCTCCGAGGTCAAGCAGCATTCCCTGCTGATCGGTGATATGGTGAACCTGGTGGAAGACAATCTGGATTATCATATCCCGAGAGACTCGCTGGATTATTCCCGTCTCGTGACCCATCTGCGTTTCGTCCTGGAGCGGCTGCGCCGGGGGGAGACTGTGCGGGAGACCTCATCGCTCGATGGACTAATGAAACGCGAATACCCCGAGATGTATATGCTGGCCTGGAAGCTGACTAAGGTCATTGAGCAGCGGGTGCACATTCCGGTGTATGCGGCTGAGGTAAGCTACCTGACGATTCATCTGCAGCGGCTGGCCCAGAAAAAAGAGGATGAAGCAGACATGGAACTTCCGGAGTAAGAATCCAAACAAATAACCCTGTTTTCGGGGTTATTTTTGTGCTTGCATGTTCAAAAGAACGGTGCTACAATGATTCCTGGTTAAACTAAACAGAATACAAAGCGTGTAACTGATACGATCAGGCATGAGTGATTTACAGTATTTTGGTTGTCCAGCCCCAAGTCGGGGTAATCTAACCTTGTGTTAGAGGAACAACCTGTATGCTGTGTTGCTCATGCCTTTTTTGGCTTCTGTTTGAACGAAATTAACACTTAAGGAAGTGACCTCAATGTTCAAAAAACTGTTTGGTGTGTTGCAAAGGGTCGGTAAGGCGCTTATGCTTCCAGTGGCCATTCTGCCTGCGGCAGGCTTGCTCCTTGGGATCGGTAACATGCTGGTTAACCCTGACTTCCTCCAATACGTTCCGGCACTGGAGAATAATGTAGTTCAAGCCATTGCCAATGTTTTGATGAATTCGGGACAAATTGTCTTCAGTAACCTGTCACTTCTCTTTGCAGTCGGGGTAGCCATCGGGCTTGCCGGCGGTGAAGGGGTAGCCGGACTTGCGGCTATTATCGGGTTCCTCGTCATGAACGTGACCATGGGAACCGTGCTTGGCATTAATGCATGGGTGCTGAGCAAGCAGGACTTCGCCTATGCGAGTGTACTTGGGATTCCAACCCTGCAGACCGGTGTCTTCGGCGGTATCCTGGTCGGGATACTAGCAGCGGCTATGTACAAGCGGTTCTTCCGTATAGAGCTCCCGTCCTATCTCGGCTTCTTTGCGGGTAAACGTTTTGTTCCAATTATGACGGCAGTCACTTCCCTGCTTCTCGGGCTTGCACTGACGATCATCTGGCCGCCAATTCAACACGGTCTGAACTATGTATCGCAGAGTATGATCAACACGAACCTGACGCTGTCGGCCTTCATCTTCGGGGTCATCGAGCGTTCCCTGATTCCATTCGGTCTGCATCACATCTTCTACTCGCCGTTCTGGTATGAGTTCGGCAGCTATGTCGATAAGGCCGGGGATCTCGTTCGCGGTGACCAACGGATATTCATGCAGCAGCTGCGTGACGGCGTGGATTTCACAGCGGGTACCTTTACAACCGGTAAATATCCGTTCATGATGTTCGGTCTGCCTGCAGCGGCGCTGGCGATCTATCATGAAGCCAGACCTGAGAATAAGCGGGTTGTCGGCAGTTTGATGGTTTCAGCGGCCCTGACTTCTTTCCTGACCGGGATTACTGAGCCACTGGAATTCTCATTCCTGTTCGTAGCTCCGCTGCTGTTCGCAGTACATGCTATATTTGCCGGCTTGTCCTTCATGACCATGCACATCCTGAATGTTAAAATCGGGATGACCTTCTCCGGCGGTTTCATCGACTATGTGTTGTTCGGTGTAATTCCGAACCGTACAGCATGGTGGCTGGTTATTCCGGTAGGTCTTGTGCTTGCGGTTATTTATTACTTTGGATTCCGCTTTGTAATCCGGAAGTTCAACCTCAAAACACCGGGACGTGAAGATCCTTCCGACGATGTAGAGGAAATAAGCACAGAGAATGTATCCAGAAGCGGTGATGATCTGCCGCGCAACATTTTGGCTGCACTGGGCGGTAAAGAAAATATTACTCATCTGGACGCTTGTATTACACGTCTTCGTGTAGAAGTTAAAGATAAGGCCGGCGTGGATAAGAACCGTCTGAAGAAGCTTGGCGCATCAGGCGTGCTCGAAGTCGGCAACAACGTTCAGGCGATCTTCGGAACCCGTTCCGATACGATCAAATCACAGATTCAGGATGTGATGAACGGCAGAACTCCAGCCGCCGCACCAGCTGCAGCTGCTCCGCAGCCTGAGCTGGAGAAAAAGGCAGGAGAAGAAGGCGCAGCGATTATTCCTGAGGATATCGTATCTCCGGTCAACGGGGAGCTGCTCGATATTACACAGGTGCCGGATGCGGTGTTCTCCCAGAAGATGACCGGTGACGGCTTTGCGTTCCTGTCAGACGACGGTAAGATTGCTTCACCGGTATACGGTAAAGTGTTCAACGTCTTCCCAAGCAAGCACGCGATTGGCATCATGTCCGATGGCGGCAAGGAAGTACTGGTTCACATCGGCGTAAATACGGTTAAGCTTAAAGGTCAGGGTTTCACAATCCTGGTCGAAGAAGGCGATCTGGTAGCCGCAGGACAGCCGATTATGGAGGTTGATCTGGAGTACGTTAAGGCTCATGCGCCTTCCGTAATTTCACCAGTCATTTTCTCCAATCTGCCGGAAGGCTCTGCAGTTACGCTGAAGAAGCCGGGTAAAGTGGTTATCGGCGACAAGGATATCATCAGTATCCTGTAAAATGTGCAATGAGGCAGCGCTTCCTTTATACTTAAAGGGAGCGCAGCCTTCACCATAAAAAAACAAATCCTATATGAACAGAAAGCGAGTTGGATATTATCATGCAAAAAACATTCAGAATTATCGACGAAGACGGAATTCACGCACGCCCGGCAACAGCGCTGGTAAATACGGCAACAAAATTCAAAGAAACCGAAGCTTTTGCAGAAGCTAAAGGTAAAAAAGTAACCCTTAAGTCCATCCTTGGCGTTTTGTCTCTGGGTCTTGAAGCAGGCGATACTCTGACTTTGATTACTGAAGGCAGTGAAGAGTCCGAAGCGCTGAGCGCACTTCAGGAAGTTATGGTTAAAGAAGGGCTGGGAGAGCTGCATGAGTAAAATTTCAGGAATCGCGGCTTCAGCAGGTATTGCCGTAGCCCGTGCCTTTATCCTGGAACATCCGGATTATACCATTACGAAAACAGCTATAAGCGATGTGGAGGCGGAGGTTGCCAAACTGACAGACGCGCTGGGGAAGTCCAAAGCCGAGCTGCAGAGCATCAAGGAACGCACCCTCGCTGAACTGGGCGAGAAGAAAGCGGAGATCTTTGAATCCCATCTGCTGATTCTGGAAGATCCTGAGCTGATCAGCCCTGTAATGGACAAAATCCGTGAGGAATTGGTTAATGCGGACTATGCCTTAAATGAAGTTGCCACTCAGTTTATTGAGATGTTTGAAAATATGAAAAGCGCGTACCTTCAGGAACGCGCAGCCGATATGCGCGATGTGACCAAACGGGTGCTGAACCACCTGCTGGGTATCCATTATGTCAGTCCTGCCGAGATCAGTGAGGAAGTTATTGTTATCGCCCAGGACCTGACGCCTTCCGATACAGCACAGCTGAACCGCAACTTTGTCAAGGGCTTCACGACGAATATCGGTGGACGCACCTCGCACTCGGCCATCA
This sequence comes from Paenibacillus sp. P46E, assembly GCF_001909095.1. Lineage (NCBI taxonomy): Bacteria > Bacillati > Bacillota > Bacilli > Caryophanales > Paenibacillaceae > Paenibacillus > Paenibacillus sp. P46E. Next base: position 66,796 of record NZ_LVYZ01000001.1, read on the forward strand.
TGGCCCGCTCCCTGGAAATTCCGGCGGTAGTCGGCACCAAGAACGTACTGTCCGAAGTGAAGGCAGGAGATCTGGTAATTGTGGATGGTCTGAATGGTGATGTTCTGATCAACCCGAGTGATGCTGAAGTAGCGGAGTACAAAGCTAAGCAGGCAGCCTATGATCTGCAAATCGCTGAGTGGAAAAAGCTCCGCGACGAGCCGACCGTATCCGCTGACGGCAAGCATGTGGAGCTGGCTGCCAACATTGGTACACCAAATGATGTGAACGGTGTAATCGAGAACGGCGGCGAAGGCGTAGGCCTGTACCGGACGGAGTTCCTGTACATGGGCCGCGACAAGCTCCCTTCCGAAGAAATCCAGTACAATGCTTACCGCACAGTGCTGGAGAATATGAACGGCAAGCCGGTTGTTGTACGCACACTGGATATCGGCGGTGACAAGGAACTGCCGTACCTGGATCTCCCTAAGGAAATGAACCCTTTCCTCGGCTTCCGGGCGATCCGCCTGTGTCTGGACCGTCAGGACATTTTCCGCACCCAGCTCCGCGCACTGCTCAGAGCAAGTGCCCACGGTGATCTGCGGATCATGTTCCCTATGATTGCTACACTCGGCGAATTCCGTGCAGCCCGTGATCTGCTGCTGGAGGAAAAGGCCAAGCTCCGCGAAGAAGGCAAGGAAGTGTCTGATAACATTCAGCTTGGCATTATGGTGGAGATTCCTTCGACCGCTGTTCTGGCTGACCAGTTCGCCAAAGAAGTGGATTTCTTCAGTATCGGAACCAATGACCTTATCCAATATACAATGGCTGCAGACCGGATGAACGAACGGGTATCTTACCTGTATCAGCCATACAATCCAGCCATTCTGCGCCTGGTCAAAATTGTAATCGATGCTGCGCATGCTGAAGGCAAATGGACCGGCATGTGCGGTGAAATGGCTGGCGACAGCACGGCGATTCCGCTGCTGCTGGGACTCGGCCTTGATGAATTCAGCATGAGCGCCACTTCCATCCTCCCGGCACGGAGCCAGATTTCCAAGCTCTCTGCTGCAGACATGAAGGAAATGGCAGCAAAAGCGCTGCAGCTCGGTACCGCCGAGGAAGTTGCCGCACTTGTGCAGAGCAGTGTGAATTAATTGTTGCTTTAAGCATTACTCCGTTTTTTAGCAAGTCTACTTTTCCAACTACTTTATGCCGGCCTCCTTTTGGGGGCCGTTTTTTTGCTTGTCACTATACTTGCAGGGTTTGGATGGTTCTTGCTAACAGCTTAGCAAGAACCCACTGCTGTTGTTATTGGCAGTTGTAACATTATTCAGTGCAGCTTCGTCAGAAGGATATAATAGGCTATGAGTTAGTACATAACATCAATTTACAGTAGCTATCCAATCCATAGCAGGTTATACTTCCGATAGAATAGCGGCTTTCGCTTGATAAGCTTAATTGGGAAGTCATTACTACCGATATAGGAAGTATAGACAACAGAATAGGCTGTTGGACCCAAACTTGTGAACATCGTGTTACATATAATATGTTAAGCCAAGTCATGGGTGGAACCTGAGCAAGACTGTACTCCGGATGCTCCGCTTGCAAAGCCGTGCAAGTATCTATTTTAAATGATGTGGGAATAGTTGGATAATAGTAGAAGTAGATCCGTTTTCCGCAACTGGGGAGAACACTGGGATGGTGATCATGAATGAACAGCAAGTATATAAATGCAGAGAAAGAAATAGAGATCTATTCCGGAAATGATCTTGGATTGACCTATACTGCGGATTTCAGCCTTTTCAAAGTATGGGTGCCAACAGCCTTCACCGTGTCACTAGTTTTGTATGATACCGGGGGGAATGGCACAGAAACCGTGAACTTCGCTAACAGGGACAACAGCCGTATCGTGAATATGCAGCGTCAAGAGGGCGGGGTCTGGCAGGCCGGTCTCTCTGGGGATTTGAAAGGCAAGTTTTATATGTATCGTGCCGTTTTTGAAGACGGAACGTTTAAAGAGGCAGCGGACCCTTATGCAAAGGCAGTGTCGGCCAACGGTATGCGTTCAGCCATCGTGGACTTGCGCAGCACCGATCCGGAAGACTGGGTCTCAGATCGGTCCCCTGCTCTGCTTCATCCTGCTGATGCTGTGATCTATGAGCTGCATGTACGGGATTTCTCTTCGTCAGAGGACTCCGGTATGCTGCATAAAGGTAAATTCAAGGCGTTTACTGAATTCGGGCTAAGAGATTCTGCGGGATATGCACTGGGCATTGATCATTTGAAGGAGCTGGGCATTACCCACGTGCATCTGCTTCCGGTATTTGATTTTCAGACCATCGATGAACTCGGAGCGGACAGCGGAAAGGGAACGGAGCCTTATTTCACCGAATACAACTGGGGATATGATCCTCAGCACTATAACGTGCCGGAAGGTTCGTATAGCACCAATCCGTCAGATCCGGGAACCCGCATTCGTGAGATGAAGGAAATGGTGCAGGCGCTGCATAGTAAAGGAATCTCCGTGATTATGGATGTCGTATACAATCATACCTATTCTGTGGAAAAAGGGCCTTTTCAGCCGCTGGTTCCCGATTATTTCTACCGGCATGACTATTACGGCCGTCTCTCCAATGGTTCCGGTGTCGGCAATGAGCTAGCCACGGAGCGGCCGATGGTCCGCAAGTATATTAAGGATTCGTTGGCCTATTGGGCTTCCGAATATCACATTGACGGGTTCCGTTTTGATCTCATGGGACTGATGGACAGTGTAACCATGCGTGAACTAACGGAAGAACTGCGTCTCAAGATCAACCCGAATCTGCTGCTCTACGGTGAGCCTTGGACCGGCGGGGATTCTCCACTAGCTACCAAAACACTAAAAGGTGTGCAAAAGGGCAAAGGATATGCGGTCTTCAATGACAACTTCCGGTCTGCGATCAAAGGCGACAGTGATGGCTGGGGCAAAGGCTTTGTAACCGGGGAATACGGTAAGGAAGGTGCGATTGCTTCCGGGATCAAGGGAGCCATTCATGAATTTACTGACTCCCCGGTGGAAACGGTGAATTATGTAACTGCACACGATAATTTGAATCTGTGGGATAAGGTACTTGCCACGCAGGGCCTACGCCAGGCGGCCAAACTGCCGGAACTGGAGAATGGACGGCTGAAGAACGGCGGTGCGGTGGAAGCAGCCGTTGCCGATGCTGATCCCTACTTCGCGGTTGACCGGCAGGATATTCTCAGTGATGAGATTGTAAGGCGGTCTCTGCTGGCAAGCGGGATCATCCTGACCTCACAGGGCATTCCCTTTCTGCAAGCTGGTGATGAATTCCTGCGCAGTAAATACGGTGACCACAACAGCTACCGGAGCCCCGATGCGATCAATGCCATCCGTTGGGAGAACAAAGCGGAGTTCCTTCCCGTCTTTGAGTACTACAAAGGACTCATTGCGCTGCGGAGCAACCATCAGGCTTTCCGGCTTCATGGACGCCAGGAGATCGAGCGTTCGCTGGAATTCCTCCGCTGTGACGGCGGTGTGGTCTCCTATCTGCTCAAGAATAACGCCGGTGGTGACGTTTGGAACAATATCGTGGTGATATTTAATGCAAATCCCGGGCCGATCAGCCATAAGCTACCCGAAACAGATGGCTGCTGGAATATCGTTGTGGATCATACCTCTGCAGGAACAGATGCCTTCCGTACTGTCCAGGGTGCAGAGGTAGAGCTTGAAGGGTTGTCTATGATGGTTCTCTATGATAAATATGGTCAGCCTGAGCCAAGGTCCAAAATCATTGAAATCCATTATGAACGCCCGGATGGTGATTACCGGGGCTGGAACCTATGGGTGTGGGGTACAGGCATCCAGGACGGACAGTGCGATTTCCGGCAGATGGAAAATGGCCATGCTGTAGCGCGGATCGAAGTGCTTCCGGAAACTGTGTCGGTAGGCTACATTCTAAGATTGAATGACTGGGAAGAGAAGGATGGGTCCGCAGACCGCTTCATTGATTGCTCCGGCAGCCAGGAGCTGATTAAGGTAACGATCCGCGAACGATTGCAGGAGAACAGCGGGGGGAAGGATGATCCGCTGCAGCTCACCAGTTAAGGTACAATAAAAGAGCTATTCTGTACGGCAACCCGCCAGGGGGCCGTCAGAATAGCTCTTTTTACTTGCACGATTAGTTTATTTGGGCTGGTTGGAATATTGTTCATCTACAAGCTCGCTGTACAGATTGGCTTCGTTGCCGCCGTGATTTTTAGAGCGGTACATTGCCAGGTCGGCGGCCCGGAGCAATTCATTAATACTGCTGCCGTGCTGCGGGTATAGCGATACTCCTATGCTGGCTGAAGTATGGAAGCTGGAGCCTTGGTTGATCGACCAGGATTTATTGAAAAGCTGCAGCAGCCGGTCCAGAATCTCATCGAGCATCTCAGGGCTGGTGAAGCGGTGCAGCACCACGGCGAACTCGTCTCCTCCGATCCGGAACGCCTGGCCGGATCCCTTGACGGTCTGCTGCAGCTCACGTGAGAGCAATTGCAGGAATTCATCTCCGGCCAGATGGCCAAGTGTGTCATTCAGCTGCTTGAAGCGGTCACAATCGAGCAGGGCCAGCGCAATATTCTGTTTGCGTTCCTCGGGCTGATTGATCAGATTCTCCATGTACATTTTGAAATGGGCTCTGTTAGGAATGGCCGTCAGGTGGTCATAAAAGGCCATCTTGTGCAGACGTTCCTCATGTTGCTTCCGCTGGGTGATTTCACGTGATACCAGCATAAATTGTGCAGGAAAAGCACCGCTGCCCTTAATTGGAGTAACCTTCGTTTCAAGCCATACCCAGTGTCCCTCTACTGAACGCATGCGCAGTTCGGAAATCCGCGGGGCGGCCTGTACCACACTTTTGAGCTTCGCCCAGGTAATCTCCGCCTCCCGGATATAATTGGAGAGCGGAGCACCTTTGGACGGGATATAACCGAGCAGGCCCGAATGGGAAGGGGAGGCATACAAGACCAACCCGTTAGGATCCGTCAAAATAATAAAGTCGGACATCGTCTCACCAATCAAATGATACAGGGATTTCTCCTCAAGCATTTCATTTTGAAGGGTAATCAGCTTACGGCAGAGATAAATAATAACGAGTACCAGCAAAAACAGGAATAGGGAGTATAACGCGAACAGTGAGCTTTTTTTATCCCGGAATTCCTGAGTTACCTGCCGTGCATAGTCGTCAATCAATTGCTCGGATTGGTCCAGAGGGCCCCGGACCTGCCCCAGCAGAGCATTGGTTTGGAGTGGAGAGAACGATTTGGGGTTCCAGTTGCTCTGGACCCGCTGTGAGATAAGATCCCTGCCTGTATCCTTCCAGGTTTGAAAAGGGCCATCGACGTCTTCCAAGACTTCTTTCAGCTGAGTAAGCAGCCGTTCACTTTGCTTCATTCCGCTGAACGGATTCTCCACGGAGTTGATATTATAGCTGGCCATGCCTAGACGCTGCTTCGCCTGGGCATTGTTTTCTTCGAAATCCTGGGACAGTTTGCTGCGCTCCTCACTGGTTATGTTTGCGTTTATAGCAGTATGGAGGGCCAAGGCAGACTGGTACAGGTCACGGTCAGCATTTAGAATAAGCTCGGAATTCTGATACACATCGTTATATAAAGAAGCGGACAATTTATTCATTGTGTTGTTTAAATATAGGAGGGAAGCAATACTGATACCCACCAGAAGAACGGAGATAGCGGCAAATAAAAGGATTAGTCTGCGTGTGTTTTTGATCTCGGGAAAACCTGCCACTTCATCCACCCCCTGCAAAAACTATTAAGTATTCTTTAATACTGTCTAATTACTGCTAAATCTATCCATAAGTGGACCTTTTGCTTGTGTGAGCAGGATAATGAAGAGATTGTGATCCATACGAGTCATACAGAGCAGGGGAAGAATAAGGTGGCGGGAATGGGATCTCCCGGTATGATCGAAGTTTCTTCTCATCAGTATAAAGGAAGCACTTATGTTGAGCAATTGCCTGGGAATAGGTGGGTATAACTTAATAATCTCCAGACTCCGGATGCTTCGGCTCAGGTTCAGATCCGTGATCCGGGGGAGATTTGCCTTGAATTCTCAGATTTATGGTCGCGAAACATAAATCCTTATTTTTTTATAAAAAAGATTATGTATAGCCTGCATCCTTCTAGATATTCCAGCCCTTGAGTCCTATTACCCAACTTTACCGCAAACGATACCCTATATGATTAATAATCCGCAGAGAAGGGTCCAGGGCCATAGGCATAACGCAGCATTCCAGGCGAAAAAACCGCAAACCTCCCAAAAAAGAGGCTTACGGTTGTATGTCTTTGCAGATGTATGGGTAGAACCAGCTATCGTTTATTCATTGCGCAAGGCGTAGATGGGGCGCATTCTTGCCGCTTTGTTGGCAGGCATCATTCCAAATACAACCCCGATAAACAAAGAGAACAGAAATGAGACGATCACCATATTCCAGGAGGTGGCGACATTCATTGTGGTGTAATGTCCAACCGCCCAGCTGATGCCTAGTCCCAATCCGACGCCAATTAAACCGCCAAACCCGCTGAGTACAATAGACTCGATCATAAACTGCATCAGAATATTGAGCTTCTTGGCGCCGATCGCTTTGCGGATACCGATTTCCCGCGTCCGTTCATTGACGGAGACAATCATGATGTTCATGATGCCAATGCCCCCGACAAAGAGAGAGATGCCGGCTATTCCTCCGAGAGCCATCGACAGCGTATCACTTGTTGCCGAAACGGTCTCCAGCATTTCTTGTGAATCAAAGACAGAGTAGGATTTGTCGGCATAGCTGAATTTTTTGTCCAGAGCAGCTTCTAACTTCGCCTTGACGTCGGTTACATTATCAGCAGAGGTCGTGGTAATAGTAATCGATCGTACCCCCTTGCTCTGAAGGAAACGCTCGGCAGTAGAGATGGGGATCAGAATTTTTTCATCATTGGAACCCCCCAGGCTGGAGCCCTTTGATTCCAAGAGCCCGACAATCTTGAAGCTTCGTCCGTTCAGTTGTACCTTTTGACCTACAGGATCTTCTGTGCCGAATAAAGTTTCTGCAGTGTCCGAGCCGATAAGAGCCACCTTTTGCCGATACTCCGTATCGATATCCAGGAGAAAACGGCCGGATTGGACATGGAAGTCCTGGACATCTTCATAAGCCGGGGTAATTCCCTCAATGGATACTGTGGTATTCTCCGCTGCGTTCTTGGCCGTAATGTTGCCGCTGATCACTGGTGATACCCCGTCCACACCCTCGATGTCCCCAAGAGCCAGTGCTTCCTCATAGGTTAGCGAAGTTGTGGCCCCGCGACCCGTTATATTTACCGTCAATTGATTGGTTCCAAGCGAATTCAGCGATTCAGTGATCTGGGAAGTAGTTCCCTGGCCGATGGATACGAGCGCGATCACTGAAGATACGCCGATAATAATCCCAAGCATGGTAAGAAAAGCTCTTATTTTACTGCTGAGGATACTTTTAATAGCCATTTTCATACTTTGGAAAAGCATCATTCAGGCATTCCTCCGATCCTCTACGAGATTACCGTCCTGGATACGGATGATTCGTTTGGCCTGCTGGGCGATCTCCAGATCATGCGTAATCAGGATGATGGTGTGGCCTTGTTCGTTGAGTTCACGGATCATCTGGAGGACCTCCTGTCCGGTTTTGGCATCCAGGGCTCCGGTAGGCTCATCGGCAAGCAGAATGGGCGGGGCACCTGCCAGAGCCCTTGCAATAGCTACGCGCTGCTGCTGGCCTCCGGATAATTCGGAAGGGCGGTGGTGAATTCGTTCTTCAAGCCCGACCCGAACCAGAGAATTCCGGGCAATCTCACGCCGCTCCCGGTGTGGCAGTCCACGGTAGATTAGCGGAAGCTCCACATTCTCGATGGCCGACAGTTTCGGCAGCAGATTGAAGTTCTGAAAAATAAATCCGATCTTCTCGTTACGGATCTGTGCCAGCTTGTTATCCGACAGCTTGCGGATTTCCTTGCCATCCAGGAAGTAATCTCCTTCACCGGCAACGTCCAGACAGCCAAGCATATTCATCAGCGTAGATTTGCCGGAGCCGGAGGGCCCGATAATAGCGACAAATTCGCCGTAATCTATCGTGAAGGTCAGACCTTTGAGGATGGTCATGGATTCCCCGGCCATAATATATCGGTGAACCATGTTTTCAACCCGGATCAGCGGTTCAGCGGAGCTCATCGGCTGCCACCTCCACCGCCGCCGCCAGACATGCCGCCACCGCTGAATCCGCCGCCAGTGCCGCCAAAACCGCCTCCGGACATACCGCCAGACATACCGCCGCCAAATCCGCCAGTCATACCTCCGGCTTGCGGCTGTGCCGCGGAAGATGAGCCTGTTGAAATTACAGTCGGGATGATCACTTCATCACCCTCGCTTAAGCCGCTGACAATCTCAATGCTGCTCTCATCATGGATGCCCACTTCAACAGCAACTCTTTTCTGTCCTGAGGCTGTGGCTATACCCGAACCGCCTCGTCCTCCAGCCTGGCCGTAAGCACCGAAGCCTGAGCCGTTTCTGGTGCCGGCCTGGCCATATCCGGAACCTATGCCGCCTCGTCCGCCGGAGCCCGAGCTGCCTCGAGGGAAACCGCCCACAGGCGCTTGCCCTTCTGATACTTGACCCCCAGACGGTAGCCTCCCGCCAGGCAACTGCCCTTCAGCGGCTTGGCCCCCGCCGGTTTGGCCGCTTGGTGCTTGCCCGTTTGGCACTTGCCCGCCAGCTCTACTTCCTGCCGCCCCGGTGCCTGCTGCATCAGAAGGTACACTGACGAAGGATTTGCCGTTTATTTCTGTGACCGCTTCAACGGGAACAGTGAGCACATCGTTTTTCTCTTCGATAGTGACGGCTACTTCCGCTGACATGCCGACAAGCACGCCCTCCGATTTACTCAGCCCCACGGTAACGTCAAAGAGTGAGACACCGTTGGACGAGGTACCTTCCTTGGCAATATCAATCACCTTCCCGGTGAACTCTTTATCCCCCAGAGCGTCCAGCGTGATGGTAGCCGCCTGATTCAGCTTTACCTTGGGGATATCAAGCTCATCTACCTGCACGGTAACGCTCAGATTTACATAGTCTTTCATGGTCAATAGCTCTGTACCATTCTGGGCCTGTTCCCCCTCCGTAATGTTCACTGCGGTAATCGTACCGTCAATTGGAGCGGTCAACGGATCGGGAGGCAACATGTCCTCCTGAATGTCAGCGATGGAGTCCTGCTGGTCCTGGATATCGCTTTTCGCTTTGTCGATGGCCGTTTTTGCAGAATCCAGCTCTTCGTCTGTCGCGTTGTTCATCGCGAGCGTTTTGTAGTTTTCTTGCTTGTTTTCAAGCTCTGTCTTCAGATTCTCCAGGGACTTGTCCGCCTCCTTGAGCTTGTCGCCCATATCGGCTGCCACAAAAGTGATCAGCACATCACCTTTTTTGATGACATCGCCTTTCTTCACCAGAACCTGATCTACTTCCCCAGCTTCTTTGGTGCGGATGCTTTCGCTGTTAATTGCTGAGACGGAGCCTGACCCCGATACACCAACCAGGATATTTCCTTTGGTGACAGTTGCAGTATTCAGTGGTGCTGCATTGACAGCCTTGTTCTGGTCAGGCCATAGCATGTAAGTGAGTATGCCGGCAATGGCGACGGCTACGACACTTGTGGCGATGATAATGGTTTTCTTTTTTTTCATTCCGGTCCTCCATCTTGGTTCAATATATAATGCTTCAGGCCCAGCTTGCTTCAGGAGCCTTCTTAACTGCCGTCAGCCCCGGGTGTGGGGGAAGGAGAAAGTGTTGGTGTAGGGGTCGCAGATGCAGTTGCAGTTGGAGCTGCAGTTGCAGTTGGAGTTGCCGAAGCAGTCGCAGTCGCTTTAACCGTCACCTCCAGGCTGTAGCTCTGGCTCCCTAGCTGAATCCGTTCTCCCTGAAACTCATCAAACAAGGTGATGCTATAAGTGCCTCCTCCCAGAGTCTGGTACAGATTGCTGCTGAAGGTTGTGGTGTACGTACCTTGGCTTCCAACGGTCAAGTCAGTTCCGACCGCAAGCGTCTTATCAAACTGCTGTCCAAAAGGATCTGTGAAACGGAGAACCAGTTTATGCTCATAGCTGCCCATTTGATAGGAAATATCCTGGGACAGCAGATAATTGACTGCCACACTGATATTGCTGCTGCCTGCCGTCATGCTGCCTGTAGTCGAGGAGACACTAAGCGAATATGGGAACATCGCAATGTGAAGCAGATTGGACTGGGCTGTCACATCTGCAGGGTTGAGCGGCACAGCGGCGACATTCACATATCCGGCAGCAGCGGTTCCTGCTGTAGCCAGTTTCCCGCCGGCGACCCCTTGGCCCACATAGAGCTGCAGTCCGGTCGTATTAACGGTGGAAGGTACTTTGGTCCAGAAGGTGATCAGGGTTTTGCCTGCGGGACTGGTGGCAAGTGCTGACTGGTTGGCGGTAGCTTCAAAATATTGTCCGTCTGCTGTCCTAAACTGAGCGTAGAGCCTGGACAGGTCTGCCTGACGTGATTCTTCACTGTTCATTTCTACCTCAGTGTAAATAAGCTTGTAGGCATTGCCTTTATAGACCGTTGACATACGTTCCTTCACGCTGGCTTTTTTACCGGTTGAGGCAATATGGTAAGCTTCACCTGCGGCAAGCGGCGCAAGACTGGTAATCGCTCCGTCCGTTGTACTGAGGGTAAGGAACTGTGATATATCCTGTCCATCCGTTTCCTGAAGAATGATCTTGGTCTGTCTGTAATCCAGGGTGTAAGGGACATGCGCCAGCAAGGTGATCTGCGTGCTTGCACCTGGTGCCAGAGTGGTCATATCGTTGTCAATGAATGTCTGGGTAGAAGAAGTCAGATCACTTTGATCCGCCTTGAGGATTCCGCTTAGTTTTGGCAGAGTGATTGTTTTGGACGTAGAGTTGCGGATGCTCAATCTGGCCAGGACTAAATCCTCATTACCCCATGGCAGCCGCTGCAGGGACTGAAGGGTGACCCCAAACGTGCCGTAATTATTCGTTATACCATTCTCCGAGAGAACATGTGTGTTGCCTTCCAGTATGTATGGGATTTTGAAATAGGCAACCGGAAGAATAACTTTATCCGCATTGTCAGCACTGGCCGGTGCGATCAACTGCAGCTGAAGCTTGTCCTGGGCGAGCGTAAGCGGGAGGCTTGCACTAAGCGTGATCAGCTTTTCTTCCAGCGGCTTCAGGGTCAGGCTGTTAAAGGCTGTTGTTGTAATCGGGAAGGCATAGCCCTCCGCAGATTTGACCGAAAGCTCATAGACCGGCAAAGTGACCGCCTTGCTGCCGGTATTTTTTACCCGAAACTGATAAGTCCATATTCCGTTGTCATTCTCTGCATAGACGCTGGACTTCAGCAGCTGCATATCTACAATGTTGCTGTTGACCAATACCTTTCTGGTGTACCCTGCGGCCACAGTGAAATCTGCGGTTTTCGCGGCAGGAAGAGTATAAGAGACTACAGGCAGCGGCAGCTTAAGTGCTTCATCCATCTTGGTGATCTGCAGCGTCATACTGGTAAGGTTCATGTAAGAAGGGATTTCCGCCATATAGTAGAGTGTTTTTTTCTCTTGCGGCTGGAGCTTGTACTCCGAACTGCTCCCGTCCAGTGCGAGTGTGAACACAGATCCTCCTGAGGATCTCAGATATAGGTTGTAACCCGGATCCGTGAGCACCTTTGTTCCCAGATTCGTCAGGCTGATTCCAACCTTGGCATATACCTTGCCGTTATATTTGTAGATTTGCAGGGACTCCGCTTTGCTTATGACTGGAATGTTGCCCAGCTCCACCTTTTTGCTCTCGCCCAGGAGGGCAGATAGAGAATAATGGGCAGGAACCGTGAACGTGCCTATCCGCTGTTCGAAATTGGCTGCACTAAAATTCCAGCCGTACAGGTTGATTTTGAGTCCTTTTACCGATGTGGAAGTTCCGACATTTGCGTAGTATGTAACACTGGTATTCTCCTTAGCGGCGATTTTCTTCTTGGAGGCATCAGCGCTTACGGCAACTCCTTTAATGAGGCTTCCACCTGAAGTGACTACTTTGGAGAAATAATTGGCCATATTTACGCTACTGCTTGCAGAGTTGGAGTAGGTCAGCGTATACGTAAGGATATTTCCCCCCGATTGGCTGAAAATACCGATATCACTCAGCTTCACGCTAAGTGTAGTCCCGAGCTTGATGGAGCTTAGCTTGGATAGTGTGGAAATTTCCGTCGCGGCAGTTGCTGCTGTGGCTGTGTTTGAAGCTGCAGAAGCGACAGAAGCCGTTGTCCCGGCCATCCAAGGAACTGTACTTACGGCAAATGTGCTGAGCAATAGCAGAACATAAGACTTTCTTCGTTTGTGCATGAATTTACCTCCTTGTATAAAACCTTTGCCAGCCTTTTCTAAAAAGATAAGAATGGATATCCTTCGCCCAATAAATGTTCCTTATCTTTCTCGCTGAAACGGAAAATATCAAATCCGGCTGAACGCCCGCTGAAAATGATTCCTGAAATACGCCTTGAAGCTTAAGGGAAGCTTAAAAGAAGATAAAAAATTGGCCTGAATTTGTCCCGCTTGTCAAAACGGCTAATTTTGCATATAATATATAGACATATCTTCTTAAGCAGAAGATGCGATTGATCCAGCAGCATCCATGATAAATGCAGTGATGGAGAAGAGTACGCAGTGCCTGGCTTACAGGGAGGAGACGCCGTTGATTGAGAGCGTTTCTAGGAAGCAGAGCTGCCGAAGTTCACTCCGGAGCAGTTCCTTGAATTTCTTTCAAGCCATGCTTGATGGAATGCGTAGGGGAAACCGGCCGCAGACCGTTATTTCTGCTAAAGTGAGATAGGTCTTAGTCATGCCGAAAGCAGGGATAATGCGATTAGGGATGTTCATCAGACAGTCTAACAAGGGTGGTACCACGGTCTTTTCGTCCCTTACCGGGAGGAAAGGCCTTTTTTTGTTGCAAATAGGACAACACCATGATAAGGGGGCAGTATACGGCCATGAAAGAAAAGCTTGAAGCATTAAAGGTCGAAGCGTTAGCGAAGCTGAAGGAAGTTACCGATCCGCAGATTCTGAATGATGTGCGTGTAAAGTACTTGGGTAAAAAAGGTGAACTTACAGAGGTTCTGCGCGGTATGGGCGGACTCAGCGCGGAGGAGCGCCCGGTGATCGGCCAGGTAGCCAATCTGGTTCGGGGCGCCATTGAGGAAATAATCGAAGCCAAACAGGAGGCCTTCCAGCAGCAGGAGACGCAAAACCGCCTGAATGCGGAAAAAGTGGATGTAACTCTGCCGGGCCGCAGTCTGCCGGAAGGCGGGATTCATCCGCTGAGCCGGGTGGTTCAGGAGATAGAGGATATTTTCATCGGCATGGGCTACCAGGTAGCGGAAGGGCCAGAGGTGGAAACGGATTACTATAACTTTGAAGCGCTCAACCTGCCGAAGAATCATCCGGCCCGCGATATGCAGGATTCCTTCTATGTGACGGAGGATATCCTCATGCGCACGCAGACTTCACCGGTCCAGGTCCGCACCATGCAGGCCATGAAGGGCGAAGCCCCTGTCAAAATCATCTGTCCCGGCAAGGTATTCCGCCGCGATGATGATGATGCAACCCACTCCTTCCAGTTCCATCAGATTGAAGGTCTGGTGATTGACCGCCATATCCGCATGAGCGATCTGAAGGGCACGCTGCAGCAGTTTGCCAAAGAAATGTTCGGGCCGCACGCGGGCATCCGCCTTCGTCCAAGCTTCTTCCCGTTCACCGAGCCGAGTGTTGAGGTGGATGTGAGCTGCTTCAAATGCGGTGGAGACGGCTGCCGTCTGTGCAAGCAGAGCGGTTGGCTGGAAATCCTCGGCGCCGGCATGGTTCACCCGAACGTGCTGGAGATGGGCGGTTATGATCCTGCCGAGTACAGCGGCTTCGCCTTCGGTATGGGTGTTGAACGGATAGCGATGCTGAAGTACGGAATCGATGACATCCGTCATTTCTACACGAATGATATGGCTTTTGTGAAGCAGTTCAAGGGAATTTAGACTTTTGGCGGGTGAGAGGCTGGGCGGGGAATGGAAGGCGTTTTGGATTTGGGTTCCGATTTCGGATTCATAAAAAGGACTATTCGAAAAGGAACGGAGAGAAAATTTGGAACTGGAGAAGCGCCAGCGTTCGCCCTTATCCTCGGATTTCTACCGCGAGAAGCGGTTCAAATCATGAAATCTGAGGATAACAGCGATCGGAAGTCCAAATGTTTATCGCAGTGACTGCATTAATAGGAATTTTAGAAGAAGGAATTGCAGAGCCAAGTCCTTAACAGACTCCTCTCGGCGCAGCAAGTAAATCCGGCACGTAGATAAATACATCTGAAACAAAAGGAAGTGTGCGAACATGAAAGTATCAACCTCCTGGCTCACGGATTATATATCGCTTGAGGGCGTTACCGCAGATGAGCTGGCAGAGAAAATTACGACCGCCGGCATCGAGATCGATGGTGTGGAGCGCCGCAACAAAGGCCTTTCCGGCATAGTGGTCGGCTATGTCAAATCGAAAGAAAAGCATCCTGATGCCGATAAGCTGAATGTATGCATTGTAGATGCAGGACAAGAGGAGGATCTGCAGATTGTCTGCGGAGCCAAGAACGTGGCTGCTGGACAAAAGGTTCCGGTAGCACTGGTGGGTGCCAAGCTGCCCGGTCTGGATATCAAAAAAGCCAAGCTTCGCGGCGTATTGTCGCAGGGGATGATCTGTTCCGCCAAGGAGCTGGGGCTGAACGATAAATTGCTGCCCAAGGAACTGCAGGAGGGCATTCTGGTGCTGCCTGAGGACACCGAAATCGGTCAGGACATTCTAAAGGTGCTCGATCTGAATGATGAAGTTCTCGACTTCGATCTGACGCCTAACCGTTCAGACTGTCTAAGCATGATTGGTGCCGCCTACGAAGTAAGCGCAATTCTCGGACGTGAGCTTAACCTGCCTGATCCGGCAGCTGATCTGGTAGAATCGGGCGGCTCGGCCTCCGACTCCATCTCCGTCCGGATAGAGGACGAAGATTATTGCACGAATTATTCGGTTCGCTACATTGCCGGAGTGAAGACTGCCCCATCCCCGCTCTGGATTCAGAACCGCCTGATGGCTGCGGGGGTCCGTCCGATTAATAACATCGTGGACATCACCAACTATGTGATGATGGAGTACGGACAGCCGCTGCATGCATTTGACGGAGACAAAGTAGAAGGCGGTATACTGGGGGTGCGGTTTGCCAAGGATGGCGAGGTTCTGACCACGCTTGACGGGCAGGAGCGCAAGCTGGAGCCGCAAATGCTGGTAATTGCCGATGGGGTGAAGGCTGTGGGTCTGGCCGGAGTTATGGGCGGACTGCAGACTGAAGTAACAGATGAAACCATCAATATTGTACTGGAATCGGCCAAGTTCGATGGCGGGACGGTCCGCAAAACCTCACGTCAGCTGGGTCTGCGCTCCGAAGCTTCCCTGCGCTTCGAGAAAGAAGTCGATCCGAATGCCGTGATCTCTGCATTGAACCGTGCAGCTTCCCTGATTGCCCGTTATGCCGGAGGTTCTGTGCACGAGGGTATTGTGCAGGCTGGGACAGGGACTGCCGAAGAGAAGGTGCTCACCTTATCCATGGAGAAGCTTAACCGTTATCTCGGCACAGAACTGTCACTGCTCGAAGTGAAGACATTGTTCAGCCGTTTACACTTCAAGTGCGGAGATGCGGGGCAGGGGCTCGTAGAGGTGCAGGTTCCGACAAGACGCGGTGATATCAGTTATGATGTCGATCTGATTGAAGAAATCGCCCGGTTATACGGCTATGACAATATCCCTACAACTTTGATTGAAGGTGTGACTACACCTGGAGCACTGACCAGCCAGCAGTCCCAGCGCCGTGAACTGCGCCGTCTGCTGGCACATGGGGGCTATCAGGAGGTTATGGGGTATTCCTTCATTCAGCCGGAGCAAAGCAAGCTTTTCCCGGCACTTGCTGAAGGCAAGCTTTCTGTCAAACTGGCGATGCCAATGAGCGAGGAGCGCAGTGTGCTGCGCACCAGTCTGATTCCACAGCTGCTGGAAATCGCCCGCTACAACACGAACCGCCGTCAAAGTGATCTGGCGCTGTTCGAAATCGGGAATGTGTTCTTCACAGATGAAGAGCAGCTCACCCGCCAGCCCCGTGAGCTGCCGGTGCTGGGACTTCTGCTGAGTGGAAGCCGTGCGTCCAAGCAATGGAATGTAGCCGTACAGCCTGTGGACTTCTTCGACCTGAAAGGTGCGCTGGAAACTGTATTGAACCACTTCGGCCTTGCGGACAGTGTGGTTTATGAAGGAGATGCTCCTGAGGATTACCACCCGGGTCGTTCAGCATCGATATACTTGCAGGGTACTGAAGGGCGAGTGAAGCTGGGAACGCTTGGGCAGCTCCACCCAGAGCTGCAGCGCGGACTGGATCTGGAAGATACCTACGTGGCCGAACTGCTGCTTGAGCCGCTTTACAGCAACGCACGTACCAATATACAGTACACTGAGCTACAGCGCTTCCCGGGCATGGAGCGGGATATCGCCGTTGTGGTGGATTCTGCAGTGCCTGCAGGCCACCTGCTGGCTTCCATCCGTGAGAACGGCGGAACTCTGCTGCAGAATGTTCAGGTATTTGATGTGTACACCGGCGGCAAGATGGAGAGCGGCAAGAAGAGCGTGGCCATTTCACTACTCTACCGCCATACCGATCATACCCTGACCGACGAAGAGGTTGTAGAAGTGCATGATAGGGTCGTCTCTGCACTTCAGCAAACTTTTGGTGCAGAATTAAGAAAGTAGCAGGAATTGTGCAAAGCCGCAGCGAATCCATTTACAAACGGAGTTCGCTGCGGCTTTTTTTCTGACTCTTGGGGCTACGGCGGTTACCGGCAGAATCTATGAAATGAACGGCTTTTTGGCAAAAGAGAATAAATGACGTTACAATAGGAGCAGGGATACCAGCTTAGAATCCGCACACATACAAAGGAGGGCACAACTGTGGCTATGGACCGGACTCGTGTCGCCGTGGAGATATATGGAACATCTTATAAACTTGTGGGAAGCAGCACTGAATATATGAAACAGGTTGCCCGCTATGTAGACGAGCATATGCGCGCAATTTCCAAATCACATTCCCAATTGGATACTCCGCGGATCGCGGTGCTTGCTGCCGTGCATATGGCGGAGCAGGCCATACAGGTGCAGGACTTTAAGAATGAGCTGAATATGCTGACTGGAGAGCGTACGGAGCTGCGTGTAGAAGTCGCACGCCTTACGGAAGCGCAGAAGGAGCGGCAGGAAGAGTACGAACGGATGGAGGCATCTGCCAAGGAGGAGGCCGCCCGTCTGATTGCCGCTGCAGAAGAGGAGCGCAGGCGGCACCTGGAGATACAGGAGCAGGAGCGGAAGCTGCATGCCGAGGCGCTGCTGGAAGCGGAGACGGCAGCAACGGCTGCCCGCGAGCAACTGGCTGAAGAGCTTAAGGCGCGTGAAGCGGAGCTTTTGACGCTCCGCGAGAGCTATGAGCAGGAGCAGACGGCAGCCCGTGAGAGCCGCCGGCAGGAGCTTGCTGCCGCTGAGGCTACCCGTCTGCAGCAGCTGGAAGAACTGAAAGCTGCTCATCTCATGGAGCTGCAGACCCTGCGCGAGACATTGGAGCGGGAGAAGGCGGAAACCCTATCCCAGCTTGAAGTGGAGCTCAACCAGACCCGGGAGTCGCTCGGAGGCGAGATCGTGGAGATCCGCTCGTCACTCAGCAAGGAGCTGGCAGACACCAAGTCTGCACTGGAGAAGGAGCTCACGGAGGAGCGAGAGGCGCTTCAGAAGGAGCTTGCCAAGAATAAGGAACTGCGCCAGTCGCAAGGCACGCAGGAACATCGGCACAAGCAGCAAGTACTGGAGCTGGAGAAGCAGCTTGGAGAGCTTCGCGGCGGCACCGGGCAGCTGCAGTCCAGGCTGCGTGCAGCCGAAGCTGGCCTGAAGGGTGAGCGTGATTCCCGCATGACACTGCTGGCTCAATATGAAGCGGTGCTGGTGCGCGAAGAGCAGCTGACAGAAGAGCTTCGTACCGCAGCACAGCAGGGAACACTGCAGCTCGAGGAGCTGGAGAGTCTGCGTGAACGTCATGAGGCCGCGCAGAACGAAGCGGCAAGGCTTAGAGCTTCGCTGCAGGAAACTGCGGATAGTCTGAGCCGGGTGCAGGAAGAACTGCGTTCTGCTAATGAACTCGGAGACCTGCTCAGTGACGAACTGGGAGAGCTGCGTCAGCGTTATGAGGCGAAGCAGGAAGAAGCTTCAACGCTTCGCCAGTCCCTTGGTGAAGCCAAGGCCAGCCTGCTTCAGCTGGAAGGTCAATTCACCCAGTCTACAGCGGAAGCGGCAGACTGGAAAGAGCTTGCCGACAAGTATATGGAGGATATCGGGGAGCTGGAGATGAAGCTGCTGGAAGCGGAAGAGAAGTCTTTGGCTCTGCAGCGTGAGATCGACACGCTGCGGGGGCAAGCGGACGGCATGGTGCAGCAGCTTGACCGTGAATCCGGACTGCGGGCCGAGGCGGAAACCGAGAGCCGTCAGCATCGCGAAGAAGCCGAAGCCTCCCGCAAAGAACTGGCAGCGCTGCGCGGACGTTATGAGGAGCTCATCGCGCAGTATGATGAAGTGCTGCAGGACGGTGAACAGCTGAAAGAGAGATACGAGCTTCTGGAGGCGGAAGGTGAAGAAAATGCCCGCCGTCTGGAAGAGCTGTATGAGGCTGGGCGTGAAGCCGCCGCTGCAGCGGCAGAACAGCAGGAAGCTCTTCGGGAAATTCGCGAGGTGGAAGCCTCATGGAAGCGCAAATACGAGGAGCTTCAGCAGAATCAGCGGTTGTGGAACGATACAGAAGCACAGCTGCGTGAGGAGATTGAGATTTGGGAGCAGGAAGCCGGCCAGGCCGAAGCGAAAACGGACGCCATGAGCCGGGAGCATGCACAAGTGCAGCAGCAGCTTGCTGAGATCGGCGGGAACTATGAGCTGGTTCTGGGTCAATTGCGCCTGGTTCAGGCTCAGTTCGAACTGCGGCAGGGCGAGCTGGACAAGCTGTCAGAGGAGCACCGCAAACTTCAGGCGGAATATGCCAAGCTCCAGCGTGAATATAATGAATGGATTCAACTGATCGAACAGGACAGTTGAATGGCGGACGCATGACAAGGCGGGCCCCAGGCAGAAAGATTGCCTGGGGCCCGCCTTGTCTATGGATTTAGATTGATCGTATGGACATGGCTGCTACTCTACAATCACCTTAGCGCTCATCCCGCTGTGGCCTGAGCCGCACATGATCGCGCAGGTCATTTCGAACGTTCCGGCTTCATCCGGGACTATAACCCGGGAGGAATCTTTGCCATCCAGCCGCAGATTCAGCTCGGGAATCAGAATGCCGTGATTACCGCTCTCATTTTTAAATATAATCTTTACCGGAACCCCTTTTTTCAGATGGTATGTCTTTTGATCAAAACTGTAGTTCGCTGCTGTAATGATGAGTTCTTCTTCTGCCGTAATGCCGGCATTGGCCGTTTCGTTCTGGGTATTATTTTCGCTGGTGTTACTGCTTGTTCCTCCGCAGGCGGACAGTACCAGCAACAAAACGATGGACAGTAGAAGGGTAAATCTCCGGATCATCTTCATCCTCCTCCAGGAAAAGTGGTAAGCCTTGCCTGCCCCTAGCATAGCGTAATTGAGCCAAGAAGTCTTGGAAAATCATTGGAAAACTTCCTTCCCGCAAGACAACTCCAAACTTTGTCGAAATTTGCAAAAAAATGATGCAAAATAGTTTAAAATTCATTATACTTAATGTTATAATATTATCGTTTGAGAAGTAGGGGATCCACATTAATTTAGCCCAAATTTCGCTGAATACGGAGAAATGGCACCGTAAAATATTGACCGGATATTGGATTATTGTCTTTTTCATGCTGGT
This sequence comes from Paenibacillus sp. P46E, assembly GCF_001909095.1. NCBI lineage: Bacteria > Bacillati > Bacillota > Bacilli > Caryophanales > Paenibacillaceae > Paenibacillus > Paenibacillus sp. P46E. The sequence continues at coordinate 86,851 of NZ_LVYZ01000001.1, forward strand.
AGCCCAGCTTTTATTTGTTTTGTCGGATTCTGCGGTTGAGGTCCGAACGATCCTAATTCCGGCTAATGGGCACCTGTTCATCGGCTGCAATCTCATGATTCTTATAGCGATGATGACAGCGGAAATGTGGCTCCGGTCCACTTTGCTGTACCACAAGCAAGTGGTGGTCGTATGCGGGTTCATTGTTTCTTATCTTATGTATTTTGTCCTTGAGCCCTTCGTGGATGGAGCGCAGATGACGCTTATGCTGCCTATAATGATAGCTCTTATTTATTTTGATCAGAGGCTTCTGGGTGTACTGGGGGCCTTCAGCTTGCTGTTCTATGGCGGGGTTTACTTCGGGCTGGAGCGGAGAACGCTGGAGAAGCCGTTGCTGGAGTTTTTGATGGTGGAATGTGTGTTTATCGTTTTCGTTGTCATGACTCAGGCTGTCATTATCCGGGCCCGCGAGGTGCGTGAGCATCTGGAGCAGTTGACCAAGTCTGAACAGGGGCTTTTGGTGGAACGGGCGATCTCGGACAAGCTGCTGAAGATTGACGCTCTGACTGGACTTTACAACCATAAGACCTTTCATGAATATCTGGTTTCGCTGCTGGAGCAGTGTGAGAGCAACGGCCTCAGGCTGCAGCTGGCGTTGTTCGATATCGATAATTTCAAGCGGGTCAATGATACCTATGGTCATTGGGTTGGGGATCTTGTGCTGAAGGAGGTTGCGGCGAAGGTCGGCGGCCTGATTGGTTTGAATGATTTTGCGGCCCGCTATGGCGGGGAAGAGTTTGCGGTGATTTTTACAGATAAAAGCTTTCACGAGGCCTACGCTGCGGCTGAAGAGCTTCGGCTGAACATTGCGGCGATGGAGCATCCTTATGCCGGCGGTAAGCCAATTACAGTCAGTATCGGGTTATGTGACTACCAGCTCGGGGACGGGAAAGAAATGCTTTTCCGCAAAACAGACCACGCCTTATATGCCGCCAAGCGCACCGGTAAAAATGCGGTAGTCACTGCAGCTATGAACGATAATATCCTGTCATATGCATAAGTTAATACAATAAACCCCCTGATTCCGCTATAATTCCGGAGTAGGGGGTTTCGTGTCTGCAATAAGACCAGCAGATTTCTTCTTTTATTTTGCAGCTTCAAACGGTGTGGAGACCGGCAGGAACAAGTCGATGATGCCTATGACCAGTGCTGCCAGAAGCGCTCCCAACACGGTGACACTGACACCGCTCACGATGAATTGGGCGATCCAGATGACCAGTGCACTGACGAGAAAACCGACGATGCCACGGCCGAAGGGCGTTGTTTTTTTGCCGAAGATGCCCTCAATGACCCAGCCGAGCAGTGCAATGACAAGCGCAAGAATAAGCGCACTCCAGAAACCGCCAATCGTGAACTGCGGAACAATCCAGCCAACCACCAGCAGCACGATTGCTGCCACGATAAAACGGACCACATGACCTAAAAATCTCACTGAACTAACCTCCTTTGGCCTTCGCATAAGGATATGTGCAGTTGTTATTGTGGCCTGCATCTGATTTTCTATTCCTGAAAACTTAGCCAAATAGCGAAACCCGGCTGAATTAGGTATAATGTAACCATCTATGAAGGGAGCTGTGACTGTAATTGGACGACAAAATTTTGCATACGCTTGAATATCGCAAGATTTTAAATAAATTGGCGCAATATACGCAGACCCCGATGGGACGGCTGCTGGCGGAGAGCCTCAAGCCATCCGGTGATTTTGAATCTGTGATAAAGCTGCTGCAGGCTACGGACGAAGCAGCCAATGTAGACCGGCTGAAGGGCATTCCTTCCTTCGGCGGTATAACGGACATCAAAATGGCCCTGAAACGTGCCTCCATTGGAGGAATGCTGGGAACCAGCGAGCTCCTTTCTGTTGGCAATACCATCGGCGGTGCACGCAGAGTCAAGCGGTTTCTGGCGGCGATGCATGAAGATGAGAACATCGCCCTTTTGTTCGCACAAAGTGATCTGCTGTCGGAACAAAAGCATGTTGAGGATGCCATCCGCAGCTGCATCGACGAGAATGCTGATGTACTGGATACAGCCAGCCCTGAACTGGCCACCATCCGTCGTGAACTGCGCGGAGGTGAGACCCGAATCCGCGAGAAGCTGGATTCCATGATCCGCTCTTCCTCCGTAGCCAAAATGCTGCAGGATCAGCTTGTAACGATTCGTGGTGACCGTTTTGTCATTCCGGTCAAAGCGGAATACCGTGCTCATTTCGGCGGCATTGTGCATGACCAGTCGGGCTCCGGTGCCACACTCTTTATCGAGCCGGAATCCATTGTGGCCATGAACAACAAGCTGCGTGAAACCCGGCTGCGCGAGGAGCGGGAGATTGAGATTATCCTGCACCGGTTAACCGCGCTCGTTGGCGATATTGCCGAGGAAATGGCTTATGATGTGGATATTCTGGGCGAGCTGGACTTCATCTTTGCCAAGGCGCGTCTGGCCCGTGATATGAAGGCGACCCAGCCCCGTATGAATGACCGGGGCTATCTTAAGCTGCGCAAGGGACGGCACCCGCTGATTCCGGCGGAGCAGGTGGTCCCGCTGGATGTCGAGCTTGGCAACCACTATAGCTCGATCATCGTGACCGGCCCCAATACAGGCGGTAAGACGGTCACACTGAAGACCATCGGCCTGCTCAGCCTGATGTCGATGTCGGGATTGTTCATCCCGGCGGAGGAAGGCAGCCAAATGTGTGTATTTGATGCGATTTATGCCGATATTGGCGATGAGCAGAGTATTGAGCAGAGCCTCAGTACCTTCTCCAGCCATATGACCAATATTATTTCCATTTTGCGCAGAATGACTCCAAAAAGTCTGATTCTTCTGGATGAAGTGGGTGCAGGTACCGACCCTGCCGAAGGCTCGGCCCTGGCTATTGCCATTCTGGAGAATATTCACCGGACCGAATGCCGGATGGTGGCCACTACGCATTACAGTGAGCTGAAAGCCTATGCTTATGAACGCAAAGGCCTTATCAATGCCAGCATGGAATTTGATGTACAGAGTCTTAGTCCTACTTACCGGCTGCTAATTGGTGTACCGGGACGAAGCAATGCATTCGCTATTGCTGAGCGCCTCGGTATGCCAAACGCCATACTTGAGCATGCTCGCGGTGAGGTTAAGGAAGAGGACCTGCGCGTCGAGCATATGATTGCTTCGCTGGAAGAGAACCGTCTTGGAGCAGAGAACGAGCGTGAACGTGCTGAAGCGATCCGCCGTGAAGCTGAGGAATTCCGCAACCGGCAGCAACAGGAGCTGGAGAAGCTCGAGAGCCAGCGCGACAAGCGGCTGGAGAAGGCGGAGAAGGACGCCAGCGCGATCCTCGACAAGGCACGCAAGGAAGCCGAACAGATCATCGGTGATCTGCGCCGGCTCGCTATGGAGGAAGGAGCTTCGGTTAAGGAGCATAAGCTGATTGAAGCCCGCCGCCGCCTGGATGAAGCGGAACCCGCGCCACGCAAGAAGACCGTAGCCCGCAGCAACGTCAAGGCGCCAAGAAAAATCCAGCCAGGCGATGAAGTAAAGGTGCAGAATGTGAACCAGAAGGGCTATGTTGTTGAACTTAGCGGTCCCAAGGAAGCTATTGTGCAGTTTGGGATTATGAAGATGAAGGTCAACCTGGAGGATCTTGAATTCCTGTCCTCCGCACCGGATTCCCCATCTCCTGCACTCCGCCGGGCAACGACGGTCAAGCGCACCCGTGATGAGAATATCCGCAGTGAGCTGGACCTGCGCGGCACAAATCTGGAAGAGGCGATTATGGAGACAGACCGCTTCATTGACGAGGCTTTTCTCGGCAATTTAGGGCAAATCTCCATTATTCACGGCAAGGGCACCGGAGTACTGCGCACCGGCATTCAGGAATATCTGCGTAAGCATAAGCATGTGAAGAGCTACCGGCTGGGGAATTACAACGAAGGCGGCGCGGGTGTAACCGTGGCTGAACTGGAATAGCGGCTGGAGTCCAGCAGAAAGAGGGAGAAGCATGCAAGAAAATATTGATCTTTTGCTGGATCATCCGCTGGGTGCGCTGCTCGGCTATTTCACAGTGGCCATACTTGGCCTTGTGGTATTTCTGTCCTTCTTCGAAATGGTCACCAAATATAACTGCTGGGAAGAAATCCGCAAAGGGAATGTGGCTGTAGCCATGGCCACCGGAGGCAAAATCTTCGGCATCTGTAACATTCTGCGCTTCAGTATTGATGCGGGAGCCTCAATCTACGAAACGATGAAATGGTCGGTGGTGGGATTTTTACTGCTGCTGCTCGCCTATTTCCTCTTTGAGTTCCTGACTCCGGTCTTTTCCATCGATGATGAGATCGCCGCAGACAACCGGGCTGTTGGTCTAACTGCCATGCTGATTTCCGTGTCCCTGTCCTATGTGATTGGTGCCGCTATTTTTTAAAATGGGGTGTAGAAAATGAAGATTTTGGTACGGGTTCTGTTCTTTTCTGCCCTGGCTTTTATAGCGGCCGGTATAATATATCTAATGATAAATTGAATTCAAATGTGAGGTAAGAAGGAGATATTTCAGATGGAAACAACAGTTTGCCCTTGGTGTCATACGGAAATTGTGTGGGACGAGGAGTTCGGGCCGGAGGATACCTGTCCCCATTGTAACAATGAACTTAGCGGCTACCGTACGGTAACCCTGGGTGTAGATGACCTGGAGGATGAAGACGAGCCGGAAGATGTAGTGGAACCGGAGCCAGAGGATGTAAGCGACGAAGATCTGTGGGATGACAGCGACAAGGATAGCGTAGTGCCGATCTTCAATACACTCGTCCAATTCGGAGACGATTATGATTTGAAGCGCTACGAGTCAAGCGTATCTGCCATACTGGCGGCACAGCTGGAAGCGCCTGAGTGTCCGCAGTGTCATGAGCTAATGCTGCTCTCCGGAACCCAGAACGTGGAGGGCTTCGAGCCATCCTCACCGGAAGCCTTGGGTGGTCCTGTCCTGAAACCGCCGTTCTCGCTGAATCTCTTTGTCTGCCCTTCGTGCTTTCATGTACAGCACAGCCTGGCGCAGGAAGACCGCATTCAGCTTGTGCGCAATCTGAGCACCGGCACCAAGTAATACACGTTATGGTTTCTCCGCGAGCTGGGCATGTTAAGCAGACACGTCCAGTTGGCGAGGAGGAACAGCATGAAGAATTCATCGCAAAAACAAGAGGTACTGCTGCTCGCGGTCAACGGATTATGTTCCTTGGCCACCGTGTTGGCAGGTACATTTTTGAACGTCTACTTGTGGAAGAGCAGGCAGGATTTTTCTATGGTCGGCTGGTTTACAGTAGCTCAGCAATTGGCCGTGGGTCTAAGCTTCTGGCTGGCCGGGAAATGGGTTAAGGAACATAACAAGATGAACGCCCTGCGGCTGGGCCTGGCCGTTTCGGGCCTTTTTTATTTGCTCGTACTGTGGCTCGGCAATCGGGCGGTTAATTATATATGGCCGCTTGGATTGATTTTAGGCATAGCGATCGGATTATTCTGGCTGGCCTTCAACATTGTTTATTTTGAGATAACGGATGCAGGCAACCGGGACTTTTTCAATGGCTGGATGGGATTACTGGGTTCATTCACTGGTATCGTCGGGCCTTGGGTATCAGGCTGGATCATCACTTCACTGCATGGAGAGCGCGGTTATCGCCTGGTGTTTATTTTATCGCTCTCCATATACGGAGCAGCCGTGGGCTTAAGCTTTTTTCTTAAGAAACGTAAGAGTGAAGGGGCTTATTTGTGGAAAGAACCATGGAGGGAGCTGCACCGGAAGGGCAGTGCATGGAGACCGACAGCGGGAGCCTTGGTGTTCCAGGGACTGCGGGAGGGCGTATTTTCCTTTCTGATTGGTCTTCTTGTGTACATAGCCGCTAAAGAAGAAAGCAAGCTGGGACAATTTGCACTGATCACTTCAGCGGTTTCACTGGTCAGCTACTATGCTGCCGGCAAATGGTTCAAGCCAAGACTCCGTTCGGGCGGGATGCTCGCCGGAGGCATTCTGCTGATTGCTGTCATTACTCCGCTTCTCTGGAGGGTTAGCTACGGCACCTTACTGATTATGGGTATTGGAACATCCCTTTTTCTTCCATTATATATGCTGCCCATGACCTCCAGCAGCTTTGACCTGATGGGCGAGTCGAAGGAGAGTGTGGGTAAACGGGTAGAACTGGTGGTGTTGAGGGAGCTTTGTTTGATGACGGGCAAAATTCTGGGCGTTTTTGTATTCATAGCCATGCTATCGGTTAACGAATCGCCACGAATGATTACCTTGCTGATGCTTCTCCTGGGCGCTGCTCCGCTGGGAAGCTGGCTTACACTGCACCGGCTGCTGAAGCGCAAAGCGGAGGAATCCCTCTTATAGTCAATAGAAGGTTGGAACAGGGGGAATACAGCATTGGCCAAGAAAAAGGATTACGGTCTGAGGACAAAGGTTACGGTCATGGTCTCCGCCGTAGTGATGCTGGTCATGGTAGTGCTATACATTATTTTCAGAAATCAGATTATTCCGCAGACCAGACATGCGCTGGAGGATAAGGCAATCGCTATAGCCCGGACCATTGCTTTGATGCCGCTGGTGTCAGAGGGACTCAGTGAAGGGAACAGCAGGGAGATTCAGGCCTACACCTCCAAAATCACCCGCCGCAATGATATTATGTTTGTCGTAGTCATCGATATGAACAGTATCCGTTATTCACATCCCGATACTTCGAGGATTGGGAAGGCCTTCGTCGGTGGAGGGCAAGAGCTTGCGCTGCGCGGCGAAGAAAGTATCTCTGAAGGAGAGGGACTGCTAGGCAAATCGCTGCGGGCTTTCGTCCCCGTGTACAGTAACAAGGGTTCCCAGGTTGGAGTGGTCGTAGTGGGCCTTTCCATGGAACGGGTACACAAGCTGATCCGGCAAAATGAATGGACGATTATTGCAATCCTGCTATCCGGTGCCTTGCTTGGAGCCGGAGGAGCAATGGTATTGGCCCGGAAAATCAAACAGATGATGTTCGGCATGGAGCCATCCGATATCTCTAAGCTGCTGCAAGAGCGCAGTGCCATGCTTCAATCTGCACGTGAGGGTATTATTGCGGTTGACGATCAAGCCCGGATCACCATGATTAATGTAGAAGCGGAACGGCTTCTGGGAACAGCTGGTATTACAGGCAACGCGATGACCCGGCATATCACCGTTTATTGGCCGGAGCTGCGCCTGGAGCAGGTGCTGGTCAGCGGTGAGGCAAGGCAGGATCAGAATTTGGAGCTGAATGGTACCTCCATCTTGGCCAATAGTGTTCCGATCCGGGTGAATGGTCAGATTGCGGGGGCCATTGCTACGTTCCGGGACAAGACCGAGCTTGCAGTACTGGCGGAACGGCTGTCTGGTATTTCCGTCTATGCGGATGCTCTGCGCGCAGGAGCGCATGAATATATGAATAAGCTCCATGTTATCATGGGAATGACCCATATGGGCCTGTACGATGAACTGCAACAATATATTTCGGGGACCGTCAGCAACTACCAGAATGAGATTGGTACAATTACGAGGCAGATCAAGGACCCGGTTATGGCCGGCTTTCTGCTGGGGAAACTTAGCAGAGCCCGGGAAGCGGGGATAGAGCTGCTGCTGACAGAGGACAGCTATCTGCCGGAATCTGCAGATCTGCAAGTGATGCATGAACTGATTACCATCACCGGTAATTTACTCGACAATGCCATGGAAGTACTCGAAGGCCACAGCGTTAAGGAAATTGAGCTTGCTTTTGATTACGACCGGGGGCGCCTGATCTCCACAGTGAGTGACAGCGGACCGGGAATCCCTGAAGCGCTTCGGGAGCAGATATTTGTGCAAGGATTCTCCACCAAGGGAGAACACAGGGGAATCGGACTCTATCTGGTCCGTAACAGTGTGGAGAAGCTGCATGGCCAGCTCCAGATCATACCCGGCCTGGAGCCGGGAACTACATTTATGGCCGATGTGCCATATGCGGTGAAGGAGGATGAGAACCGATGACCATACAAGTGCTGATCGTTGAAGATGATCCGATGGTAGCCAAGTTTAACCGCCATTACCTGGAGCAGATTCAGGGCTTTGAGTTCGCGGGCTGGGCTGCTTCAGGTGGTGAGGCCGTGCAGATGCTTGAGGAGCTTGCGGTTGATCTCATTCTACTGGATTTCCACATGCCGCGTACCAGTGGTCTGCAGCTGTTATCCGCTCTGAGGGAGCAGGGGAGTACGGTCGACATTATCGTCATCTCTGCAGCCAGCGATAATTCGAGCATCCGCAAAGCCCTTCAGCTGGGGGCCGTTGATTATTTGATCAAGCCATTTGAATTCTCCCGCTTTCAGGCGGCGCTGTCCGCGTACCGTGAGGAATACGCTCTGATGAAGCATAAAGAGAACCTCAGTCAGGAGCAGCTGGATAAGCTTCTACGTCATTCTCTTGGTACCGAGGAGGACAAGAGCCGCATGCTGCCCAAGGGTCTTACCGAAGGTACGCTGGAGAGCATTTGGAGCATTATACATAAGCTGGAGCAACCGGTGTTTTCGACCGAGGATATCACGGCAGCGGCTCCGATTTCGCGGATCTCCGTCCGGAAATACCTGGCGTTTCTCACAGAGGCGGGTATTCTGGAGATGGAGATCAGTTATGGAGCGGTGGGCAGGCCTGTATATATGTATACTGTGGCGGCTGAAGGCCGGGGAATTATTGCTAAGTATATTTAGGTGGAAAAAGTATCACTAATTGAGCTCACCATCTGTTTGTAAGATTCAGCCCATTTAGTTATACTTATTCCACTTTGTTTCAGATTCCTATGATTGAATGAACGATTGATTAAATTCAATGAGAAACATCGTTCGTGGAAATATAATGTAAATATACGAGGGGATTACTTTTTTATAAGCCTTGAGGTAAGTTTTTAAACTTCATCCCACAAAATCTGCTTACTTTAGTTACTTAATGATTTCTTTAATTACGTAAGCTTCCATGAACAGCCCCTTTGCCGCTATGATAATTGTGAAAATATGCACAAGGGGGCAACATTACAATGAAAAAGAAAGCAGCCGCTGCTCTTATTCTCATTCTTTCTGTTATGCTGGTGATCGCGGGATGCGACAACAACAACGGCAACAGCAACAACGCTGAGAGCAAGAGTAAGAACACTGAGACCAAAAAAGAAACAGAAGCAGTTTCAGGGGCATCTGAAGCAAGCTATACACCGTATGATCAATTAAAAGATAAATACGATATCATCATTGTGGGTGCGGGTGGTGCCGGCATGTCGGCAGCGCTTGAGGCTAAGGCTAAAGGCTTGAATCCGGTTATTCTTGAAAAGATGCCTATAGCGGGTGGAAATACGTCCAAATCCTCCTCCGGAATGAATGCTTCGCAGACGAAGTTCCAGAAAGAGCAAGGCATTGAAGACAGCAATGATTTATTTTATGAAGAGACCCTAAAGGGTGGTCATGATACCAATGACAAAGAGATGCTTCGTTTCTTCGTTGACAATTCCGCAAGTGCGATCGACTGGTTGGATTCCATTGGGATCCGTCTGAACAACATCACGATTACCGGCGGTATGAAGGAAAAGCGTACACACCGTCCTGAAGACGGTTCGGCAGTAGGACAATACCTGGTCAAAGGTTTGGTGAAAAACGTACAAGAAAAAGGTATTCCGCTGTTCGTGAATGCTGATGTCAAGGAAATTACCGAAAAAGACGGCAAGGTTAATGGGGTCAAGGTCCTCTTTAACCAGGCAGATGAAAAAACAATAACAGGTTCTGCTGTAATTGTGACAACCGGCGGTTTTGGAGCCAATAAGGAAATGATTGCAGAGGTTAGACCCGATTTGGAAGGGCTGGTAACGACCAACCAGATCGGCAGCACTGGTGACGGGATTAAGATGATTGAAAAACTCGGCGGTACAACCGTCGATATGGATCAAATCCAGGTTCACCCGACAGTGCAGCAGGAGAAATCCTATCTGATCGGGGAAGCCGTTCGCGGAGAAGGCGCTCTGCTCGTTTCCAGTGAAGGCAAACGGTTTGTTAACGAAATGGATACCCGGGATCATGTCACCGCAGCCATTAATAAGCTTCCTGAAAAAGCTGCGATCCTTGTCTTTGATTCCGGCGTGAAATCCCGTGTCAAAGCGATTGAACAGTATGAAAAAATGGGATTTGTTCTAAAAGGGGATTCTATCGAAGCCCTGGCCAAAGAAATGGGTGTCCCTGCAGATCAACTGAAGACAACCGTCGATACATGGAACACTGCGGTAAAGAATAAGAAGGATGCCGAATTCGGCAGAACTACCGGTATGGATCACGACCTGTCCGGCGCGCCTTTCTACGCGATCAAAATCGGCCCTGGGATTCACTACACCATGGGCGGTGTGAAGATTAATACGAACACAGAAGTGCTTAATAAAGAAGGCCAACCTATCGCAGGTCTGTTCGCGGCTGGTGAAGTGACTGGCGGTCTGCACGGTCAAAACCGGATCGGCGGCAACTCTGTAGCCGAAATTATTATTTTTGGCCGTCAAGCGGGAATCAAGTCGGCTGAATTCGTACAAGCACAATAGCAGATCAGCTTTTTACCTGAGGGTCGTCCCGGAAGCCGCAAAATGGCTGCCTGGGACGGCCTTTTTGATGAGCTGGATTAGGGTTGACCGCCTGGCGCACGGTAAGAAACAATACAGCCCAGACCTTTAGGACACTGGAGAGGGTTTGGTTGTCCGGGTGAGAGAAAATAGTTCAAGCTCCGGCCGGGCTGTTCCTGCCAGGGTGTCGGACAGCAGTTCTGCAGCGATCATGCTATAGACCGTTCCATTCCCCCCGTATCCTTCGATGAAGTAACAATGGGGATACTCTGGATGAGGACCAATAAAAGGCAGCCCGTCACGGGAGGTTCCGAATACACCGCCCCATGAGAACTCCGCTTCTACTCCTTTGATCTCCGGAAAGAGGGCTTCAAGCTCTTCAAGCAGCCTCTGGCTCTGGGACAGCACTCTGGTTTCCCTCTCCAAGGGACCTGTTAACTGTTCGTCCTTGCCTCCTGCAATGATACGTCCATCAATAGTCGTGCGGAAATACAAATAAGGCCGGGCCGTTTCCCAGATCATGCTCTGTTCATGCCATTTGGGGAATTTCTTCAAGGGCGGGGTCATGATCGCATACGTGTTAATCAGCTCGGCTCCCCGGTCCTTTTTCATCTCCTGAGTTTCATAACCCATCGCGAAAATAACTTTTTTGGCGGAAATCCGGCCATGCTCTGTGAAGCAGGTGACCCCGTCTGCGCCGAACTCCCAATGGCGGGCCTTTGTATGTTCGTATACCCGGACACCACTTGCGTGGGCTTTATGAATCAGGCTATGAACCATACGGAATGGATTGGTGTCCGCATCCCCTCTGGAGTAGAGTGCTGCAGGCTTGGAGAAAGGGTAATGTGCCTTAATTTTGTCTTCCTCCCAGAATTCCGCGTCGAAACCATGTGCAGCGAGATTTTCATACTCCAGCCTTAATGGAGCAACATCCTCCGGGAAGCTGGCATATAGCAGGCTGCTTCTGGGAATAATGTGCGGATCAATATCCAGCTTGCCTGGAAGCTCCAGGATCTTCCCGACAGCTTCACGGCATAACTTATAGAATAATAAGCCTTCCTCTGCTCCAAAAGTATTCATGCAGGAGGTAAGCGATTTGTCATTTGCTACCTGCAGCAAGCCGGTGTTGGCGTGCGTGCTGCCGTGACCCACTGCTCTTTTATCAATCAATACGGTACTCGCTCCGCTTCTGGACAAACGGTATGAAGCCATGGCCCCTCCCATTCCCCCGCCTACGATCAGACAATCGCAGGTGATATCCCCATCCAGCACAGGATATACAGGATAATGGGGCAAGGTTCTCTCCCAGGGTGTCTTCCCGCTGAGTAATTTCATCTGTTGATCTCCCCTTTATGAGATTCCGATAAGGTATTATTGGTCGCTGTACAGGCTCTCATACATCGTTGAGGTCATCTTTACATGTTGGGAGCTGTGCTTTTTGGCACATATTTAGTTTCTATCCGCAGCATACTAATACGGCTTGAACCATATAGAAGGAGGGATACAAGAATATGCAATCTACGCAAATGCAGGCACTTAGCGGAAAAGAACTGGAATATATTGCGGACTCCATCTCCAATGAGGATCTGCTGATTAAGCAGCTGGCCGCAACCGCCGGCAGTACTCAGAACTCGACGGTGAACCAGATTTGCAACCAGCAAATCCAGAGCCATACCCATCACATGGGAATGCTCATTCAGCTTCTGCAGCAGCACCAGCAATATGCGCCCTCACAACCGCAGCAATAAGTGCTTTTTAGCATGAAATCTAAAATTATTTCAAGGAGGTTATTAAGTGTACGCACAAAACGGAGCTCAATTTATGGCGGATGAAGATCTGTTAACTATGATTCTGGATGACCTGAAACGGACTGTACGCGAATATACGACAGCGGCTACAGAATCGAATTGTCAGACCGTGCGCCGGGTCTTCAATGAACTGACTATGGATACACTGCGTATTCAAGGGGATCTGTATAACCAGATGTCTCAGATGGGATTCTATCAGGCACCGGACAAAGCCCTTCGCCAAGCCGTGGACAAGCAGATCCAAAGTGCACAGCAGATCCAGCAAAAAAGCCAGCAATTTGTACAGCAAAAAATAAATGGGACTAGCGATTACAGACAGGCACCTAATGTATCGCAGCATCAGCCTAACGTGCAAAGTTCCTACTATATGTAACCCGGCTACCTCCTACCCGACGCAGCAGAGCGATCTCTTTCCTGCATCCGGGGAGAGAAGCTTCTCCAGATCATGCAATCTGTTAACCCCGCTCCTGCGGGGTTATTTTGTTTGCAGAAGTGCCATTTTCATGTCATATTAGTATTAAACTCTTTTCGCAGGAGGGAAGGCATGAAGGAAATGAATGAACTGAAGAGGAAAGTGCTGGAACTGCTCAAGGAGGACGCGCGGAGCTCTACAGCACTGATGGCAACGCTGCTTGGAGCGGAAGAAGACGACGTCAAACAAGTGATTGAGCAAATGGAGAAAGACCATGTCATTGTTAAATACGCCACTGTTGTGAATTGGGATAAGGTGGACGATGAGCGGGTCACAGCGCTGATTGAAGTACAGATCACCCCGGAACGGGGCCGGGGCTTCGAGGGAATTGCAGAACGGATATATCTGTATCCCCAGGTGAAATCAGTCTACCTCATGTCGGGAGCTTATGATCTCTTAGTAGAAGTGGAAGGCCGGAATCTGCGGGAGGTCGCTAATTTCGTATCTGAGAAGCTGTCTCCCATTGATGCGGTGCTCTCGACCAAAACGAATTTCACGCTCAAAAAATACAAACAGGACGGTATCATCTTTGAAGAGCATGAGGAAGACAACCGTCTCATGATATCTCCGTAAAGGAAGTAATCATCTATGATCACGAATAACAGTCAGCATGCCGGAGATACAGGCAAATCGATGAATTCCTATTTGGCGCCGCTGGTCCAGCAGATTCAGCCTTCGGGCATCCGCAAGTTTTTTGATCTGGCGGCAGGCAGCAAAGATATTATTTCACTTGGGGTCGGGGAGCCGGACTTTAAGACGCCGTGGCATGTTAGAGAAGCCTGTGTATATTCGCTGGAGAGAGGTTTTACGGGCTATACCTCGAACGCAGGTATGCCTGAGCTTCGGGAAGGTATCGCCGAGTATCTGCATAACCGTTTCGCCGTTGATTATAATCCGGCTAATCAGATTATCGCCACAGTGGGCGGCAGTGAAGCCATTGATCTGGCCCTGCGCGCCTTGATCTCGCCCGGAGATGAGATTCTTATTCCTGAGCCTTGTTATATTTCCTATTCTCCGATTACCGCGATCGGCGGCGGGATTCCTGTCGGCATTGAAACGTTCGGGGAGAACAACTTCAAGCTTACCGCGGAGGGGCTGGAAGCCAAGATTACCCCGCGCTCCAAAATTCTGATTCTCTGTTATCCCAGCAACCCGACGGGGGCGATTATGAGCCGTGAGGACTGGGAGCCCATTGCCAAAGTTGTGGAAAAGCATGATCTCATCGTGATCTCCGATGAAATCTATGCGGAACTCACTTACGGCAGCAATCATGTCAGCTTCGCTTCGATGCCGGGCATGATTGACCGGACAATTCTGGTTAGCGGCTTCTCCAAGGCATTTGCTATGACCGGCTGGCGGATGGGCTATGCTTGCGGACATCCAGACTTAATCTCCGCGATGCTGAAGATCCATCAATACACCGTCATGTGTGCGCCTTCCATGGGTCAGGTGGCTGCGCTGGAGGCATTAACGAACGGTATGGAAGAGAAAGACCGGATGACCGACTCCTATAATCAGCGCCGCCGCTTAATTGTCAAGGGCTTGCGGGATGCCGGACTGGAATGCCATGAGCCGCAAGGCGCATTTTACGCATTTCCGAGCATCCGCCGCACCGGACTCACTTCCGACGAATTTGCCCAGCGCCTGCTGCTGGAGTACAAGGTTGCCGCGGTTCCCGGGAGCGTCTTTGGACTTGGGGGCGAAGGGTATCTCCGCTGCTCCTACGCCACTTCTGTCTCCCAGCTGAACGAGGCTGTAGAACGGATAGGGGCATTTGTCTCACAACTGGAACGTGAACATCTGTAATAGGGCAACCAGATGAAGATAATCGGACTATAGCGGATCTCTTTATTGTATGGTATTATTTTACTCTGAGGACAAGAAACACCTATGTTAGTACTTACATGGATTTTCTTTTCTGAATCATACATTTAGGAGGGATGATTGTGCTCAGCGCCGATTATTACTTGCCTTCCTATGGCGGGGAATGTTTGACCGGAAGCGGGAAAAGGCCCCCCAAGGGTGATGTTAACGCACACAGACTCTCTTTGGAAGATGAAATCCGTATTCTCCGCAACAGAATGGAACAGCTTTTTGCACAGGAGAATTCGTTTACTTCGGCTAATGTGATCGAAATCAGCAGCCTGCTGGACCTGAAAATTAATGAATACATGAGAGGACATTTCCGCAGACGCTGAAGCTGCGAATGTTCTTTGACTGGGGACCTTCGGGTCCCTTTTTTGTTTGTATTATATTTACACATAGATCCTTATAATGGTTAGGTATGCCCGCACTTCCTAATATCGATGACAGATTTTGCATTTTTTGAAGATGGGGGAACTTCTTGCACAATGGAAGTAATAATCTGCTGAAGGTTGTGCAGAAGCTCAGTTCGCCGCACTCTAAGCCGAACCGCAAACGGGATTTCATCAAGTTGCTAACGGACGGAGGATTTCACTATAAAGTAATACCGGATGCCGGGCATGGAATAAACCATGAACAGCCGGAGGCTGTCAACCGGGAGATAGTGAGCTTTTTGCTCGGGGTGGAGGTGCAGTGATGATTACGGAAAAGGTGAAAAAGCAAGCTTTTGCAGCACTCGGATGTGATCCCGATCAGGCTGAGCTCCTTGGAGGATACAACGGCAATGTGTTCGGGATTAACCGTGGCGGTGAAGAAATTGTTGTTAAAATATTGGAGAATGCTGTCATAAATGTTGAGGCGCTTTTGTCAGAGTTGGAATGGCTGGAGTATCTGCGCAGTAAGGGTCTGAGTGCAGTCAAGCCGCTTCGTTTGGAAGCCGGAAAGTTCATTCATCCCGTTTCGGAGGAGTACTGTTGTGTTGCCTACGAAAAAGCTCCAGGTATCCCACTGAATCCCAATGACATCATGAGCTGGAATCCTAACGTTTTTGAACAATGGGGAAAGGTCATGGGAAAGATGCATGCGTTGGCCAAAAGCTATGATCCGGTCCATATACGCCCGCAGTGGTTTCAGCACAATCTGCTACAGGACGAATTCCTGCATAAAGATCCGCTCATAGCAGAAAAGTGGCGGCAGTATAGAGCAGCTTTTAAGCAGCTTTCTGTCACGCGGGACGAGTATGGCCTAATACATGGCGATCTGCACCATTCCAACGTTCTGCTTCATCAGGGAAATCTGACACTGCTTGATTTTGGGGACAGCGAGTATCACTGGTATGCATATGATATTGCCATATCGGTGTATCACACGGCCTATGCTGTCCCAGCGGGACCGCAAAGGGATGCTTTCCTACAAGTGTTTTTCAATTCCTTTATGAACGGATACGCCCAAGAGAACAGCCATATCGGCTTTATTTCGCAAATTGATGCTTTTATAGATTATCGGCATCTGTTCTCCTATACCTATCACACGGCCTATGCAGATTTGAGCCAACTCAAACAGGGGCAAATGGAGTTTCTGGGCCAGATGAGATCGGCAATCTTGAATGGTTCATGTTGTTTAGGTTTTGCTCTGGTATAGTATTCTACTACGTCCATGGACGTAGGGCAGGAACAGGCGTCAGTCTGATGCCGGGGATTCTGGGCCTGATTCCGGAGAATATGCTGGGGATAGAATACAGGGAAGTCTGCAAAGGCATGATGTACTGCATTACGTTTAGAAAACCGTAAGTGAAGCAGAACATTCAATGGATAACCCTGGTTCAGGGAGTTATTTACATGTCAGAAATGCCGAACTTTGTTTGCCTTATCTGCATAGGAGCGTTTAAACTAAGAATATGTGACTTTAGAGGCAGGAGGGACAAAGAATGGCGATCTATACACGTACGGGGGACAAAGGGGAAACATCAGTCATCGGCGGCCGCGTAGGCAAGGACGATGTACGCGTTGAGGCCTATGGCACGATTGACGAGCTGAACAGCTTTGTCGGCCAGGCACGCAGTCTGATGGAGGACGAGAAGTTCACAGATGTGCGGGAGCAGCTGCTGGAGATTCAGCATGAGCTGTTCGACTGCGGCTCGGATCTGGCTTTTGTGAAGCTTAGTGAGAATAAATATAAGGTAAAAAGCGAGATGGCTGAGCGCCTCGAAGGCTGGATTGATGAGCTGCAGGCAGAAAATCCGGTGCTGGAGCGATTCATCCTGCCGGGAGGAAGCCAGTTGTCGTCCGTATTGCATGTCTGCCGCACGGTGTGCCGCCGCGCGGAGCGCCGCGCAGTTACACTGGGACGGAGTGCGGATATTAACCCGGAGGCAGTGATCTATCTGAACCGGCTGTCAGATTACTTTTTTGCGCTGGCCCGTACCGCCAATACACGGCTCGGGATTGCTGACGTAGAATATGTGCGAAGCAAAAAGGTGTTCCGTAATTAACATGACGACAAGTTATTATTCACCCATTTCATATCAAGTGCCGCCGTCTGAGGACGGCTGGTTGCTTAAGACCATTCTGCAAAAGCGGATGGATGTCTCCCGCAAGCTGCTGTCCCGGCTCAAAATGACAGACCAGGGCATTATGCTGAACGGAGAACGGGTCTATATCAGCGTGAGGGTAGTCGCTGGCGATACTGTGGAGATCCGCATGGAGCAGGAGACTTCGGAGGATATTTTGCCGCAGCCGATTCCTTTTGAGATCCTGTATGAGGATGAGCATCTGCTGGTCGTTAACAAAGCAGCTGGGATCATTGTGCATCCGACCCATGGGCACTATACCGATACACTGGCGAATGGAGTTGTCTATTACTGGGCACAAAAGAGCGAGCAATTCCGCTTCCGCCCCGTTCATAGGCTGGATCAGGAGACATCGGGTGTGCTAGTGATTGCGAAGAATCCATACAGCCACCAGCATATTTCCGAGCAGATGATTGCCGGAACTGTGGACAAGCGTTACAACGCCTGGGTGCATGGTGTTCCTGCTGTGCCGAGCGGCGATATCGACGGCCCGATCGACCGCGACCCGGCAGAGCCGCACCGGCGGATCGTAACGCCGGATGGTTATCCTTCCTTGACCCGTTACGAGGTCAAGGAGGTGTACCCCGCCGCAGCCAAGGTCGAGCTGAAGCTGGAGAGCGGCCGCACCCACCAGATCCGGGTGCATATGGGCTCCATCGGCTGCCCGCTGATCGGTGACGGAATGTACCGTCACCCGTTATACGCCAAAGCGGGAGTGCCCGCCGGGGTGCCTCAGGCGCAGATTGCGGAGGAGCTGGACACAGAGGAGCAAGCGCAACTGGAGCGTACAGAGGAGCTGGATGGTGCAGAGCGCGCGCAATTGAAGCGTATAATGGAGCTGGATGCGTCCATTCCGCGCCAAGCGCTGCACGCGGTTCGGCTGTCCTTCCAGCATCCTGTGCTGCGCACAGACCTGGTTTTTGAAGCGCCGCTGCCCCCCGATCTGGCGATGCTGCAGGAGAGACTGCAGCTGGACGCAGCCGGGAAGTAGCCAACGGCTCTGAGGGGAAATGAGAGGCAAAAGTGCCCCTGATTTCGCCTCGAGTAGGCTATTTGGGTAGATCAGAGGTAAAAGTGCCTTTGATTTCACCTCAAGTGAGCTATTTGGGTAGATCAGAGGTAAAAGTGCCTTTGATTTCGCCTCAAGTGAGCTATTTGGGTAGATCAGAGGTAAAAGTGCCTTTGATTTCACCTCAAGTGAGCTATACGGGAACAAGGTTTGAAATTTTCAATGTACACCGAAGGAGCAACTGATGAGTCACTTAAAAGTCTATCAATATCCAAAATGCAGCACCTGCCGCAGTGCCGTAAAATGGCTTAAGGAAGCCGGCCATGAGCTGGAACTGCAGCACATAGCCGAGCAGCCGCCTACAGTGGCTGAACTGCGCGTGCTGGTGGCGGGCAGCGGGCTGGAACTGAAGAAGTTTTTTAATACAAGCGGAGAAGTGTATAAGAACCTTGGACTGAAGGACAAGCTGCCCAGTCTCAGTGAAGCGGAGCAGCTTGCACTGCTGTCCAGCAATGGCATGCTCATCAAACGTCCGATTGTCACTGACGGCACTAAGGTTACTGTGGGCTACAAGGAAGAGCAGTACGCTGCTGCATGGAACAAGGCCTGATTCCTTTTACAACCGAAAATAAGAAGATACAAGGAGAGGTTACGCATGAGTTCAGAAACAAAGGGCCGGGTAATGATCGTGGACGGAATGGCTCTGCTGTTCCGGGCTTTTTATGCGACCGCTTATGGAGGATATATCCGCAAGACTAAGGCTGGAATGCCGACGAATGCGGTGTACGGATTTTTGCAGTATTTTTTCGATGCGGTCAGCACGTTTGAGCCTACCCATGTCGTCTGCTGCTGGGATATGGGCAAAGGAACCTTCCGCACCGAGAAGTATGACGGCTACAAATCGAACCGGATTGATGCGCCGCTGGAGCTGATTCCGCAGTTCGATCTGGTCAAAGAGGTAGTAGCTGAGCTGGGTGTGCCGAATATCGGCCTGGTGGGCTATGAAGCAGATGACTGCATCGGCACGCTTGCGTCCTGCTACAGCGGAGAGTCTGAGGTCTATATTCTGACCGGAGATCATGATATGCTGCAGCTGGTCAGTGACAGTGTTAAGGTTGTGATTATGAAAAAAGGCCGCTCCAACTACAAAGTGTACGATCCTGCGGAGCTGCTGGAAGAAAGAGGGCTAACGCCTGCCCAGGTGATTGACCTGAAGGGCTTCATGGGCGATACCAGTGACAATTATCCCGGCGTACGCGGCATCGGGGAGAAGACCGCGCTGAAGCTGTTGACGGAATACGGTACCGTAGAAGGTGTGATCGAGAATCTCCACCTGCTGCCCAAAGGAGTGCGCGCCAAAATCGAAGCTGATCTTGATATGCTCCATCTCTCGCGCGAGTTGGCTGAAATCCGCTGCGATGTTCCGGTTGTCTGTACACTTGCAGAATGTCTGTGGGAGCTGCAGCGAGAGAATGCGGCCCGCAAATTTCAGGAGCTGGAGTTCGGCAGCCTGATGCATTTAGTTGGCACGGTACAGGATGAACGGGGCATTGTGCAGATCGAGCTGGGGGATCTGGGTTAAGCTCCTATTCCATCTATTCAGCAGGACGAACCCAATGCCCAAATAGTTAATTTGTAACATAGCGCTTCTTGTGCCGCCAGCGGCAGGGAGGCGCTTTTTGTTATTGACGAATGTGAAGCAAAGCTACTATAATATTAATATACTTATTAAGTGATTAACTAATATATTAATCTTAGAGAGGCGGCATTGGAATGGCTCAGCGTGCAGTGCTTAACACGGATATCCGCAAGGGAACGATTAACCGGAACATTTATGGACATTTTTCCGAGCATTTGGGACGGTGTATTTATGAGGGGATCTGGGTAGGAGAGGATTCACCGATTCCGAATACCAAGGGTATCCGCAATGATGTAGTGAAAGCGCTTAAGGAGATCCAGGTGCCGGTGCTGCGCTGGCCGGGCGGGTGTTTTGCCGATGAATATCACTGGAAGGATGGCATTGGGGAACGTGAAGGCCGCAAGCGGATGATCAACACTCATTGGGGCGGCACCGTAGAGAACAACCACTTTGGAACGCATGAGTTCATGGAGCTGTGCGCTATGCTGGAGTGCGAGCCCTATATCAACGGTAATGTAGGCAGTGGAACGGTACAGGAAATGTCCGAATGGGTAGAATACCTGACCTTTAACGGCGTATCTCCGATGGCTGAGCTGCGTACGAAGAATGGCCGCGAGGAAGCTTGGGCCGTCAAGTATTTTGGTGTAGGCAATGAAAACTGGGGCTGCGGAGGCAATATGCGTCCTGAGTTTTATGCTGATCTGTACCGGCAGTTCCAGACCTACGTCCGCAACTACGGGGACAACAAGATTCACCGGATCGCTTGCGGGCCGAACTCGGACGATTATCACTGGATGGAAGTGTTGATGCGCGAAGCTGCCAAGTTTATGGACTCCATCACACTGCATTACTATACCGTTCCCGGTGCAACTTGGGAGCATAAGGGTGCGGCTACCGGCTTTGAAACTTCGGAATATTTCACAACACTGGAAAAGGCGCTGCACATGGAAGAACTGGTGTCCCGCCACAGCGTGATTATGGACAAATACGATCCTGAGAAAAGAGTCGACCTGATCGTCGATGAATGGGGTACCTGGTATGATGTGGAACCGGGCACGAACCCGGGCTTCCTGTATCAGCAGAACTCGATCCGCGATGCGCTGGTTGCCGGATTGACACTGAATATTTTCCACAAGCACAGCGACCGTGTGCGGATGGCGAATATTGCCCAGACGATTAACGTACTGCAGGCCGTCATTCTTACCGAAGGCGAGAAAATGCTGCTGACTCCGACTTATCATGTATTTAATATGTACAAGGTGCATCAGGACGCCGAACTGCTTGATCTGACGCTGGACAGTGGTTCTTACAGCTATGACGGTAAGGAGATTCCGGAAGTATCCGCTTCGGCATCAGTAACAGCTGCAGGTGTCATTCATGTCAGCCTGTGCAACCTGAATCATGCGGCCGCAGCTGTACTTCCGCTGGAGTTGCGCGGACTTGCCGGTAAAGCGGTACAGATTAACGGTACAACGCTTGCCGGGGCTACCATCGATGCCCATAACTCATTCAGTGAGCCGGAAGCGGTTGCTCCGCAGCCGTTCACTGCCTTCAAGCTGGAAGGGGATACGCTTACTGTGGAACTGCCGGCGATGTCGGTAACGGTACTGGAAATTACACCGAACGCATAAAAGGAGTACTGTTATGGCTACAACTACTGCCTGCAAAGGCTGCCGGGATGATTATAAAGTAACAGAAGCCCAGATCGCCCGTATACTGGCGTCATCGATGTTCAATGAAGGCAACACCGCTTCAGATCAGGTATATACAGAGCGGGTCGCCATATGCAGGACCTGCCCCAAACTGCAGGATGGTGTAACCTGCACGGCCTGCGGCTGCATCATACCGGTTGTGGCCCGGCTGAAAGCACGCGGCTGTCCGCTTCCCGGCGGCGGTCTATGGCAGCCTGTTAATGAATAGACACGGTACAGAGGTTGTCAGGCCAGGCTGTCTAGAATACAGCATCGCATGAATATGACTGAACCCAAAACCCCCGAATTCCATCAGTTTGGTAAACTGTGGAATTCGGGGGTTCTTGTTTTTGTTCTTGTTCTTGTTTTTGTTCACTCACGTATAAGCGGGCTTAAGCAGATCCGGCCGCCTCACTGCTATCCGGCATATCTGTATAGTATAGATCAACCAGCATATCTTCGTTATAATTGCCAAATCCTTTGCCGAACAGGGTAAGACCCCCGATATGCTCGGCGTCCTCTTCCACCGAAAGCATGAACGTCCATTGTTTGCTGCGAATGCCCACCTGGTCAAGCGTAACTTCGGACAGTTTATGACCATCCATAAAAGTACCCTTGGGCGTAACCCTCAGCTGCTTGAGCAATCCGTATTGATTGGTGAGTGCGGGCCACCAGGAGGGGGTATATTTGCCCTGTCTGTCTCCGTAATCGCCGGGACTGGTCCAATAGCCCAGTTTGTGACCGTTCAGGGTAAAGGTGATGTCCGAAGGCCAATTGTTATTGATGGACGGCGCTTCTGAGGCAATCTCCATCGTAATAACCAGTTCCTCCGGCTGCTGGCTGGACAGTAGAAAGTTGGGGATTTTATATTCAACATACCCCTTGCCAAACCAGAGAATACCGGCATTCATCCGCTCCAGATCCCAGAAATAACGCGGATCGTCAAAGTTGCCGATGATTTGCTCAGTGGTAGCCAGTCCGCAGGTTGGTTCGATCTGGAAATTGGAATAATGCCCGACTGGAATCTCTTTCCGGTGGCATTTACGCTCTATTTTGTCTTGGCCCGGGAAAAGAATCTCAGCATGGTCCACGTCAATCGTACAGATTTTCTGCAGGCCGCTCCGTCCGGGAGCCATATGGGTGCGGATCAGCCCGGCGGCTTCCAGCTTACGCACATGCATGGTCATGATCGCACTGCTGAGTTTGACCGATCCGGCTAATTCCTTGACATTCATGGGCTGAACGGCGAGCAGACGGAGCATATGCAGGCGCACAGAGCTGGATAATGCTTCGTACACCGGCAGGGATTCTTCAGTAAGATCAAGTTTCATGAACAGCCTCCGATTCAGGATTATAGTTAATAATTATATTACTCAAGTGACATTCTTACAAGCTTTCCACGGCAGCACTTTTATCACAGACATCTGTGAGGGATGTCCGCTATGATGTACAGGATGAATCAGCGACGAAACAAGGTGCCTTTGATTGTATATCAAGGGATAACAGGGAATCGGGTGCAACTCCCGAGCGGTCCCGCCACTGTAAGGAAGAGCCGGCTTTCAAAAGGTCACTCGGTGATAGCTCCGGGGAAGACGAAAGCCATGCTGTGATCCCGAGCCAGGAGACCTACCTTGTTTGCGCACAC
This sequence comes from Paenibacillus sp. P46E, assembly GCF_001909095.1. Lineage (NCBI taxonomy): Bacteria > Bacillati > Bacillota > Bacilli > Caryophanales > Paenibacillaceae > Paenibacillus > Paenibacillus sp. P46E. The sequence goes on from NZ_LVYZ01000001.1 coordinate 110,169, forward strand.
ACGACTCTACGCGGATAGGAGCGGTGTACGAACGGATGATCAGAAGGGGGTGCGCTGCTTGTTTTGGCGGCGGAGCAGCCTTCTCTTTGTGATCTGAACACGTACATATAACTCCCACCCACTCCGGGCGGGAGTTTTTGGTTTGAAAGGTAAGAGTGTATATGTTTCATGCCTATGAAAATTAAGGATGGAGGTTTTTGAATGCACAAACGCAGTTTTTGGCGTTTTGCAGCTTTGGTCTGTGTATTTGCCGTTTATTTGTTGCTGAATGAACCGGGCACAGCTGAAGCGATGCACATTATGGAAGGTTTTTTACCGGTAGGCTGGGCGTTGTTCTGGTGGGCAGCCTTTCTGCCATTCTTTTTGCTGGGAATCCGTAAGCTTACCCGAATCACCCGGGACAATCCCGAGCTGAAGCTGCTGATGGGTCTATCGGGTGCCTTCACATTCGTACTGTCCGCCCTCAAAATGCCGTCGGTAACCGGAAGCAGCTCCCATCCTACAGGGACGGGACTTGGCGCTGTGATGCTGGGGCCGCTACCGATGAGTGTGATCGGATCGGTTGTACTGTTGTTCCAGGCACTGCTGCTGGCGCACGGAGGGATTACTACACTTGGAGCGAACGCCTTCTCCATGGCGGTGGCCGGACCTTTTGCCGGTTATGCGGCCTATAGGCTGATTATGAAACTGAATGGACGGGAAAAGCTGGCGGTGTTCTGTGCGGCTGCGGTAGCGGATTTGATGACCTATGTCGTCACTTCCTTTCAGCTTGCGGTGGCTTTTCCGTCGGCAAATGGCGGCGTGCTGGCTTCCTTTGCTAAATTTGGCGGTATATTTGCCGTGACCCAGATTCCGCTGGCAGTCAGTGAAGGACTCTTAACCGTACTGCTCTGGAACTGGCTGAAGGCTTACAGTCCGCAGGAGCTGTCACTGTTCAAACGTGCAGCCGGGGGAGGCGGCGAACGGTGAAGAACAAATGGAGAAACCTGTTGATGCTGCTCGCAGTGATTCTGCTGGTGGTCCTGCCGCTTCTGTTCGTGAACGGGGATTTCGGCGGAGCCGATGACGCGGCCGAGAGTGCAATCACGGAGATTGATCCCACATACAAGCCCTGGTTCAAGCCGCTGGCCGAGCTGCCGGGTGAGACGGAGAGCATGCTGTTCGCGCTGCAGGCGGCCCTTGGTGCAGGAGTGATCGGCTATACACTGGGTCTCTTGAGAGGAAGACAGGACCGGCAGAACCAGCAGAACCGGCAGAAGCTGAATGATTAGAAGAGTGGATGCGTTATCCTGCAGCAATGCCCTGGGGCAGCTGTCCCCGATGTGGAAGAGCCTTTTTGCGGCCGTTATGTTCATACTCGCTTATGTGCTGCATCCGGCGCTTCAGATACTTATTGCACTCTGGATGATGCGGTGGTGTCTTCTCTACGCCAAAATCCCTCCGCGCGCTTATGGCCTTCTTGTCGGCACAGCATTGTTGTTCTTCGGCCTCAGCCTGCCGGCATTGCTGGTGGAGTTCGGTCATCCGGCTGCCGGAGAGGCTTCTTGGTATCTGCAGATTCCAGGCATGTCCCGGGTTCTGTACATGACCCCGGCAGGGGGAATGCGGGCTGTGCTGCTGCTGGCCCGGGTGTCAGCCTGCCTGGCCTGCTGCCTGTTCATTATACTGACGACACCGTTCGGCGAGCTGCTGCAGGTACTCCGCCGGCTGCGGATGCCGCAGCTTGTGCTGGAACTGATGCTGATTATGTACCGCTTCCTGTTCCTGCTGGATGACACAGCCCATGGACTGCTTCTGGCCAGGCGCCTGCGCGGCGGTCAAAGGGGCTTCAGGGCGAAGCTGCGGGAGGTTGCAAGTATGGCAGCTTCACTGTTCGCTAACACCATGCACCGGTACTATGGGCTGTCGCAGGGGCTGGCAACCCGGGGATTTACCGGGGAGATTCTTTTACCGCCCTATGTGAAGCGCACAGTGCCGCGAAGGTTTGCCTTTGAAGCCTATGCCGGAATCGCGCTCCTGGTGGCTGTACAACTGTGGCTGCTATGGACTTGATGCAAAAGATGATGATCCATGAAGTGAAGCCGCCTGGAGAAGAGGAGCCACATGAACATAGATTACAGTTTGGCCTTTGAAGATGTTGTATTTCATTATCCGGACACGATGGAGCCTGCACTCCGCGGGTTGACCGTGGCCGTCCCCAAGGGCTGTAAAACAGCCTTGCTTGGACATAACGGTTCCGGCAAATCAACGTTATTTCTTCATGCGGTAGGCCTGCTGCGGCCGCAAAAAGGTACGCTGCTGCAGGCGGGACAGCCTGTATCTTACGCCAAAAAAGAACTGGCCGCCCTGCGCCGCAGAGTCGGTCTGGTCTTTCAGGACCCTGAGCAGCAGCTGATCTTAAGTACACCACTTGAGGATATCTCCTTCGGGCTGCGGGGCACCGGTATGGATGAGACCGAAATTGAATTACGTTGTGCTGCCGTTCTGGAGCAATTGAACCTTACTGCTCTAAAGGATAAACCCATCCATCAGCTCAGCCTGGGTCAGAAAAAGCGCACAGCGCTTGCAGGCGTGATAGCGATGGAGCCGGAGCTGATCTTGCTCGACGAGCCAACGTCTTACCTGGACCCGCTGTCCGAGGCGCAGCTTCTAGATGGCCTGGACAGTATCCACCGTAAGGGCACAACTGTGGTTATGGCCACGCATGATATGAATCTGGCTTACCGCTGGGCGGACTGGATCATCGTGCTGGATCATGGCTCCTGCCGGGCCGCCGGAACGCCGGATGATATTTTTGCGGGGCCGGAGACGCTGCAGGCGATTGGCCTGGAGCTTCCGCTGCTGGCAGAGCTGTGGCACAGCCTGCCACTGCACGTAACGCAAGGAGTCACGGCTCCCCGGAACGCCGGGGATTTCAAGGCGCTGCTTGGCAGTCTGCTAGGTGAAAGGATGGGCGGGTAGTGCCGGGCTGGCCAGTTGATGAGGAACTGCGGTCCGGGGTGTTGCGCTGATACGGGCCAATGAGGAAGCAGTTGAACAGCATTACACACGAACGGGGGAACAAGAATGAACAAGCTAGGAAAGCTGCTGATTATCGGCTTTGGGCCTGGTGCTATGGAGCATATTACGGGCCGCGCTTTAACAGCGCTGGAAGAAAGTGAGGCCGTGATCGGCTACAGCACTTATGTGGACTTGATCCGGCCGCTGCTGCGGCATCAGGAAGTTGTAGGTACAGGCATGACCGAGGAGGTCAGCCGGGCCCAGGAAGCGGTTCGCCGGGCCGAAGCCGGGCAGACGATTGCGGTTATCTCCAGCGGAGACGCGGGTGTATATGGAATGGCGGGGCTGGTCTATGAAGTGCTGATCGAACGGGGCTGGACTCCAGACACAGGTGTAGAGGTCGAAGTGATCCCGGGTATATCGGCCATTCAATCCTGCTCCTCACTGCTGGGGGCACCGATTATGCACGATTCCTGTACAATCAGCCTGAGTGACCATCTTACGCCTTGGGAGAGCATTGCGGCACGTGTAGAAGCGGCGGGAGCCGCGGACTTCGTAATTGCCTTTTACAATCCGCGCAGCGGGAAGCGTACACGCCAGATTGAAGAGGCCCGCCAGATTCTGCTCCGTTACCGGGATCCTGCCACTCCGGTCGGGATCGTAAAAAGCGCCTACCGTGACCGGCAGCAGACCATCGTCACTACACTTCAGGATATGCTGAATCATGAAATCGGCATGCTCTCGACGGTGATCGTCGGGAATTCCGCCACAATGGTCTATGAAGGCCTCCTGGTTACACCGCGCGGCTACGGGCGCAAGTACAGCCTTGGCGCAGATACTCAGGCATTGAAGCCGCATGAACGGCTGCGGACCTCAGCGGAGCCTTGGTCGCTGGCGGCGGCACTGGCAGGCGGTGAAGCTTACACTACTGGGCAGACCTTGGCTGGTCCGGTACTGAGAGTGCAAGCAGAACGTGAAACGGATGCAGTGAACGCGGGAGCGGTGCAGATCGGCGGGTATCCACCACAAGTGAAGGGGATCGGAACGACAGGGCTGAACGACTCGCCTCCGGGCAACTACGTGAAGGTGACAACCTGTGGCTTTTGTAACTTGAGAAAAGAAGGTGCCAGGGCAGCGGCAGAACGGTTATTTCAACAGCTGCACGGCAGGTCTACGCCTAGAGAGCTGCAGATCAGCGTAACTGGCTGCGGGATGGCCTGCAACTCGGCAGTCCTGGAGGATATCGGCCTTATTTATTCCAAAGGAAGCTTTGAGCTATACCTTGGCGGCAAAAAAACCGGACGTGCCGCTCATGCGGGCACACGGGTCCGTGAGGGAATGAACGAAGAGGAAGCGATAGCCGCCGTAACAGCGGTTGTGGAACAATACTGTGCGCAAGGCTATCCGAATGAGCGGTTCTATACTTTTTTTGAACGGATGGGCCGGGGAATTGCTGTGAACTTCACAAGTTCGATGAGCATACTGCATGCAGAACACATGCATCTGCAGAGCCCGGAAAGTCCCCTGGGGAGAACGGCTGTGCTGCTGGTAGGACATGGAAGCCGTGTGGAAGAGGGGAATGAGGAGCTGCGGAATTTCACCAGCTTGCTGGCTGCCCGCAGGCCTGAGCTTACGATTGAAACCTGCTTTATCGAGCTGTCGGCCCCGTCCATTTCCGGAGGGATAGATCAATGTGTGCGTGGAGGAGCCGGTAAGGTCTATGTGGTGCCGATTATTTTGTTCGGGGCAGGACATTCCAAGCTGGATATTCCGATGGCTCTGGATCAAGCGAAGCTGAAATATCCGGGTGTGGAATTTATATATGGCCGTCCTCTTGGCGTGCAGGAGAGAGCGGTAGACATTCTGATGGACCGGATCGCCGGGGCTATGCCGCTGTTGCGGCCGATATCGGCATCGTCTCTGCTGGTAACGGCGGCTGGGCTGTCAGAGGAAGAGGTCAAGGTACCGGATGAAGATACTATTGTGCTGGTCATGGGCCGGGGAGGCAGCGACCCGGATGCGAACAGTGACCTCTGCAAACTTACACGGATGCTCTGGGAAAGAACCTCCTATAAAAGCGTTGAGGCCTGCTTTATTGCCATGGCCAAGCCTTCGCTAAACGCAGGATTGGAGCGGTGCCTGGCACTTGGAGCGCGTAAAATCATCGTGCTGCCGTATTTATTGTTCACTGGGGTGCTGATGAAGCAGTTCGGCGAAACGGTGAACGATTTTGCTGAAGCTCACCCGGAGATTGAAGTAGAGGCAGGCAGCTATCTAGGCTCACACCCGCTGCTGTCCGATATGCTGCTGGATCGGATTGATGAGACGATAGCAGGCCGAACCGCAGCCAACTGTGACAATTGCAAATACCGCGATGAAGCATCTGTTCACCACTACCATCACCACCACCACGGTGAAGAGGGGCATAACCACGGCTCCCATGGGGGAGAAGGTCATGGATGTGGTCACGGGCACGATTGCGGTCACGGCCATCATGGCCGACATCACGGGTATGATCACACGCATGATCACACACATGATCATCATGTACACAACCATGACACAACAGTAGGCATACCTTCAACTACGGCTGTAGAGGCGGCGGATACCTTGCCCCCGTCTGATGTTCCACGGGATGTGCTGCACCCGGCAACGGCTCCAAAGGCGCGCTGACCGCGATGATATTTATGCTGTGTGGTACCAGTGACGCCCGTGAATTGGCGCTGACCCTGTCCCGTGAAGGGTTTAGGCTGCTGGCGTCCGTCGTGACGGTAAGCGGTGCGGAACGCCTTGAAGCAGCAGGCATTCCGGCCCGTGTCGGCAGGCTGGATCAACAAGGAATGGTCGCCTGTCTCCGGGAGAACGGCTGCAGCGCCATCATCGATGCAAGCCATCCCTTTGCACAGGAGGCGCATGCCCATGCGCTGGGAGCTGCTGCTGCGCTAGGACTACCCTATCTGCGGTATGAGCGGCGCAGCGTCAGTTATGACAAGCATCCTCGATTGATTGTTGTGCATTCCTATGAAGAGGCTGCCCGCAGGGCCAAGCAGCTGGAAGGCTCTATTATGCTGACAACCGGCGGCAAAACTTTAGAGATTTTTACAGAACAGCTGCTGGGTGATTCTGCGATCCGGCTGACAGTAAGACTGCTGCCCTGTCTGGAAAATATACAGAAATGCCTCTCCCTTGGGATAGAGCAGCGCAACATCATTGCCCTGCAGGGACCCTTTTCACGGGAACTGAACGAAGCATTGTACAGGCAGTACGGCACTCAAGTTATGGTTACAAAAGAGAGCGGTGCTGAAGGTTCTCTCGATGAGAAGGTTTATGCGGCGCTCGATATGGGAATCTGCGTCATTTTGATTGCACGCCCCCAAACGGCTTTTGGAGATAGCAGCCGGGTGTATCAGTCCTTTGAAGAGATGGTCTCCGCGGTTACAGCTTGTATTAAGAAATGAGGGATAGCTATGGAGTTTGGTACGGATTTTAAGCCGCTTACGGTCCAGCCGCAGGAAATAGAAAGCCTGAGCTTTCAAATGATTACCCGGGAGCTGGGGGAGCATGAATTTAGCCCTTTACAGTACCCGGTCGTACAGCGGACCATTCATGCTTCTGCCGATTTTGAACTGGGTCGGAGTCTGGTGTTCCATCCCCGGGCGATGGAGGCGGGGATTTCCGCTATTTTGGCGGGGAAGCCGATTATCGCAGATGTGCGTATGGTGGAAGCCGGTATTGCCAAGGAGCGGATTCACAAATTCGGCGGCGAGGTCCGGGTGCACATCTCTGATCCGGATGTGATCGAGGCTGCCAAGGCGGAAGGGACAACCCGCGCTATCCTCGCCACCCGCAAAGCCTGCGCCGAAGCGCCTGGCGGGATCTATGTGATTGGCAATGCGCCAACGGCGCTGCTGGAATTGATCCGTCTGATCAAAGAAGGTGCTGCACAACCGGGACTCGTGATCGGCATGCCGGTCGGGTTTGTATCTGCTGCCGAGTCGAAGGATGAGCTGCGCAAGCTGGATATTCCTTATATCACTAACATCGGACGCAAGGGCGGAAGTACGGTTGTGGTCGCAGCAGTCAATGCACTCAGCCTATTGGCCGTCCGTCAAGCGGCAGAATCACAGAAACAGGGCTAGTAGAGCGGTGGTGAAAATACGCTAAAACAGCAGAGGAAGGGGGCATTCACGTCATGGGACAACAGGAGTCACTTGATTTGCAGGGCCGTAAGCCCAGCGCGGATTTGGGGGATGGTGATCCCCTGGTGCCGCTGCGCCGGGGCTACACGACGGGTGCCTGTGCTGCCGCAGCCGCCAAAGGCGCAGCACTTCTGCTGATTACGGGCGAAGTTCCTCAGCGTGTGGAGATTGGTTTGCCCGCCGGTTTCCGGCATACGTTCGAGCTGACAGGGGGCGGGCGCACCAGCATGGACTCGGCATTCTGTGCAACCGTAAAGGACGCCGGAGATGACCCGGATGCGACACATCAGGCCAGGATTGAGGCAGCTGTAAGCTGGAGCGATATACCCGGCATAGAGATAGATGGCGGCAAAGGTGTGGGGAGAGTGACCAAGCCGGGATTACCGGTGGCGGTTGGGGAAGCAGCGATTAATCCGGTGCCCCGGCGCATGATCCTGGAGGAGGTATCTGAGGTGCTCGAGGAGCATGGCGCCGCCCGGGGGCTGCGGGTGGTCATCAGTGTGCCGGAAGGCGAAGCCATTGCGCTGAAAACGTTAAATCCCCGGCTTGGCATCCTCGGCGGCATTTCCATCCTGGGCACGCGCGGCGTGGTAACGCCGTTCTCCACCGAAGCCTATAAGGCGAGTGTGGTGCAGGCGATTTCAGTCGCTGCGGCAATGGGAAACCAACAGATTATTTTGACCACCGGCGGCAGCAGTGAGAAATATGCTATGGCGATGTTCGAAGCGCTTCCGGAGGAAGCTTTTATCCAGATGGGGGAATATGTCGGCTACTCGCTGGAACACGCCAAGGCCTTCGGAATCCGCAAAGTTACGCTGGTAGGTATGGCTGGCAAGTATTCAAAGGTTGCGCAGGGCGCCATGCTGATTCATTCCAAACATGCTCCGGTCGACTTCAGTTTTCTGGCCAGGATTGCAGCGGAGTCGGGGGCAGATTGCGTACAGGTGGCGGAGATTGCCGGAGCCAATACAGCTTCACAGGTTGTGGACTACATGACGGAGGCCGGGAATGACGTTTTTTTTGAACAATTGTGCCTGCATGCCTGCAGGCATTGTCTGGAGCATGTGCATGGCGGCATGACGGTGGAGATGGTGCTGATCACCATGAAGGGCCGGGTGCTGGGAAGGACGGAGATCCGTGGCTGACATTATATATATTATTGGTATCGGTGAGGACGGAGCCGGAGGCTTGACCCCGGATAGCCTGGGCAAGGTGCATAGAAGCGAAGTGCTGCTCGGCGGGGAGAGGCAGCTGTCTTTTTTTAACACCTACCAAGGGGAAAAGATTGTGCTGAAGAACGGCCTGAAGGCCTTTGCAGACAAACTGGAGGAAGTATGGAAAGAGCGCCGTGCCGTGGTGCTGGCTTCGGGGGACCCGCTGTTTTTTGGCATTGCCGGGTATCTGGTCCGCAGATTCGGCCCGGAGCATGTCGAGGTGATTCCGCATTACAGCAGTGTGCAGCTGGCGTTTGCCCGGCTCGGGGACAGCTGGCAGGATGCGGAGCTGGTCAGTCTGCACGGCCGTCCGATACGAGGGCTGGCCCAGCGGATCGACGGTAAGCGCAAAATCGCTTTGCTGACCGATGAGGTCAACAGCCCGGCAGTCATAGGAGCCTATTTATGCGAGTTTGGAATGACGGAATATGAGGCGTTTGTCTGCGAGCGGCTGGGCGGGGAAGAGGAGGTCTGCCGGTTCTGGGAGCTGGATGAGCTGGAAAAAGGGAGCTTTGCTCCGCTGAACGTGGTAATCCTGCGGCGCAAGACGGAGGCCGTCCGTGAAGTGCGGCGGGGGTTTGCCTATCCCGACGAAACCTTCCAGCAGCGGCGTCCGGAGAAAGGCCTGATCACGAAGCGCGAGGTGCGTGCCTTTGTCCTGTCAGAGCTGAATTTATCCGAGGACGCAGTGGTCTGGGATATCGGTTCCGGATCGGGGGCAGTGGCAGCAGAATGTGCGCGGATTGCACGCCTCGGCAAAGTGTACGCCCTTGAAAAAAGTGCGGAGAACCTGCCCAACATGGAAGCCAACCGCCGTAAATTCCGCGCTGATTTTGAGATCATCCATGACACAGCACCCCGCGGCCTGAATCGGCTGCCGGACCCGGATGCGGTGTTTATCGGCGGCAGCGGAGGCGGCCTGAAGGAGATTATTACCCTCTGCGCTCAGCGGCTGCGGCCCGGAGGGCGTCTTGTTATCGGAGCGATAACGATTGAAACGCTCTATTCCAGTATGGAGTCGCTGAAGCTTGAGGGAATGGCTGCCGAAGTGACGCAGATTCAAGCTTCCCGGGGGAAGCCGATCCTCGGCATGACCCGGTTTGAGGGGATGAACCCCGTTTACGTGGTCAGCGGCCGCAGGCAGGACTGCAATAACGCAAAAGATTAGGATGCAGCACTTACTTAGCAGTACATAGGAGGGAAACGCAGATGACAACACAAGAAATGGATAACAGGACCGGCACCTTGTACGGTGTGGGCGTGGGTCCCGGTGATCCTGAGCTGATTACACTGAAGGCCTGCCGTTTGCTGAGGGAATGTCCGGTGATTGCCTACCCGGCGACCAAAAAGGGCGGGAAATCCTATGCCCACGAGATTGTAGAGCTGCATGTCAATGCAGACGAAAAGGTTATGCTGGGCCTGGTGTTCCCGATGACCAAAGATCCGGAACTCCTGGCCAGCGGCTGGAACCACACGGCAGAGCTGTGCTGGAATGAGCTGAAGCTAGGCCGGGATGTTGCTTTTGTGACGGAGGGTGATCCGAATCTGTACAGCACCTTCATTCATCTGGCCCGGCTGATGCAGGAGCAGCATCCCGCTGTGCCGGTTGTTTCAATTCCGGGGATTTCGTCGGTGCTGGGGGCCGCTGCCGCGCTGGAACGGCCCCTTGCCGACGGCAATCAGCGGGTGGGGATTATTCCGGCCACGGACGACCGCGAGGCGCTGAAGGAGGCGTTGCTGCATCACGATACAGTAGTGTTTTTGAAGGTGGCGAAGGTGCTGGATCTGGTGCTGGATGTGCTGGACGAGCTGGGCCTTGAAGGAAAAGCATCTGTAGTCACTAAGGTGACCTCCCCGTATGAAACGGTGTGGCGGGATGCACGCGAGCTGCGTGGTCATGAGCTGGAATATCTAAGCCTGATGGTGGTGTGCAAATGACGAAGGTGAGCTTGGAGCCAAAGGTTTATATCGTAGGAGCCGGCCCGGGTGATCCCGAACTGATTACGGTAAAAGGCAGCCGGATCCTGCGTTCCGCGGATGTGGTACTCTATGCAGATTCACTGGTTAGCGGCGAGCTCATTGCCGGCGCCAAGCCGGGAGCCGAGGTGCTGCAGAGCTCGGGAATGGATCTGGAGCAGCAGGTAGAGATCATGGCAGCGGCCGTGAAGAAGGGTAAAAGCGTAGCCCGCGTCCATACTGGCGACCCTTCCATGTACGGGGCGATTCTGGAGCAGATGTCGCTGCTGAAGCTGTGTGGTGTCAGCTATGAGATCGTGCCGGGGGTCAGCTCTGTATTTGCTTCCGCGGCAGCGCTGGGCGCTGAGCTGACGGTACCAGACTTAACGCAGACGGTGATTCTGACTCGTGCCGAAGGGCGGACGCCCGTGCCGGAGCGTGAGCAGCTGCGCCAGCTGGCTTCGCATCACTGCACCGTAGCCCTGTTCCTCAGCGCTTCACTGGCGGGACATGTGTCCGCGGAGTTTCTCGCTGCCGGTTGGAGTCCGGACACGCCTGTGGCTGTTGTGAAGCGGGCGACCTGGCCGGACCAGCAGATTCTGCGGACAACGGTGTCCCGTCTTGCAGATGATCTGCGGGATGCGGGCATTACCATGCATGCGATGATCCTCGCCGGATGGGCGCTTGATCCGGTGCTTACAGAACGTGATCAGCACCGCTCGAAGCTGTACGACAAGACGTTTACCCACGGCTGCCGGGAAGGAACCGAATCCGATGGCTAACCGGTATGCGGCGGTTGCTATTACCACAAATGGTATCCGCCTGGCGCTGAAGCTGGGAGCGCTGCTCGCGGATACGGAGGTTTATGGCTATGCCAAGTACAGCGGAGACTTGCAGGAGACTTCAAACGTTCTTCAGGTGTTCGCGGAGCCGGTCAGAGAGCTGCTTCCGAAGCTGTTCCGGCAGTACGAAGGGATTATTCTGTTCTTTTCGCTGGGGGCGGCGGTCAGGCTAACGGCTCCTCTGCTGACGGATAAAAGAACCGACCCCGCCGTCATCGTTATTGACGAACGCGGAGAGCATGTCATCAGCATGCTCTCCGGGCATCTGGGCGGGGCCAACAGGCTGACGCTGCAGATCGCGCAGCTGCTGGACAGCCATCCGGTGATCACTACTGCCTCGGATGTGCAGGGCACCTTCGCCGTGGATCTGCTCGGTGCAGAGTTCGGCTGGCGCGCAGACCACTTCGCGCCGATGAAAACGGTCAGTGCCGCCCTGGTCAACGGGGAGGCCGTGGCTTTCCTGCAGGAGAGCGGCGAACGCGGCTGGCTGCCGCCAGGGGCGGCTCTGCCTGCCCATGTCCGCCTCTGCGGAAGCATGGCAGAGCTGCAGGAAGCACCATTCAGCGCGGCCATCGTGGTCACGGACCGGTTATTGACCGGTCCGGAGTCGGCGGGACTGGGCGAGCGGGCCGTAGTCTACCGTCCGCGCAGCCTCGTGCTTGGGCTCGGCTGCAACCGTGGCACCTCGCAGGAGGAACTTGAAACGGTGGTACAGGATACACTGGCAGAGCAGGGGCTTTCGCTTCTTAGTGTCCGCAATGTTGCCACCGCAGGGATCAAAGGAGATGAAGCTGGTCTGGTAGCCTTATGTGCCAAATACGGCTGGAAATTGGCCTTATATTCGCCGGAGCAGCTGAATACGGTCGTGCTGGAGCAGCCTTCGGAGACGGTCTTTAAGGCAACTGGAGCTTACGGCGTCTGCGAGCCGGCAGCCCTGCTGTCCTCAGGTGCCCGCGATCTTGTGCTCAAGAAGAAAAAAAGCGGTAATGTTACCATTGCTGTAGCGAGAGTCAGCTTTAACGAAGCGGAGGAGAGCTAGCATGAATAAGGAGAGCAAAGCGGAGCGGGAGCGGCCTTCACAGCTCCGTCCGCGCTTTGTGGTGGCTGGCACGGGCAGCGGATCAGGCAAAACAACGGTGACACTGGGACTGCTCCGGGCGTTTGCCCGGCGCGGTCTTACCGTACAGGCCTTCAAATGCGGCCCGGATTATATCGATCCTGCCTACCACGCGGCTGTGACGGGACGGCCGGCCCGGAATCTGGATGCCTGGATGACTTCCAGCGAATATATGCTGGAGTATTATTTGCGTTCCTCGGAGGCTGCCGATCTGTCGGTCATTGAAGGCGTTATGGGGCTGTATGACGGCAAAGAGGCGACCGCGCTTACCGGATCAACGGCGGAAATAGCCCTGCTCACGGACAGTCCGGTGCTGCTGGTGGTCGATGTGCGCAGCATGGGCCGCAGTGCGGCCGCGATAGTCCTAGGCTTCCAGCAACTGGAGCCAGGGGTACATATCGCAGCAGTGATCGTGAACTGCTGCGGCAGTGCGAGCCATTACCGGACAGTCAAAGTGGCGATTGAAGCGGCTTGCCATGTTCCGGTCATCGGATGGCTGGAGCGGGACCGGGGCCTTGATATCCCGGAGCGGCATTTAGGACTGCTGCCTGCTGTCGAACGCGGTGAGCTGGAGCCGTTATTCGACCGCGCCGCAGACCTGCTGGAGGCCGGTACCGATCTGGATCTGCTGCTGGAGATTGCTGCGGCAGCGCCTAACCTTCGCCATCCGGCAGCAAAGGGAATTGGGCCGGAGGAGGTTTCAGCCGACGGGAATCCGTCAGAGGGATATCCCCAAGCCGTGGTCACTGCACATGATTCTGCACCGGTCATAGCCGTTGCAAGGGATGCGGCATTCAATTTTTATTATGCTGATAATCTGGAGCTGCTGGCCCGCGCAGGGGCAAGGCTGGTTTACTTCAGTCCGCTTAGCGGAGAGGGGGTACCGCCGCAAGCAGACGGAATCTATATCGGTGGCGGCTTCCCGGAAGAATTTGCTGCCGGGATCGCCGGAAATAGTATCTTCCTGGATGGCCTAAGGGCTGCTGCGGCAGCCGGGATGCCGCTGTACGCGGAATGCGGCGGCTACATGGTGCTGGCCCGGAGTCTAACCGACCGCAGCGGGGCTATACATCAGATGGCCGGGATTATCCCAGCTGACACGGTCATGCAGAAACAGCGCGCTGCACTCGGCTACCGCGAAGTAAGCGCCCGGGCAGACTGTCTGCTGCTGAAGCAGGGAGAATGCCTGCGTGGTCACGAATTCCACTATTCCCAGATGAACTATGCACCGGGGGAGCCACAGTTGTATGCCTATGACAGTCATGGCAGAAGCGGCAGCCAGCCGGAAGGGTATGTATCCGGGAATGTCATGGCAGCCTATGCGCATATCCATCTGGCTTCCTATTTTCCGGCAGCAGCCCGTCTTGTAGAATTCTGCCATATCTACCGGGGGCGAAAGACAGGCTTCACGCAGTAATAAGGCTAATACCTAAGAAGGCGAAGTGATTTTGGCTGACCAGAATGGACTGTTCTCACAAAAACATCGATAAAACGCTCCGAAAAGGAATTTAGTGGGAGGGAGGATACTTAATCTAAGCGGATTTACTACTTTGGAGCGATTCTCCCCGATTAAGTCTACTTTCTCCCACTACAGTTGGTCATTCAGCCAAACCGCATAAATTAAGTCCATTATTCCACACCGGTTCGCTCCAGCCTGGACGATGCCAGTTTCTTTTTAATTCATATGTCAACCGCTTGTCATATATCAGCAGGCCCCGTATAATAAGGGCATAAACCACCCATGCCGCTCTTCGCGCGGCACTATCAATTTCAGAGAAGACCCTCGACTTAACTTCGTCCAATTCGAGGCTTTATTTCAGAAAAAAACGTACTATTACACGGATGGCCTGTCTACGGCTGAACGTTAATGGGAAGGGAGAATGCTGCAGTGAAAGTACTTGGAGCTATTGAAGCAGGGGGAACAAAGTTTGTATGCGGGATTGGAAACGAGGACGGTACGATTCTCGACCGGGTCAGCTTTCCGACGACCACACCTGAGGAAACAATGGGGCTTGTGCTGGATTATTTTAGAGGGAAAAATGTAGAAGCCATCGGCATTGGCTCATTCGGCCCTATTGATCCGGTGATTGGCAGCCCGACTTACGGCTACATCACAACCACCCCTAAACCCTATTGGGGGCAATACAATCTGGTTGGAACGGTTGCCGGGCATTTTTCAGTACCTATCGGCTTCGATACGGATGTGAATGGTGCGGCGCTGGGAGAATACAAGTGGGGTGCGGCCCAAGGGCTGGACAGTTGCCTCTATATCACAGTCGGCACAGGGATTGGGGCTGGTGCGGTAGTGGGAGGTAAGCTGGTTCATGGCCTGTCTCATCCCGAAATGGGACATATTATTGTGCGCCGCCATGCCGAAGATACTTTTGAAGGTTTTTGCCCTTATCATGGCGATTGCCTGGAAGGACTGGCGGCAGGTCCGGCGATTGGCACCCGCTGGGGCAAACCGGCAGGCGAGCTGCCGGCGGATCATCCGGCCTGGGCAATGGAAGCCCACTATCTGGCGCATGCGCTGATGAATTACGTACTTATTCTCTCGCCGCAGAAGATTGTCATGGGTGGCGGAGTCATGAAGCAGAGCCAGCTATTCCCGCTGATTCATACACAGCTTCAGGAGCTGCTGGGCGGCTATGTTCAGCATCCTGCACTAAATGAGGCCATCGGCAGCTATATTGTTCCGCCCCAGCTTGGCGATAATGCGGGTCTTTCCGGAGCGCTTGGACTGGCTAAGCTGGCATTGGACCGGGAGTAGCAGAGGCCGGCTAAGCCATTTTTGCCCGGAATAAAAAGAGATTGACTGTTTCGCTATAAATAGGTATTGTAAGCATTAACAGTATAGCATCCAGAGGAAGCACCTCTTTCACGCAATTCGTGAGAGAGGTGCTTTTTTGTGTGTAAATTTAAGGATGAATAGCCTTCAGATATTCAGCCATCCTTTATTATCCTGGGGCTTTGGCTTGTCCAGCAAAACGGGAATCCGGCCAGCACGGGGATGATGCATACTGTAAGACGAGGAAGGTAGGGAATGCAGATGCAAATTGTATTTATGAACCGATTATCCAGAATATCCGGGGCCGATCAGGAGGTATTCGCCCAGCTCTGGATCGGGGAAGAAGAAGGCCATTGGCTCCTTGGCTGGCGTGAATTCTCCGGTGCAGAGGAAATGGGAGACAACTTGTGGTATGAAGGCGGCTCCTGGAATGAGATGCTCTGCGTTTACCGGCACGAGCTCGCGGTGAAGATGGGCGATGGGTATCGGCCGCTGATTGATGGCTCCTTTCACGATGAGGACAGTCTCACTGGCAACCGCAATCAGGAGCAGCTGAAGCTGCAATATTTCAGCGAGCAGCATGGGAATGAATCTGTCTATGAGGAGTTGTGCGCCTGGCGCCGGGGGAAGGCCTCCAGTGACCGGAAGGCGCCTTACATTCTCGCCAGCAACCGGCTGCTGCGGATGCTAAGTGCCTTTCTTCCCCGTACACCGGAGGAGCTGCTGCAAATTCCGGGTGTGGGCGAGGGCAAGGCCTCGCAATACGGTGGAGACTGGCTGAGCATCACCTCTTCCATCGAGCGGGAGCATAGTTTTCCACTGGGCTGGGTGCATCAGGCCGTTGATGAGGAGCGGTTTGTAGCCTGGCAGTACAAGCAGAAGGAGCTGAAATACAAGAAGCAGCTGGAACGGCTGCGACTGCGAAGGGTTCTGCTGCAGGGAATCGAGGAAGGCCTTGGCATGGAACAGTTGAAGGCACGGAGTGGTGTGAGCCGCCGTGAGGTGCTTGAAGCTGTAGAAGAACTGGAAAAAGACGGCTATTCCGTGGAGAAGCTGATTGCACTTGAAATGGCCGATGTATCCCCTGGTGAGCAAGCCGAGGTATGGACCGCCTACGAGCTTATGGGAGATACCTTTCTAAAGCCTGTCCTTTACAAAGCCTATGGAGAAGGCTTCTCTCCTGCAGAAGGGCTGGATGTATACTATGAGCGGCTGCGTCTAATCCGTATCCGTTACCGGCGGGGTCAAGCGGTTCAGCTAGGTGTAGCAACGAATTTCTAGGTAGTCTGGTCATCTTCCTCAGAATCATTGTTGGCAGTGTCTTGATTGAAGCAGTCCCCCTGGAGACCTCCCTTTAGGAAAATACTGTATCTTGGAGTAAAATACATGTATTCAGAGTAAAAGGAGAGAGACCCTATGATCGTAACATTAACAATTAACCCCAGCGTAGATGCCAGCACAGGGATTGATAAGGTAGTACCGGACCACAAGCTGCGCTGCAAAGAGGCTTCCTATAAACCTGGAGGTGGCGGGATCAATGTCTCCCGGGCCATTCACAGATTGGGCGGGGAGTCCTTGGCTCTGTATGCATCTGGCGGACTTCATGGCCAACTGTTGCATGAGATGCTGGGTAAGGAGGGCGTCAGCCACCAGGAGATCCCGATTTCCGGACAGACGCGGGAAAATCTGATTGTCGTGGAGGAATCCACAGGACAACAGTTCCGGTTTGATATGCCAGGCCCCCATTTTATTGAAGGCGACTGGGAGCAGTGCCTGAATCAATTAAAGTCGTTGACCGGAAAGCCTAGCTATATTGTGGCTAGCGGCAGCCTGCCTCCAGGCTGTCCGGCAGATTTCTATGGCCGTGTCATTGAAGCAGTGAAGCCATGGCAGGCAAAGGTTATTGTGGATACCTCAGGCGAAGCGCTGCAAAAAGCTGCGGATGCCGGAGTATATCTGCTCAAACCCAATGCACGCGAGCTTGAGGAGCTGGCAGGACACGCAATTACAGGTGATGCGGAGGTTCGGGCGGCTGCACTGGAGTTGATTGAGCAAGGACGGACAGAGGTAGTATTGGTATCCCTCGGCGGCGAGGGTGCACTGCTGATAACAAGGGATGGCTGTGAGCATCTGAAGGCCCCTGAAGTTCCTGTACTGAGTGTGGTGGGAGCCGGTGACAGTCTGGTAGGCGGGCTGGTCTACAGCCTGGAACGGGGCTGGCCGCTGCGCCGGGCCGTTCAATTCGGAATCGCCTCTGGAGCGGCGGCCGTAATGAACCCTGAGCGTCAGCTGTGTAAACGCGGAGATGCGGAACGATTGTTCGCGCAAATAGAGGCAGCCGATACAGAAGCTCTAAAGTAAACCAAAAAGACGAAGGCTTCCTTACCATGCGGTATAGGGGGCCTTCGTCCTGCTTATTCGTCCAGTATGATTCATAGCCATTCCTTTTTACGGAATATAACCAGCATCCCGCAGCCAAGTGTAACCATGACGGCAATGACTCCGTAGTAGCCGTACCGGGTATGGATCTCAGGAATATTATCAAAGTTCATCCCGTAGATCCCGGTGATGACCGTCAGCGGCATGAATATAGTGGTAATGGCGGTGAAGACTCTCATGATCTCATTGGCACGGTTGGCGATACTGGATTGGTATGCTTCACGTAAGTTTCCCATGAGATCGCGGTACGTTTCAAAGGTTTCAGAGATCTTGACCGCATTTTCATAAATATCACTAAAATACTTCTGCAGCTGATCATCGATCAGACGGAGGTCTTTTTTGTTAAGTGTGTTGATAACTTCCTTCTGTGGTCCCAGCATTTTCTTCAACCAGAGAATTTCACTGCGCAGACCGATGATCTCGCTCAAATGCGATTTCTTGGTGTGCATCAGGATATCCTCTTCGAGTTTCTCAATCCGTGCTTCAATCCGGTCACCGACGGAGAAAAAGTTGTCTACGACAAGGTCGATCAGCAGATAGAGGAACCGGTCCGGTTCGCTGACTTCCTGCTCCCACAGAACGGGTTTCAGCACGCGCAGCTCGTGAATTTTTTGCTTGGTCACGGTAATAATGAAATGTCTGCCCAGAAACACGTTGAGTGCACGGAGGAAAATCTCCTCATCATCAAAACGGATGCTGTTAACTACAATAAAATAATGGCTTTCGTAAATTTCAAGCTTCGGGCGCTGATCCTCTTCACTGAGGCAGTCCTCTACAGCCAAATCATGCAGATTATACAAAGGCTGAAGCAGCTCCAAATCCTCAACATCCGCATCAATCCAATAAAATCCCTCTGCAGGGACAGTCAATGTTTCTTCAATGTCATCCACAGGTGTAAAAACCCCTGCGTTTACCAACCGGATTTTCATCTGATTCCACTCCTCTTAACCCTAGTCTTCTCCAGGGTCTGTGCTAATATAGGCACAGGGAAAAATCAGCTTGGCCGGAGGTACGGTCAATCCATGAGGCCAAATGACGGTTCGAGGGCATGAAGAAGAAGTGCTCCCGCCGCCGGCAAGCTGATGTTAATCCTGTGTGGTTGCTCTTTCTGGACGCTTAACTGCGAACTCGGGTCGCCTTCCATTCTTCTCTCACCTCTTCTTTTCGTCAGGTAGGGGCTTTGAAACCCTTGTCTAGTATAACCTCCGGGTATAGGTCTTTCAAGCTAAATTCTTGAGGTTGTAAAGGACCCGTTAGCATTGTATGGACTTGACGAAAAGGAGGTTCATGATTTAAAGTGAATTTTAAGAAAAGCATTTAACGTTATGTGACTTTTTCTCAATTGAATACAGCTAAATCTTATCAAGAGCAGGTGGAGGGACTAGCCCGATGAAACCCGGCAACCGGCGTGTGAACGCACGGTGCTAATTCTTGCGGAAGCTTTTGCAGGTAAGCCATTCAGGCTGCTTGGCACAAGTTCTCTGGCAGATGAGAGAGGCGCATATGACTAACAGATATATGACCTTTCTCGCCCGAGAAAGGTCTTTTTTATATTCATCACAATGAAGGAGTGGAAACTGATATGCCAATTAAAATTCCCGACAGTCTGCCGGCGAAAGAAGTTTTGTCCGGAGAAAACATTTTTATAATGGATGAAAGCCAGGCCTTCCACCAGGATATCCGTCCGCTGCGAATCGCCATCCTGAATTTGATGCCTACCAAGGAAACCACAGAGACACAGCTGCTGCGTCTGGTCGGGAATTCACCGCTTCAGGTAGATGTTGTGCTGCTGCACCCGAGCTCCCATACCTCGAAGAACACTTCGGCAGAACATTTGAAGAGTTTTTACAAAACCTTTGATGAGATCAGTGACCGCCGCTTTGACGGGCTGATTGTAACCGGCGCTCCGGTGGAGCAGCTGGAGTTCGAAGACGTGACCTACTGGGAAGAGCTAAAGGGCATATTTGAATGGAGCAAGCACAACGTGACCTCGACCATGCATATCTGTTGGGCGGCACAAGCCGGGCTGTATCATCACTTCGGCGTACGCAAGGTTGATCTGGACGAGAAATGTTTTGGCGTTTTTCCGCACACGGTGAGCCATACTAACGTGAAGCTGCTCCGCGGCTTTGATGAGGTGTTCCATGTTCCCCATTCCCGGCACACGGATGTCTCGCGAGATGATATTCTTGCGAATCCCCAGCTGCAGATTCTTGCCGAATCCGAGGAAGCCGGAGTGTATCTGGTTTCGACGCTTGACGGAAAACAAATTTTTGTGACCGGACATTCTGAATATGATCCATTTTCGTTAAAATGGGAGTATGACCGGGATATTGCCAAAGGGATGGACATCGCCATTCCGAAGCACTACTATCCGCAGGATGACCCGCAGCGCACACCGCCGGCTGTCTGGCGTGCCCATGCCAACTTATTATTCGCTAATTGGCTCAATTACTATGTATACCAGGAGACCCCTTACGATATAGACCAGGCCGATTATTTAGTATTTTAAAATATATACATCTTGATATCTTGATATATAGAAGAGATTTACGCATACACCACACTTAGGAGGCAGCAGCAATGGATGAGAAACTGAGGATTGAGAGCAGATTGGCACAGATAGGTTCACTGGAGGACCCGGCCACAGGTGCAATAAATTATCCGATTTACAACGCGACGGCATTCCGTCATCCCAGACTCGGGCAGAGCACAGGGTTTGATTATATCCGTACCAAGAATCCTACTCGCTCGGTGCTGGAAGAAGCTGCGGCACAGCTGGAATCCGGCGATGCGGCTTTTGCCTGCAGCTCTGGAATGGGGGCGCTGACGACAGTGTTTGCCTTGTTTGGACAGGGCGACCATCTGGTAGTATCGCTGGACCTGTATGGCGGAACCTACCGTCTGCTTGAACGGATTCTCTCCAAATACGGCATCAGCGCTTCCTATGTGGATACGAATGATCTGGACGGGCTGGAGGCTTCACGGCGTCCGAATACCAGAGCTGTATTTATTGAAACGCCTACCAATCCGCTGATGATGATTACGGATATCGAAGCGGTCTGTACATGGTCACGCCGTCATGGGCTGCTCACCATTGTCGACAATACGCTGTTGACGCCCTTTTTCCAGCGGCCGCTGGAGCTGGGAGCGGATATCATCGTTCATAGCGCAACCAAATATTTGGGGGGGCACAACGATGTTCTCGCCGGACTGATTGTAACCAAAGGCACTGAGCTCACTGCAGAAATGGCAATTCTTCATAATTCACTGGGGGCAGTGCTTGCGCCGAACGACAGCTACCAGCTAATGAAGGGGATGAAGACACTTGCTCTGCGCATGGAGCGGCATGAGAGCAATGCCCTGGCGCTGGCCCGCTATTTACTCGAGCATCCAGCCATCGCTGAGGTGTTCCATCCCGGACTGCCCGATCATCCCGGCTATGAGATTCAGAACCGCCAGTCCTCAGGTAACACCGGAATCTTCTCCTTCAAGGTAAAAGATGCCAGATATGTCGAACCGCTGCTGCGTCATATCCGTCTGATCGCCTTCGCCGAGAGTCTGGGCGGCGTGGAGTCACTGATGACCTATCCGGCGGTTCAGACCCATGCCGACATTCCGGTGGAAATCCGCGATGCGGTCGGCGTGGATGACCGTCTGCTCCGCTTCTCTGTAGGCATTGAGCATGTAGATGACCTGATTGCAGATCTCGGTCAGGCGCTGGAAGCTGCCCGGGCCGAGCTGGAATAAGCATCCGGTCAGACTATGGCAGCATAATAAGGAACTTGGAAGCAGCCTCAGAGCGGAGGCTGCTTTTTTTTAGAATATATAGATTTAAGTGTTTCACGCCATCGAGTCACAATATTGTTCCCGCAACGACGGTAAGGGTTTTTCAAGCCGTTCGGATTGTGATACGATGGAGTAACGAGCTTATTTCAATGTTGTACAAATTTTATTTATCCATTCTTAAATAGTATGGGCATACAAAGGAGGCTGCGAACGATGAGTGCGATAGATCTGATTCTGGACAAAACGCTGAAGGGTGAACGTCTTGGCCTGGAGGACACGATTCGGCTGTTCGAGAGCAACGAAATAGAGAAGATGGGCGCTGCCGCTGATATTATCATGAAGCGCTGGCATCCGGACCCGATGGCTACATTTGTGATCGGACGCAATATAAATTATACGAATGTATGTGACGTGTACTGCCGTTTCTGCGCTTTTTACCGGAAACCGGGCTCGGAGGAAGGTTATGTGCTTCCGGACGAGACGATTTTTCAGAAAATCCAGGAAACCATCGACGTCAACGGAACGGAAATCCTGATGCAGGGCGGAACCAACCCGAACCTGCCATTCAGCTACTATACGGATATCCTGCGCGGAATTAAGCAGCGGTTCCCAGAGATCACCATGCATTCCTTCTCCCCTGCGGAGATTATGAAAATGGTCGAAGTATCCGGGCTGCCGCTGGAACAGGTGGTCCGCGAGATTCATGCGGCAGGCCTGGACTCACTTCCCGGCGGCGGTGCGGAAATACTGGATGACCGGACCCGCCGTAAAATCAGCCGTCTCAAAGGCTCGTGGCGTGAATGGATGGATGTGATGCAGACCGCTCACAAGATCGGCATGAACACTACGGCGACCATGGTGATTGGCCTTGGCGAGAGTATGGAGGAGCGGGCACTTCATCTGCTGCGGGTACGCGAAGCCCAGGATGAGTGTATTGCGAATAAATATGATTCCGAAGGATTCCTGGCCTTTATCTCCTGGACCTTCCAGCCGGATAATACGAACCTGAAGCTGGACCGGCAGACCCCCGAGGAATATCTGAAGACGGTAGCCATCAGCCGCCTGGTGCTTGATAACATCAAGAACTTCCAGTCCTCATGGGTAACCATGGGGCCTGAGGTCGGCAAGCTGTCGCTGCAGTATGGCTGCAATGACTTTGGCAGCACGATGATAGAAGAGAATGTGGTTTCCTCGGCGGGTGCGACCTACAAGGTCAACATCGAGTCGATTACACAGCTGATCCGCGAGGCTGGCAAAATTCCGGCACAGCGCAACACGCGCTACGATATTCTGCGGACCTTTGAGGACGGTAATATAAAGATTGACAATGATTTTGTAATGCAGAACTAATTCTTCAATAAAAATCTATTGATTCATAACGTTGTGTGTAAGATTTTTTTGCGGCGTCTATCCTTGAGTGATTTCGTTAATGAAAACCTCGAGAATAGGCGTTTTTTTGTTTTTTGTAAACTTTTATCGTCATAAAGAACAAAAAAAGCCCTAATGATGTGATATTTTACACAACTATTAATTAGATTTAATGGTTTTTGCTAGATTCATAATTTTGGATATGATACAATCTTGCGGTCAGCATAAGTAGGAATAAGAAACATATGGGGAGGATATCTGACTTATGGTAGAAAAAAGATGGAACAAGCCAGTAGCCGCTTTATTGGCGAGCACCGTTCTGGCAGCACAAGTGCTGGGCGGAGTTTTTGCAGTCCCGGTTTTGGGGGCGAGCAAGGCAGAGGCTGCAGGCGCTGAGGCTGTTGCTCCTGGAACAGTTAATCTGCGCTTGATGAGCACCACGGATGTGCACACCAATGTGTACGGTTGGGACTACTTCAAAAATGCGGCCTCTACTACAGTAGGTCTGGACCGCACATCAACGCTGGTAAAAGAAGCCCGGACCCAAGAACCGAACAATCTCCTTCTTGACAACGGTGATTTGATTCAGGGAACACCGCTGGGTACATATATGGCCCAGGTATCAGATTTTAAGACAAGTCCAGACCAGATTCATCCGCTTATTGCAGCCATGAACCTTATGGGGTATGATGCTGCAACGTTTGGCAATCATGAATTTAACTATGGCTTGGACTATCTGGACCGTACGATCAACGGAAGTAAAGTAGATAAATCCGATACAGATGCGGATTTCCCTTATGTCAATGCAAATATTTATAATGTATCCGATGATAAAAATACGTTTGTACCGTATGTCATCATTCCTAAAAAAGTAAAGGACAGCAACGGCAATGAGGTAACGGTTAATGTCGGCCTCCTTGGGTTGGTGACCCCGCAAATCATGGATTGGGACAAGGTGAATCTGGAAGGCAAAGTAATCACCAAGGATATTGCTGAAACTGCAGCCAAATTTGTTCCTATCATGAAAGGTGCCGGCGCAGATGTCATTATTGCCATGGCCCACTCCGGGTTTGATGCGACTGCAGCTGCGGGAACCGGAGCTGAGAATGCCATTAACCTGCTGAGCAAGGTTGACGGCATTGACGCCATCACCTTCTCCCATACGCATAAGGTGTTCCCGACGAACGGAGATGACACTAAGCTGGATGCTTCCTTTAAGGATCCGGCAACCAAAAAGCCATATGATTCCGATGTGGCAAAGATCGATAACCTCAACGGTCATATCAACGGCGTTCCAGCCGTTCAAGCCGGTTATGGCGGGGGCAACCTGGGTCTGATCGATCTGAAGATCGTAAAGGATGGCAGCAGCTGGAAAGTTGACAAAGCATCTTCAAAGGCTTCTACACGCTCCATTACCGGAGTAGCCGTTGATCCTGCTATTGATGCAGTGGCTGGAGCTGCCCATGCAGCAACGATCAAATATGTGAATCAACCGCTCGGGAAAACTAATGCTCCAATGAACAGCTACTTTGCTCTGGTGCAGGATGATCCGACCGTTCAGATCGTAACCTATGCCCAGCAGCAGTATGTTTCGAATCTGGTCAATACGGATGCTAAGCTTGCCCCTTATAAGGACCTGCCGATTCTAAGTGTAGGCGCACCCTTCAAGGCCGGACGCAATGGCCCTGAGGAGTATACTGAAATTCAAAAGGGCGATCTTACGATTGCGAGCGCAAGTGACCTGTATCTCTATGACAACACGCTGAAAGCCATTGTGGTTAAAGGCTCTACAGTGAAGGAATGGGTAGAGATGAGTGCAGGTGCATTCAACCGTATCAAACCGGCGATCTCCACTCCACAGCCGCTTTTGAACTCGGCTTTCGCTGTTTACAACTTCGATGTCATCGATGGTATTAAATATACAATTGATGTAACCAAAAATGCGAAATACAAGCCGGATGGAACGATTAATGATGCGTCTTCCAGCCGTGTGACTTCCATTACTTACGGCAATGAACCTTTGAAGGATGACCAAGATTTCATCGTGGTTACCAATAACTACCGCGCAAGCGGCGGCGGAAACTTCCCGGGTGTTAAGGCTGGGAAAATGATTATTGACTCCCAAATGGAAAATCGCCAGGTACTGATGGATTATATCAGTGCAGCCGGTACTGTTGATCCGACAGCAGACAATAACTGGTCGATCGCTCCAATTAAAGGGGACGTCAATGTGACCTTCACTTCTTCACCGAAAGCAGCGGCTGTGAAGCCTGCCAATGTTACAGACACAGGCACTAAAGATGTCAAAGGATTTGAAATCTATAATCTTAATCTAAAAGAAACTCCAGTTGCTCCAACCGGAGATGTGGAAGTTCACCTGCTCGGGGTCAACGACTTCCACGGCCAACTCGACACCACTTCTTATGTAGGTAGCGATGCAGTAGGAACTGCAGCAACTCTTGCAGCGTACTTGAAAGACACCCGTGCGAAATATGCCAACGCGCTGTTGTTCCACAATGGTGACTCGGTAGGTGCATCTGCGCCGGTATCCTCGCTTGAACGTGACGAGCCGACGATGGAATGGATGAACCTGATGAAATTCGATGTGGGTACACTGGGGAACCATGAATTTGACCAAGGCGTTGAAGCCATGAAGACTCAGATTTATGGCGGTGCTGATCCTAAGAACACTAGCATTGTTCATAAAGGGGCAGACTTCGATTATATCAATGCCAATGCGGTAGACAGCTCTTCTGGAGCTCCGATCATTAACCCTTACGTAATTAAAGAAGTAGGCGGTGTGAAAATCGGATTTATCGGTGTGGTAACCAAAGCTACTCCAAGCAAAGTCTCTCCTGAGGGAACCAAAGGCGTGAAATTCTTGAGCGCCACAGAAGAAGTTGCAGCGATTGAAAAATATGCCGCAGAACTTCAGAAGCAAGGCGTCCAGACGATCGTTGTGCTTGCGCATGATCCGGCGACAACCAAAGCAGATGTGACTACGGGAGAAGCGGCTGACCTGGCTAACGCACTTCCGGCGAACTCACCTGTTGACGTTGTGGTAGCAGGGGACAACCATGCACTTGCTAATGGCGTTGTAAACGGCAAGCTGATTGTTCAAGCCTATTCCTATGGTACGGCTTTCGAAGACATCAAGCTGGTTATTGATAGTGTAACTGGTGATGTGAAGAGCAAATCGGCGACTGTAACCAGCACTCTTCAAAAGAATGTTACTCCAGATGCGGAAACTGCAGCTTTGGTTAACAAATATCTGGCCAAACATCCGGAGTTGACCAAGCCGGTAGGTACAACAGATGGTACGATTACCCGTACTGATGCTTACAATAAAGAATCCAACCTCGGTAACCTGATTGCTGATGCAATGCGTCAAGCTGACTTCGGCGATGGCAAAGGCTCCGCAGATTTCGCCTTTATGAATCCGGGCGGTATTCGCGCTGATCTTCCAAAGGGTAATGTATCCTTCGGAGATTTGGCCAAAATTCAGCCATTCGGCAACACGCTGGTGAAGCTGACATTGACTGGTGAACAAATCAAGACACTGCTGCAGCAGCAATGGGCAATTAAGGCTGACGGAACAGCAGATACGAAGACACTGCAAATTTCCGGACTGAAGTATACAGCGAATATGTATCTGCCAGTAGCAGACCGTGTCTCCTTCCTTACTAAGGCAGACGGAACACCGATCAACATGACTCAAAGCTACACTGCAGTAGTGAATAACTTCATGGCTGCCGGTGGAGACAATTACACTGTACTGACCAAAGCGAGTGCATCTTTGGCCGGTCCAATCGACCTGGATGTGTTCTACAATTACATTGTGAAGACATTCAAGGGCGGCGCAATTACAGCAGCATTTGAAGGCCGGATTACGAATAATCTGACAGCTTCAACTCCTGCTCCGGGTAACGGAGGAACTGTACCTACACCAACTCCTTCGGCAACACCAGCACCGTCTGCAACAGCAACACCTGCACCAACAGCAACCGCAGCTCCAACAGCAAAACCTGCCACCACTTTTGGGGATTTGGGCAAAGTGGCATGGGCCCAGACAGCAATCACTTCTTTGGCTGACAAGGGAATCATTAAGGGAGTTGGCGGAAGCAACTTCGCACCGAACAAAACCGTAACGCGTGCTGAATTCGTAACGATGCTGGTTCGTGCCCTGAATCTCAGTACTTCAGGAGCAAACGCCACATTTAACGATGTGAAGCAAGGAGTATGGTACACAGATGCCATCACTGCTGCTGTTAAAGCGGGTATTGTGAAAGGTTCCGGTAACGGCAAGTTTGAACCGGGACGTGAAGTGACCCGTGAAGAAATGGCGATGATGATTGCCGCTGGAATTAAAGATCAATTGAAGCCAATTGATACGAAGTCAGCACTGGAAAACTTTGGCGACAAATCAAAGATTGCTTCTTACGCCCAGGATGCAGTAGCCCAGCTTACACAGCTTGGTATTGTCAACGGGGTGGATGGAGAGAAATTCGCACCGAAGAGCGATGCAACCCGCGCTCAAGCGGCGGTTATCATTTACCGTATGCTGGAAAAGAAGGCTTCCTAAGCTTTGAACCCGGCATAAAGTAACAAATGCAAAAAGGAGCTCCGCGCGTCATCTTTGGATGGCAGCGGAGCTCTTATTTTTGATGCAGTGATAGCTAGTAATGGCTAGTAAATAGCGAGACTCGTGCATGTCACTACTGCACGAGTCTCTTTGGGGTTTTACTTTGTAGCAGCTTCCCACTTACAGCGGACCGGGGAGACGATCGCATTTTCTTTTTTTAGCTCGGTGAAAGCCTTGTCAATAGCCTTGCGTTCCAGACCGGACAGCTTTTCGACTTCGCCCGCGCTGAGCGGCGTTGCGGATGCCTTGATAATATCCAATACTTGCTCCTTAATACTCATGTGTTCCACATCCTTCTCCATTTAATCGTAAGACCATGACTTCAGATAGGTTATTTAGTATAAGAGATAATTGGACGGAATGCAGTGATATTTTTAGTTTACAACAATATCCATAAGTGATATCATAATCATATCAAATACATATCTTATGGAGGTGTCTTTCATGAAAGAAAAAACATTGCATCCCGTTAGCGGTTTTCTGGTTATTGCGCTTATTGCCATTTGCTTGGCAGGGGGAATTTACAGTGCAGCATATGATTATGCTGTGGTTCCGGTTATTCTGTTCATCGTTGCAGGTGTGTTATGTACGAGTGTTACGGTAGTGCAGCCCAATAAGTCGGTCGTGGTAACCTTTTTTGGTAAATATGTCGGAACCATCTCAAGCAGCGGCCTCTTTGCGGTCATTCCGTTCAGTGTCCGCAAGACAGTATCTTTGCGGGTACGTAACTTCAACAGCGTCAAGCTGAAGGTCAATGATGTCGAAGGGAATCCGATAGAGATTGCCGCAGTCATTGTATTTAAAGTCATCAACTCCGCTAAGGCCTTGTTTGATGTCGATAAATATATGGCGTTTGTGGAAATCCAGAGTGAGACCGCGCTGCGGCATGTGGCCAGCCGCTATCCTTACGACAATTTTAACGAATCGGGGATGTCCCTTCGTGCGAATTCGGATGAGATCGCCAAGGAATTGGCCGTTGAGCTTCAGGACCGTCTTTCCTTATCCGGTGTAGAAGTGATTGAAGCGCGGTTGACACATCTGGCTTATTCCACTGAAATCGCCAGCACTATGCTGCAGCGTCAGCAGGCTTCAGCGATTCTGTCAGCGCGGCAGATTATCGTGGAGGGGGCGGTTGGAATGGTAGATATGGCGATCCGTCAACTGAAGGAGAGCGGTGTGGTCGAACTGGATGAAGAGCGCAAGGCGGCGATGATCAACAATCTGATGGTAGCGATCGTGTCGGAGCGTGGAGCGAGTCCGGTCATCAACGCCGGCTCGTTGTACTAAGGGGCGGTTCACTATGGCGGCCAAGAAAAGCTTTCCGCTGCGGATCGATCCTGACCTGCACGAAGCGCTGGAACGTTGGGCGGGAGAAGAATTTCGCAGCGTAAACGGACATATCGAATATTTGCTGCGTGAGGCTTTGAAACGCGCAGGCCGCTTGCCAGAACGGAAACGCCGGGAAGAATAGACTTGCAGGGCAGAAGATGGCTTCTGCCCTTAAGCTATTTTATAATAGAAGGATTTATGTGCTTTATGCTCTAGATCATCCTTCTGCTTGTTGGCGGTGGTGTTGCGGGTGATAAATGTGGGGAGTGACTTGACGGAAGGCTGAAGAGAGAATTATAATTACACAAGATTCACGTTATCAGCGTTGACAAAGATATGGATGATTATTTTTAGGGCCGCTTCAGAGAGAGGAAACTTCAGGCTGTGATTTCCTCCGGTATCCGGTAATCCATCTACCCCTTTGTAGCTGCGGTTATGAACTCCCGGGGTGCTGTCTAATTACGGACAACCTGCCGCGGATAGTAAGAACCGCCGGTTCATGGCCGTTATCTCCATGCTGACGAAGGATTCCTGTAAGCCGGGAATCGAATTTGGGTGGAACCACGGGTGCAATCACTCGTCCCTTTGCGGGACGGGTGTTTTTTGTGTTTATAGACATTTCCGTTCCGTAAATTATGGAGCCTTATCAAAATATTAGGAGGAATAATCATGTCAGTTAATATCAAGCTTCCGGACGGCTCGGTCCGGGAATATGCCGATGGCAGCAGTATTGATGATGTAGCCGCTTCGATCAGCAGCGGTCTCCGCAAGAATGCAGCAGCAGGCAAGCTGAACGGAATCGTTGTAGACCTGTCTACGCCGCTGCAGGAAGGTGCATTGGTCGAGATCGTCACTTTGGATTCGCCGGAAGGCCTGGAAGTGATGCGCCACAGTACTGCCCACTTAATGGCTCAGGCAGTACGCCGCCTGTTCGGGACTAAGGAAGTTAAGCTGGGTGTAGGCCCTGTGATCGAAGATGGCTTCTATTATGATATGGATCTGGAGCATCCGCTGAATCCGGAAGACCTGCTGAAGATCGAGAAGGAAATGGAACGTATCGTCTCGGAGAATCTTCCAATCGTGCGTATTGAGGTCAGCCGCAAGGAAGCACTGGAGCGTTTCGGTGAGCTGGAAGATCCCTATAAGCTGGAGTTGATTGAAGCGCTGCCTGAAGATAGCGTGATCACGATATATGAGCAGGGAGAATTCTTTGACCTTTGCCGCGGCCCGCATGTGCCCTCCACTGCGAAGATCAAGGTCTTCAAGCTTATGAACGTAGCCGGAGCCTACTGGCGTGGGGACAGCAAGAACAAAATGCTGCAACGTATTTACGGTACTGCCTGGATCAAAAAAGCTCAGCTTGATGAGTATCTGCACCTGCTGGAGGAAGCGAAGAAACGCGACCACCGTAAGTTGGGCAAAGAGCTGGAAATCTTCACCTTCAACCAGCTGGTAGGACAAGGCCTGCCAATCTGGCTTCCAAAAGGTGCGAAGCTACGCAGTATTCTGGAACGCTATATCGTCGATCTGGAAGCAAGCCTGGGTTACCAGCATGTATATACTCCGGTGCTCGGCAACGTAGAGCTGTACAAAACTTCAGGACACTGGGAGCATTACCAGGAAGATATGTTCCCTAAGATGACAATTGATACTGAAGAGTTCGTACTGCGTCCAATGAACTGCCCGCATCACATGATGATATACAAGAGCTCGATGCATAGCTACCGTGATCTGCCGATCCGTATTGCCGAGCTTGGCACCATGCACCGTTATGAAATGTCAGGCGCGTTGACTGGGCTGCACCGTGTGCGTTCCATGACACTGAACGATTCACATATTTTCTGCCGTCTGGACCAAATTAAGAGTGAATTTACCCGAGTGCTCGATCTGATCAAGCAGGTATACAGCGATTTCGGCATTCACGATTACCGTTTCCGCTTATCTTACCGGGATCCGAAGGATACCGAGAAATACTTCCAGAACGATGAAATGTGGGAGACTGCACAGCGTATGCTGCGCGAAGTGGCTGAAGAAGCCGGATTGCCATTCTTCGAAGCAGATGGTGAAGCAGCGTTCTACGGTCCGAAGCTGGATGTGCAGATCCGTACGGCGCTAGGCAAAGAAGAAACATTGTCCACAGTACAAATCGACTTCCTGCTCCCTGAGCGTTTTGAGCTGGAGTATGTCGGAGACGATGGCCAAAAACACCGTCCGGTTGTGCTGCACCGCGGAATCCTTGGTACCATGGAACGTTTTGTAGCCTTCTTGCTGGAGAACTTTGCTGGCTCACTTCCATTATGGCTGTCCCCGCAGCAGGTGAAGATTATTCCGGTGTCCTCCGCATTTGATGATTACGCTAAGGACGTAGAAGCGAAGCTGCTTGCCAGTGGAATCCGGGCCGAAGTAGATCTGCGCAACGAGAAAATGGGCTATAAAATCCGTGAAGCACAGCTCGAGAAGATCCCATATATGTTCGTGGTGGGCGAGAATGAAATGAACGCCGGAAGTGTCTCCATCCGCAAGCGCGGAGAAGGCGATATCGGTGCCCAGCCGCTGCAGGAAGTGATCGCTTCCTTAGTTAAGGAAGTTGCGGAGCGTGTAATCTAAAGCTTCAGGAGTAACATCATTTATATATCTTTAATGTCATTCATTAACCTCTGTCATAAGCCGCCTGCGGCCGGGTTTTAAACGGCTTCAGGTATAAAATTTTGTGAAACGGGAAACCTTCGCTAATAGGGGGAGGTTTAACAATGAACAAAATGGGCTTATGCCAGAGGTTTTGGTGTCTTTTCGTAACGATTGTGCTTTTGCTGACTGCCGCTGAGGTCTATCCTGATTTTGGACGCAAGCCAGTGGAAGCTAACGGGGCGGGAGACACTGCAGGTCAACTAAGCAATTACAGAATAAACAAGTCACTTGATCCGCAACATATAAAGGATTCTGTACCGCAAGTGCTGGCAGCTGGTCAAGCCGCGCTGTATGATCAAGGACAATCCGTATCCAGAGGGATGTCCCGTTCAGAAGCACTCGTACAGTCCGGCAAGCCGGCAGCCACTGAGGCGCCAAAACATACACCAGCACCTCGTGCAGTCACACAACCGGGTAATACGG
The DNA here is from genome assembly GCF_001909095.1 of Paenibacillus sp. P46E. NCBI lineage: Bacteria > Bacillati > Bacillota > Bacilli > Caryophanales > Paenibacillaceae > Paenibacillus > Paenibacillus sp. P46E. The sequence goes on from NZ_LVYZ01000001.1 coordinate 141,963, forward strand.
CTTCCAAACCGCCGGTAACTATACAGGTAGCGGCACCAGGACCGGAGCAGATTATCACTTCTTTTAAGGTAACTGCTACAGGCTACACAGCGGGCTTTGAATCTACAGGTAAAACCTCAAAGCATCCGCAGTACGGCATCACATATTCAGGTGTCAAAGTCCGCCGGGACAAAAATGCCGTATCGACCATCGCCGCTGATCCAAAAGTGATTCCGTTAGGCAGCGTATTATATATCCCCGGCTATGGTTACGCAGTTGTGGCTGATACCGGTTCAGCGATCAAGGGGCGGAAGATTGACCTTTATTTTTCTACCACTAAGCAGGTTTATAAGGAATGGGGTAAAAAAACCGTAGTGGTACAGCTCATTAAGCGGGGGAACGGAAGATGTACCGAGAACATGCTGAAGAGTCTGGGCCAGGCTGTTCAAACCTATAATGCCATTCCGCAGGATCTTCTTGAGGAAGTTATCTAGGGTTACCCTACACATCGCCAGTATGAATTTTATTTCACTTAAGCATGCATAATAAGGTCCCGCCTTTCCCATAATACGGACTGGGGCAGAATTAGCAGCCTCTTTCGTTAGATTCTTGTGGTGTACTCTGATGTCAGACTGCACACGAGACAAGGGAGGTGAATTCCGTGGCCAATTCTAAAAAACCAAAGGTTCAAGAAAACTACAAAACACCAAATGAAAAATACAACGCTGAGTTTGCTGTAGAAAATGACGGCGCATCTAAGCAGAGTATTGCAAAACCGGTTCAAAAACCACAGCAATAATGCTGTAGTTCAAACTTGGGTAGCACCGCTTTTTAATTGCATCTGATCAATCACCGTCTGTCCCGTTTCCGTTCAGTTTCTGAGCGGCGGGGCAGTTTTTTTGTGAGCAGAACTTTACTGTTCTTCATCATCCGCCTCGGTCTAGAGGCTGAGTCAAGTTTCCTTCTCCCGGCGCTGTTCTCCAGCTGCTTGTTCCTGTAGACTAAGGCTATAAGAATGAATGAGTGAGCTATACCAACATAAAGGGGAAATGAAGGATGAAAAGACGATTCACCAGCCAGATCCTCGGGGGTCTGCTCCTGATTGGACTGGGAGCGATGTTTCTGTTGCGGCAGATGGGGTATACCGATTTCAGTATAGGTTCCCTTTTTGCTGATTATTGGCCGGTTATTCTCATTATTATGGGGATCCAGAACGTTCTGTCCACGAATGAACGTGGTTCCAAGGGTTCATCTGCTTTTTGGGGATTCCTCTACTTGGCTCTTGGGGTGTTTTTCCTGGGACGCAACCTGGATTGGTTTGATGTTTCAGCCGGGGACTTTTTCAAATTGCTGATTCCCGTGATGCTGATCGGTGGAGGACTATATGTTATCTTCAAGCCGCGGGATCATACTCCGGCACCGCCATCACCGCCGCCTTTCTATCCTCCGGGACCTGGAACAGGTTCTCTGGATGTCGAACCTCCCAAGCCTCTCGAATCTACGCTGGATGAGCAGTTCGAGCAGAAATTCGGCAAGTCTGAAGGGCAACGGGATTGGAATGAGTATCTGCATAAGGATGAAGAGGAAGACGAGAGCGACAGCGGGAGATTCCACTCTCATGCAGATTCCCGCTGGCAGGAGAAGCACGAGCGGCATGAACGCAGACGGCAGGAGCGTCAGGAGCGCCACGCCCGCCGGCATGGCGAATGGCATGAAGAGTTTCATGGTACAGCTGACCGTAAGGAAACGACGAACCGTTCCGCTTTTATTGGGGATGTTCATATGGGCAAGGACCATTTCCAGCTGAAAAACACAAATATTTCACAGTTCATCGGTGACACCGTCCTGGATCTGACCAATGCGCAGATTCCCTACGGAGAGACGAAGATCAATATCTCAGCTTTTGTAGGTGACATCAAGGTGTATATACCGGAAGATATGAACCTGGGAGTTAAGGTGAACAGCAGTTCTTTTATCGGAGATATGCAGGTTCTGGAACAGTCGCGCAGCGGGTTCATGAGCAGCGTGCAATGCAACACACCTTATTATAAGGAAGCCGGCAAAAAAGTCCGCATTAATGTCAGTGCCTTCATTGGCGACATTAAAATTAAAACGGTGGGTTAAGCATGGGGAAATTATTAAGCAATACCAAATGGATGCTGCTGGTGTATTTTCTGCTTAGTGGTGGTGTAACTGCCGGACTTATGTATGCCGGGACATGCCTGGGCTATATCAAGGTTCAGGATTACCGTATGTGGCTGTATCTTTGCGTGGGGATCGTGTTGTTCACTGTAGTGGTGGGGTATATGGCCGGCCAGCGGATTCAGCGGCGGATTGACCTTCTGGACCTGAACATGCTTCAGGTGGCCAAGGGTAACTTATCCGTACGGATGCCTGAGAGTGATGACCAGTCTTTTGCCAGAGTATACCACGAGTTCAATATGATGATGGACACTGTGGAGAATAAAATGCAGCTGCTGCAGCGATTGGGCGAGCAGGAAGTGATCGAGAAGGAAAAGGCGGCGGAGAGCGCGGTACTTGAAGAGCGGAGGCGTATGGCACGGGATCTGCATGATACCGTAAGCCAGCAGCTGTTTGCGATTCATATGTCCGCTTCTTCGCTGCCTAAAGTGCTGGAGCGGAATGCGGAGCATGGCAGAACCGTTATGGATCAGCTGATCACCATGTCCCAAATGGCCCAGAAGCAGATGCGAGCCCTGATTGCCCAGCTCCGGCCGGTAGAACTGGAGGGGCGGAATCTGTTCGAGGCGCTGGAGAAATGGTTCCCGGATTATTGCCGCCAGAACGGTCTTAAAGGCGTGAAAGAACTTGAGCTGCAAGGAGAATTGTCAGAAGCCATTGAGCATCAGCTGTTTCTGATTATCCAGGAATCGATGGCCAACATTGTCAAGCATGCGGGAGCAAGGTTGGTTAGCCTGTCGCTGCGCGAAGTGCCGAGACAAGTGGTGCTGAGCATCAGCGATGACGGGCAAGGCTTCGAGCATGTACAGCATAAGCAGGGTTCATATGGACTTACAACAATGCGTGAACGCGCGGAGAAGCTCGGCGGGCAAGTGGAGATCATTAGCCGCAAGGGAGCTGGAACTACAATCCGTGTACATATACCAAAATTTGTGCAAGGCAATCCGGAGCTGGATAATGCCGGTGCTGCCGAGAGCTGATCGGTCAAGCGGGTGCTTACGATAGTGGTTCTATTGTATGCAGGAGGTTTAGCTCTATACACACTGAGGAGGATGAAAATGAGTGTCATTAAAGTTCTGCTTGTAGATGATCATGACATGGTCCGGATGGGCCTCAAAACATATCTGATGCTGGACCCGATGTTTGAAGTGATTGGAGAGGCTGCAAATGGGCAGGATGCCCTAAAAACGCTCCGGAGCTGGGGGAAGGATGCACTTCCTGATCTGGTTCTGATGGACCTGATGATGCCGGTGATGAACGGTGCGGAGACCACCCGTGCAGTATTGGCTGAATTCCCGGGTCTCAAAATTGTGATTCTCACGAGCTTCCTGGAGGATGATCTTGTCGTGGATGCTATTGAAGCCGGTGCCGTCAGCTATGTGCTCAAAACAGTCTCGGCGGAGGAGCTGATCTACGCGCTTCAAGGCGCTTTCCGCGGCATGCCGGTGATGACCGGTGATGTATCCCAAGCCCTTACCCGCGGCATCCGCCAGCGGACGGTGCAAGGAGATTCTTCGGGTCTGACCGAACGGGAGAAAGAAGTATTGCTGCTTATTGCCGAAGGCAAGACCAATAAGGACATCGGTGAGGAGCTTCATATCAGCATCAAAACTGTAAAGACCCATGTCAGCAATCTGCTGATGAAATGTGAGTTGGATGACCGCACCCAGTTGGCGATTTACGCTCACCGCAAGGGCTGGGCGCAGGGATAAGGCGGATAAATCCTGATATTTGAGTTATGCTACCTGTCTACCACACTCCGGCTGCACTTCATACTGTCCTATAAATATTACTATCTTAATAATTAACGGTACTGTTTCTGGCCCGGCGCGTTTTGTGCGCTCGGGCCTTCTTTTCGCTTCTGGGGTTATTCCAAAAGTGGATTTTCTATGGCGGAAGCGTCCGCACCAAGTGCAGATGTCCATCTAACTCAAAAACAGCGGGGCTGACCCAAGTAGCCATTTCATGGCTTTTGGGTCAGCCCCATCAGATTTTTGCTTCCCTGCCAGGGACTCTAGTGTCAGGCGGAAAGTTTACGTACGCCTATTAACTCGTGTTCCACCCGCGGGGTCCATTCAAGGGCACGGGTTTAACAGCGGTGTAGCCGGATCATAGGGTTCCCCCACTTTTTATCTCCGCTTAAATTGTTTTTAATGTGACCTTAAGGTTTAAAGTACAAAATAAGATCAAGAAAACAAATTAATCCTTGCCGGATACGCAAGGTGCGGGAGGAAAGAATAACATGGACGATAACAAAAATAACTATGATCGTGAAAACAACCTTAATCGTGATAATGAACCGTCTCCGGAGCGGCAATGGGATAGCAATAGCAGCGACAATGTGAACAACAATGATAACGGTAATATCAATAGCAATACTAATGAGACTCCTGAAACCGGATCTTCCTACTATTATTCTTACGGACCTTTTAAATCGCTGAACAAAGATGAGATGAACCCGGATGACCCGCAGCATTACAACCGCCGGGAACCGGAACGTGTAGAGGTCAATCCTCCGCAGCCGGTCAGACCGGTGCCGTACAGCACATCGCTGCGCACTACCGGGATGGACGGCAACGGCGGGCGGGGTGGCAATGGAGCAGATGGAGGCAATGGCTGGCAGTACAACCGCAAGCCCAAGAAACCGGTAAAAGCGGTACTGGTATCTTTTCTCGCCGGAATGATTGTTCTCTCAGGCTCCATGTTCGCAGCGGACCGCGGCAACTGGTTCACAGGGGACCCTGTCACTACTTCGGCTGTATCCAACACTGCGGCCAAGACGGCAAATGGAAGCGTAAATGTTACACCGTCCACCACCACGACATCGCTTCTAACCGGGACAACAGATGCTTCGAGAGTGGTAGATTCCGTAGGCCCGGCCGTTGTCAAAATTGAGACCTTGGTAAAAGCAAACTCTGGCAGAAACTCTACTAATCCGAATATGAGTGATCCGTTCTCGCAATTTTTCTTCGGTGATCAATTTGGCAGCAATGGTTCTTCCGGGTCGAATTCGGGCTCGAATTCAGAATCCAATCCAGGTTCGAATTCTTCTTCCCAGCTTACGCCTTATGGAATTGGAACAGGTTTTATCTATGATTCCTCAGGTTATATTTTGACCAACCAGCATGTTGTTGACAAGGCCGATGTAATTCAAGTAACGGTTGACGGCACTACGAAGACCTATGAAGCCAAATTGCTCGGGACCAGCAAGGATCTGGATTTGGCTGTTCTGAAGATTGAAGGGAAAAACTTCCCTACGGTACAACTTGGTGATTCGGACAGCATTAAGGTCGGCTCCGAAGTGGTAGCGATTGGTAACCCGCAGGGTTTTGACCATACCGTTACAGCGGGTGTGCTCAGCGCCAAAAACCGCAGCATTGATATCAATGAAGAAGACGGAAGCGGTACCCGTAATTATAAAAACCTTCTGCAGACGGATGCTTCCATTAACCCTGGTAACTCCGGCGGCCCGCTGCTTAACCTGAATGGTCAGGTTATCGGAATGAACGTAGCTGTAAGCACGGATTCACAAGGGATCGGATTTGCCATTGCGGTGAATACCATTAAAAATGTTGTAGACAAACTCGAAGCTAACCAGGAAATCCCCAAAGAACCGGTTCCATTCATTGGTGCTTCTCTAATGACGATTACCGATGAAGTTGCCAAACAAATGGGTACGAATATTAAAGAAGGTTCTGTCGTAGCCGATATTATCTTTAAATCGCCAGCCTATACCGCTGATCTGCGTCCTTACGATATTATTACAGGTGTTAACGGCAAGAAATATGCAACCAGCCAGGATCTGATTACCTACATCCAGACGCTCAAAGTAGGTGACAAAATCACGCTCGACGTAGTTCGTGACGGCAAAACGCTGGAGCTTCCTGTAACTATTGGCAATAAGAACGACTTCAACACTACTCAAACTCAGCGCCAGTAACAGACACCGTGACGGTGCAGTGCACAGCGGAAGGGGAGACCCTTCCGCTTTTGTTGCACGGGCTGCGAACTGGTGCAATCATGTTACAATAGAGATATACGATTTGGACAATGGGGGCTGTTTGGATGCGACCGAACATTTTAATTATTGATGACGATGAAAAGATTATTTCCATGCTGCGCCGGGGACTTGCCTTTGAAGGGTATGATGTGAAGACGGCCACAAACGGAGCCGATGGCTTGCGTGCTGTTTTGAACAGTGATCCGGATGTGGTTGTGCTGGATGTCATGATGCCTCAGGTGGATGGCTTCGAGGTCTGCCGGCGTTTGCGGGAGGGTGGCAGTACGGTCCCGGTACTTATGCTCACAGCTAAAGACGAAATTGAGCACAGGGTAAAGGGGTTAGATCTGGGAGCGGATGATTATCTGGTGAAGCCGTTTGCGCTGGAGGAGCTACTTGCCCGTGTACGCGCATTGTTGCGCCGTAAAAGCGAGCAGGGGGGGAGCACAGACCAGGCAGTATCCTACGAGGATATTACGCTGGATGTGGATTCACGTGAGGTAACCCGCGGGGGCAAACGTCTGGAACTGACAGCGAAGGAGTTCGAGCTGCTGCATCTGTTCATGCAGAATCCGAAGCGGGTGCTGTCCCGCGATCTGATCATGGATAAAATCTGGGGCTACGATTACAGCGGGGAATCCAATGTGCTTGAAGTATATATTGCCATGCTTCGCCAGAAAACCGAGGAGCACGGCGGCAAAAGACTGATTCAGACGATCCGGGGAGCCGGTTACATCCTAAGAGGTGACTAATATGTCGATACGATTGCGGCTGACAGCCTGGTATTCAGGAATTCTGGCCGTTATGCTGCTGGCCTTATCAGCCGCAATTTACGGATTTGTCTATTTTAATACGTATGGTGATTTGAAGGAAAGGCTGAAAGAACAGTCGAATCAAGTTCAGTTGAAGCCGTCTTGGAATATTGATGGTACGGTGAAACTTAACCTTGTGGGAATTCAGGCACAAAGTTTGTATGCCCAGATTTACGTCTATAGTGAAAAGACATTGATTCCAAGTATCAATATGGAAAATCTCGGTCTTCAGTTCGAAATTCCCGAGCAGGATGTTGTTAAGAATCAACAGGGGTTTATACGCGCAAATTACGAGGGCAACCCTTTTCTTATCTATCAGATGTCAATTGATGTTACTACCTCAACAGGAGGGGCGCTTCCTGCTGTACTTCAGGTCGCGGCATACACGGGTGAACAGGACCACCTAATGCAGAATTTGCAGAATATCCTTCTTGTCGGCTCCTTCGCCACCCTGATTGCAGCATTCACCTTTGGTCTCTTCCTCGCGCGGAAAGCAATGAGTCCGATCGGCAATGTTATTGAAGCAGCCAACGGGATTCAGACGGGAACCGACCTCAGCTCGCGTATTGTATACGATGGACCACAGGATGAGATTGGACGGCTGATCCAGACTGTTAACAGCATGCTAGGCCGGATGGAAGGCTTTTATACAGAGCTGGAGGATTCTTATGCGACTCAGCGCCGCTTTGTGTCTGATGCTTCGCATGAGCTTCGGACACCGCTGACAACGATACGAGGGAATATCGACCTGCTGCAAAAGATATGGGAGATGAACCCCGAGGAGAGCCGGATGACGGAAGCCGAGATCCGCCAGCTGTCCATTGAATCGGTGAAAGATATCGCGGACGAATCCAAACGCATGAGCCGGCTCGTGGCGGATATGCTCTCGCTGGCCCGGGCGGATACTGGACGGACCTTCGACATTGAGCCGGTAGCGCTGGAGCCGATGATGACCGAGGTGGCCCGCCGGGCCTCATTCCTGCCGCGGCAAGCCGAATGGTCCGTTGGGGATCTAAGTCAGCTGAACGGCAAATATATCGTAGGCAACAAGGATTATTTGCAGCAGATGATGTTTATTTTTATTGATAATGCCTTCAAATACACTCCTGAGGGAGAGGTTACACTGGATGCTGTTTTTTATCAGAATCAGGTGGGAATCCGGATTGCCGATACAGGAATCGGGATGGATAAGGATGAAGTTCCCCATATCTTCGACCGTTTCTATCGTGCGGATGAATCACGGGGAATCACGGAAGGAATCGGACTCGGTTTGTCGATTGCCAAATGGATTATTGATGAGCATGGGGGTTCGGTTGAGGTGGTTACGCGCCAGGGAGAAGGTACGACTTTTGTCATCTGGTTACCGCTTCTCTTTGCTCCGCCGCTGGAATAGGGTATAATTAGACCGGTTCTATTACAAGCAGTCAACGACAGCAGAAAGCCGGTGAATTCATGGAAGTCATCAAAATTTCTCCCCGGGGCTATTGCTATGGCGTCGTCGATGCCATGGTCATGGCACGGCAAGCCGCGCAAAATCTTGATTTGCCCCGGCCGATTTATATACTTGGCATGATTGTGCACAACAGCCATGTCACCCATTCGTTTGAGGACGATGGAATTATCACTCTGGACGGACATAACCGTCTTGATATTTTGGATAAAGTTGACAGCGGTACGGTGATTTTCACCGCTCATGGCGTATCCCCGGAAGTCCGCCGCCTGGCCCGTGCCAAAGGACTGACCACGGTCGATGCCACTTGCCCGGATGTGACGAAAACGCATGATCTCATCAAGGAGAAGGTAGACGAGGGTTACGAAATTATCTATATCGGCAAGAAAGGCCACCCGGAACCGGAGGGGGCTGTCGGTATTGCGCCTGAGCATGTCCATCTAATCGAGAAGGAAGAGGAGATTTCCGGCTTGTCTATCCCTTCTTCGCGTATCGTCATTACGAATCAGACCACTATGAGCCAGTGGGATATCAAGCACATCATGAAGAAGCTGCTGGAGACCTTCCCTGGCGCAGAAGTGCATAATGAGATCTGCATGGCAACCCAGGTGCGCCAGGAAGCGGTGGCGGAGCAGGCCGGACAATGCGAGCTTGTTATCGTAGTCGGCGATCCGCGCAGCAACAACTCCAACCGGCTAGCCCAAGTCTCGGAGGAGATTGCCGGGGTCCCTGCGCACCGGATTTCCGATTTGTCCGAGCTGAAGACAGAATGGCTGCAGGGGATCACCAAGGTAGGTGTAACTTCAGGTGCATCTACACCTACGCCGATTACTAAGGAAGTGATCAGTTACCTGGAGCAGTATGATTCCGCGCTTCCCGAGACCTGGGAAATTAAGCGTACTGTGAACATCGCGAAGCTCCTGCCGCCAGTGAAGAACAAGAGTGCGAGCACGACCTGATCCAATAGCCAAATGAACTTATACATTTTTTAGAGAGCACGCAACTTCCGGTTTCTGGGAGCTGTGTGCTCTTTGTTGTGGATGGATTTTCCTGTGGGCCCTTAAGTTACCTTAGGGGATTAGTAGATACCAGCCATAATATGGACACAGTCCAGTGGATATGGCTGATTACAGATTGACTAATACAGCGGAATGAGTTAGAATTACTTTAGTGCTTAAAAGCGTACACGCGTCGTAGCGAAATAGTATAAAATTTATCTTTCAAGCCGATTTAAGAATATTATCCAAAAGGGGAGCTATAATATGATCGTCATTACATCGAATCAAACACCACAGGAGCAGGTCAACGAGATTATCGCCGTAATTGAAAAAGAAGGTCTTCAGGTCCACCTCTCACGCGGAGCGGATCATACGGTTATTGGCCTGGTGGGCGGAGTGACTCCGAAGCTCGCAGAACATCTGCGTCAGATGAAAGGCGTCGAGAACGTGGTGAAGATCTCCAAATCCTACAAACTGGCCAGCCGTGATTTCCATCCCGAGGATACGATTATTGATATTCGCGGTGTGAAAATCGGCGGTGAGAATCTGGTCATCATGGGCGGACCCTGCGCTGTGGAATCCCCGGAACAGATCGACGAGATTGCCCGTCTGGTTAAGGCATCGGGCGGCCAGGTGCTGCGCGGCGGAGCCTTTAAGCCACGGACGGGTCCTTACAGCTTCCAAGGTGTAGGTGTGGAAGGTCTTACGATGATGGCAGAAGCCGGCAAACGCCACGGCCTGCTGACCATTACCGAGGTGATGACACCGGAGTATGTTGATATTTGTGCGGAGCATGCGGATATTCTGCAGGTAGGCACACGCAATATGCAGAACTTTGACTTGCTGCGCAAGTTGGGTACCTGCGGGCGCCCTGTGCTCCTCAAACGCGGCTTCAGTGCGACTTACGATGAATTGTTGAACGCGGCTGAATACATTCTGGCCGGCGGCAACCGTGATGTCATGCTCTGCGAACGCGGTATCCGTACATTCGAAACGTACACACGGAATACTCTTGATCTGTCAGCAATTCCTGTACTCCAGAACCTGAGCCATCTTCCGGTTATTTCCGATCCGAGCCATGGCACTGGGCGGCGTGAGCTGGTTGAACCGATGGCCAAGGCATCAGTGGCTGCGGGAGCCAACGGGCTGATTATTGAGATGCATACCGATCCGGACAACTCGATGACGGGAGATGGTGTACAGTCTCTGTTCCCTGAGCAGTTTGACAAGCTGCTGAGAGACTTGGAGAAGCTGGCACCGCTTGTCGGACGCAAGTTCTCGAGTTCGCTGGAGGCGGCTCCGGCCCTTTAACAGCAGCATCCAATAAGGATTTTTACCAGTCCTCCATCCCGCTTCCGGGCAGGGTGAGAGGGCTGTTTTTGCGTATGGCGGAGTGAATGTAACATGTGATTAGACTAGGAATGCATTTTTCACCAAAGCGTCAGAATATCTTACATTGTCGTCAGAAATACCTGACATAAGCATTGACGATGTTAGGTTTGAGATTTATAATGACGACAGCAAAAAAATAAAAACAAGAACATTTGATACTGTGAGCGGCCTAATGTTCGGAACTTGGGGAGGAATTAATTCATGTCGGTTGAAAAAGTGTTGCAGACGATCAAGGAAAACAATATCGAGTGGGTGGATTTTCGGTTTGTAGATTTAGGTGGACGTGCTCACCATATCTCATTGCCAGCATCCGCAGTGGAAGAAGAGACATTTGTAAATGGTGTAGCATTTGACGGTTCTTCCATCAAAGGGTTCCGCGGTATCGAAGAATCGGACATGGTTATGATGCCTGATCCAAGTACTACATATATCGATCCTTTTACAGCTCACCCAACGCTGAATGTTATGTGTGACATTTTCACACCTGATGGCGAACGTTATGAGCGCGACCCGCGCGGTATCGCAGTAAAAGCAGAAGAGTTCCTGCAAACATGCGGTGTGGGTACAGCAGCTTTCTTCGCACCTGAGTCCGAATTCTTTATCTTTGACGATGTACGTTACGAAAGCGGAATGAACAGCGCTTCTTTCTTCGTAGATTCTGAAGAAGCAGCATGGAACACCAACCGCAAAGACGAAGGCGGCAACATGGCATTCAAAGTAGGCGTTAAAGGCGGTTACGTGCCAGTAGCTCCAGTGGATTCCCAACAGGATATCCGCAGTGAAATGTGCCGTTTGCTCGGTGAAGCAGGTCTTGAAATCGAACGCCATCACCATGAAGTGGCAACTGCAGGCCAAGCGGAAATCAACTTCCGTTTTGACACCCTGAAGAAAACAGCTGACAATCTCCTGACTTACAAATATATTGTTCAAAACACAGCACGCCAATATGGCAAAGTAGCAACTTTCATGCCTAAACCACTGTTCGGCGACAACGGTAGCGGCATGCACGTTCACCAGTCCATCTTCAACGGCAGCGAGCCTTTGTTCTACGAAAAAGGCGCATACGCGAACCTGAGTGAAATGGCGCTCCACTACATCGGTGGTATCCTGTATCATGCTCCGGCACTGATCGCACTGACTAACCCAAGCACCAACTCATTCAAACGTCTGGTTCCTGGTTATGAAGCACCAGTTAACCTGGTTTACTCCAAAGGTAACCGCTCCGCCGCTGTCCGTATCCCGGTAGCTGCTGTAACACCTAAGGGCTGTCGTATTGAATTCCGTACTCCTGACTCCACTGCTAACCCTTACCTGGCTTTCTCGGCTATGCTGATGGCGGGTCTGGACGGAATCAAGAAGAAGATTAACCCTGAAGAAATGGGCTACGGTCCACTGGACAAGAACATCTACGAATTGTCTGATGCCGACAAAGAGAAGATTCGCAGCGTTCCAGGCAGCCTGAACGAAGCGCTTGACGCTTTGGAAGCTGACTATGAATTCCTGACTGAAGGCAACGTCTTCACCAAAGACTTTATCGACAACTATATCGCTCTGAAACGTGCAGAAGCACAAGAGGTTGCTATCCGTGTTCATCCGCATGAATACTCCCTGTACTTTGATGTATAAGACCGCATAACTATATAGCAAGTAGAAGCGCTTCGCCGTCCTTTAAATGGACGGTACCGTTTCAGCGAGAAATATAAGGATAATTTATTGCGTGCAGCATATAAATTCTTATATTGTTAATCATGAAGCCTCCGGGATACCGGGGGCTTTTTGATATTCAGAAGAAGGTGGGATGGTAGTGAGCAAACCACAATATGTGGGGGATTGAATCTGCAATACGAACATGGAGACGCTGGACGCCTCTCTGTTGGCTTCACAGCGGCGCAGTGGTGAACTTATGAAGTGGCAGCTTTGAAGCCGTAGCGAGGGCGTCAGCGGCTTCTGGAATTACACCGGGGCCTAGAGGGTTGTGTGAATCCGATATGTTTTCAGTCACTTTGTAGAGAAGGGGGAAGGTAATTATATGAGAAGAGGTGCTAAGGATAGAAGATTATTATCTGTATACGAAATATTTCGTAAAAGCCATCAGGAAAACTCCGTGATTTATGTCAAGTAAAATAGGTTGCGCTTACATAGAGGCAGTTTTCTTAAAAATAATGAAAATAATCAAAATTATTTACTTAATAAATAGTATTTTTCATACATTATATGATTGTTTGCGAAAATGGTTTCGCCGGTCTGAACTACATAGGTGAGTTCTTGGATGGCTGTAAATAGAGGGCTATTATCGAAATAATTGATGTCTTAGAAATAACTTTACAAAGAAATCCAACGGTGTGATAATAAAAATCGAAACCGGTTTCTGTAATATGGACGGTAGAAAGGATGATTTCAATGAATCAAAAGGGAACGGGATGGATTTTTAACGGAAATAACGGGGATTTCAGTCTGAATCAGCCAGACCGGAGCAGCTTTTTATATTTTCCTCTGGTGAATGAGGGGGGCATGATGTCTTCCGTCAGTCCTAAGCTTCACGGTCAGGTCACTTCGGGACATAATACCTTTCTGACACCCCCCTTGTCGGTGGAGGATCTGCATAACTCACGAGCTTCCCGCAATTTCTGGGTTTACGTGGAGGGTAAAGGCGCCTGGTCGGCAGCAGGAAATTCTGCCCGGCAAAATGCCAAGATGTATGGTGATGAAGCTGACGATGCCGTACTGGAAGCCGGATTGCTGTGGCACCGTGTGACCCGTGAGAGCCGGGAGTTAGGGATCAGGGCGGAAATTACCAGTTATGTGCCGGCGGGTAACGATAAAGTGGAGCTTATGAAGGTTGTACTTACTAATTCCTCGGCAGAGGAAACCACAATAACGCCGACAGCGGCTGTTCCATTGTATGCGCGTTCAGCGGACGATCTGCGCGACCATCGTCATGTCACTTCACTACTGAACCGGATTTATACCTCTGCGCATGGCGTTGAAGTACAGCCGGCTCTTTCTTTCGATGAGCGTGGACACCGGGTCAATCATACCTCTTATGGGGTGTTTGGGACCGCAGAAGGCGGAGGGCAGCCTGTTGGATTCTTCCCGGTACAGGAGGAATTCATCGGTGAAGGCGGTAGCTTGGATTGGCCGGAAGCGGTGGTAATGAATCTGGAACCGCAAGTCGGAGCAGGTGGAGGTGTGCATAAGGAAGGCTACGAAGCGCTTGGAGGGCTGCGGTTTGCCACGGTAGCTTTACAGCCAGGCCAGAGTATTTCTTATGTGGTTTTACTGGCCATCGGCAATGATAGAATTGATATTTCGGCGTTGATGGGGAAATACGGCTCCATCGATGCTTTTGATAATAGACTTCAGGAAAATAAATCGTTCTGGGCCGATAAGGTGAATACGGTGGAGTTCCATACCAGCGACCCGGCTGCGGACCAGTGGATGAAATGGGTCACACTGCAGCCGGTGCTGCGCAGACTTTATGGCAATTCTTTTTTACCGTATCATGATTATGGGCGGGGTGGCCGTGGTTGGCGTGATCTCTGGCAAGATTGTCTGGCGCTGCTGATCATGGAACCGGCGGATGTCCGCAGTCTGCTGCTGAATAACTATGCCGGTGTGAGAATTGATGGCAGCAATGCAACGATTATCGGCCAGCAGCCGGGTGAGTTCATCGCCGACCGTAACAATATTCCGCGCGTATGGATGGATCACGGGGCGTGGCCATTCCTAACAACCATGCTGTATCTGGATCAGAGCGGAGATCTGGACTTCCTGTTTGAGCAGCAGAGCTATTTCCGTGATTCGTTCATGGCCCGCTGTAGGGAGCGCGATACTTCCTGGGATGTGTCTACGGGTAGCACACTTCAAACGATAAACGGAGAGCAATATTCAGGGACGATCCTGGAGCATATTCTGCTGCAGAATCTGGTTCCGTTCTTCAACGTGGGCGAACACAATAATATTTTACTGGAAGGTGCTGACTGGAATGACGGGCTTGATATGGCAGCACAACGTGGTGAGAGTGTTACCTTCACTTCCTTCTACGCCAGTAATCTGCTGGATCTCTCCCATTTGTTGCGGACACTGAAAGAGTACAAAGGCCTTGAAATGCTGGAGCTGGCAGAAGAAATAACGCTGCTGCTGGATTCATTGCATGAAGCGGTGGACTATGAGTCCGTATCCGCCAAGCTTGCGCTCCTCGACCGGTACTATGCTGCTGCACCCAACAAGGTGAGCGGAAGACGTGCGGAGCTTGCTGTGGAGAAGGTGGCGGATGATCTGGCTCATAAAGCGGAGTGGATCTTCGAGCATCTGCGCCGGAGCGAGTGGATACAGAGCGAACAAGGAGACGGCTGGTTCAATGGCTATTATAATAATGACGGCGAACGTGTCGAGGGAGAATTCGAAAACAGTATCCGAATGACACTGACGGGACAGGTGTTCCCGCTCCTCGGCCATGCGGCCTCATCTGAGCAGATTCCGCAGATCATCGCAGCGGTGGAGCGCAATCTGTATGATGAGAAAATCGGGTACCGCCTGAATTCGAACTTTGGCGGCATTCAGCAGAATTTGGGCCGTGCATTCGGGTTTGCCTTCGGACACAAAGAGAATGGTGCTATGTTCAGCCATATGACAGTGATGTATGGGAACGCACTTTATAAGCGCGGCTATGTTAAAGAAGGGCGTAAGGTGCTGGATTCACTATACAGCCTGAGCGCCAATTTCGAACTCAGCCGGATGTACCCCGGCATTCCCGAGTACATTAATGAACAGGGCAGAGGGATGTACACGTATTTGACCGGCTCTGCAAGCTGGATGCTGCTGACTATGGTGACCGAGGTGTTCGGCGTCAAAGGCAAATTGGGTGATCTGCTTCTCCAGCCCAAGCTGATGAAAGAGCAGTTCGATAAGGAAGGCCAAGCGTCGATCAAGACAATATTCGCGGAACGTGTGCTGGAGGTCGTCTACGTGTCCGCAAGCCGCGCAGATTACGGAGAGTACCAAATACATTCGGTTATGCTCAACGGCGCTGAGGTGACGCTTCAGCGCGTCTCAGAGGATGTTGTGATTCCCCGCAGCCTGCTGACAGCCTTGCCGGAAGGAAAGGTTCACCTCCTGCGGGTGGAGTTGGTCTAGCAGGATAAATAGAGGAAGCGCCAGGTTGCCCGGATATCCGGCGGCAGGCGCTTTTTTCCTGAAAGATACGCAATTATATGTTTCACGGTATAAATTATCCTACTCTTTCTCGTTGAAACTGATGCCTCCCTAATACGGACGGCGTAGCCGTTTCCACTTGAATACACAGACCTTGGCGAGATACATAACCAAAATAAGCTGTATTCTTGATGAAAGTTATGGTTAATTAGAATGTGTTAAGAAGAGAATAGCAGTTGTGGAAAGGAAGGGTTCACAGATGGCTTACAGCCTCACAAATGGCATTCTAAAGGTGGATATTGCCGATATCGGAGAGTATAACGGTACCCGCTTCGATTGGACCGGGTTTATTACAGGAGTGACTTTACTGCAGGGGCAGCATACCTTTGGCGTGCCGGAGAGCCTTGTTCCAGGTCAAGGAAGCGGCGGTATGGGCTTCTGCAATGAGTTCGGCATTTCCCGGGCAATTGGTTATGATGAAGCTGCGGTTGGTGAGTGGTTTCCGAAGCTCGGGGTTGGGCTGCTGCAGAAGGTAAGTGATGCGCCATACGATTTTTTCGGGAGCTATCCTTTGATTCCTTTTGTGGTTGAAGAGGAACGAAGCGCAGTGTCTGTTACATATTCCGTTCAGCCGATGGAGTGCAGGGGGTACAGCATACTTTTGACCAAGACCATTATGCTGCAACAAGACCGGCTGAACATTCACTACACGCTGGAGAACAAGGGAGACAAGCCTCTGCATACTGAGGAGTACATTCATAACTTTGTAGGGATTAACGGTGCATATGTCGGACCGGACTACGAGCTTAGTATCCCGGCCGGACTGAGAGTGGAAGATCCGGAATCAGCATATACGGCAGAGCTGCTGGCGGTATCGGGCAATACCCTCAGCTGGAGGGCAGAGCCTGACCGTTCATTCTACTGTAAGCTGTCAGGCCAGGAGCAAGAGAAGGCCGATTGCTTCTGGGAACTTCGGTATTTGCCGGGTGGGGTCGCTGTGAAGGAGAGTGGAGATTTCACAGCTGAGCGGATGGCGCTCTGGGGTGAAAAACATGTAATTTCTCCCGAGGTTTTTGCGGACATCAGTATTTTACCGCGTCACAGCAAGCATTGGAGCCGCAGCTACCAATTTTTCAACTTCTAAAGCCTGCGATCTTCCCTCCTATGTGAATAATTATACTTGATGGTGTGTGAGATTATTGCTATCATAGCGATATCCATATTCATAGGAGAGAAAGGGTGGGGAGCAATTTTGAACAAGAGAGCATACAATTTTAACGCAGGTCCGGCGGCACTGCCGCTTACAGTACTTGAACGCGCACAAGCGGAGTTTGTTGATTTCCGGGAAAGCGGAATGTCCATTATGGAGATGTCGCACCGCGGGGCAATATACGAATCCGTGCATAATGAAGCGCAGGAACGTCTGCTTTCGCTCCTCGGCAATCCTAAAGGCTATAAGGTTCTGTTCATTCAAGGCGGAGCAAGCACACAGTTCGCCATGATCCCGATGAACTTTATCTCTGAAGGCCAGGTAGGCAGCTATGTTATGACAGGAAGCTGGGCGGAGAAGGCTTTCAAGGAAGCAAAGCTTGTTGGGGGCGCGCATGTCGCTGCTTCTTCCGAGGACAAGAAGTTCCTTGCCATTCCTGAGCTGAGCAGCATTAAGGCAGCAGACAATGCAGCTTATCTGCACATTACGTCGAATGAAACGATTGAAGGTACGCAGTACGCGGAGTATCCGGATGCCGGTTCCATTCCACTGATCGCGGATATGTCCAGTGACATTCTCAGCCGTTCCTTTGACGTCAATCAATTCGGGCTGATCTATGCCGGTGCACAGAAAAATCTTGGACCTTCCGGTGTAACCGTAGTGATTGTTAAGGAAGAGCTGATTGCCAAGTCTCCTTCGAACATTCCTACGATCCTGCGTTATGATACACACTCGAAGAACAACTCATTGTATAATACACCACCATCCTTCTCTGTATATATGGTTAACGAAGTGTTAAAATGGATTGAGGAGCAAGGCGGACTGGCCGGCATTGAAGTCAAGAACCGCGATAAAGCAGGCCTGCTGTATGACCATATCGATGGCAGCGACGGTTTCTACCGTGGAGTTGCAGAAGCTGGCAGCCGTTCCATTATGAACGTTACCTTCCGGATGCAGTCGGAAGAGCTGGAGAAGCAATTTGTCAAAGCAGCTGAGCAGGAAGGTTTTGTTGGGCTGAAGGGACACCGCAGTGTTGGGGGCTTACGCGCTTCCATATACAACGCTGTTCCTTACGAGAGCGTTAAGGCGCTATCCGATTTCATGAAGCATTTCCGGCAAACTCAAGGTTAATGAATGCAAATTTTGCGGCCTTCCGCCAACAGGCGGAAGGTTTTCTGTTTTGAAATAGTCCCATTACCCGGCCGCCATGCCTCCTACACACACCAATAGGCCGTTGAGCCTGCAGAGAGGAAGTTCATACATTATGGCATTACACATTGTGCTGGTAGAGCCGGAGATCCCGGCCAACACCGGCAATATCGCCCGTACCTGTGCAGCTACAGGAACCCACCTTCATCTGGTGCGTCCGCTCGGTTTCCGTACAGACGATGCCACGTTAAAGCGTGCCGGCCTGGATTATTGGCATGCGGTGCACATCGAATATCATGACTCCTTTGCGGAAGTGCTGGAAAAGTATGCGGATGGCCGTTTCTTTTATGCCACAACGAAGGCGGACAAGCGCTACAGCGATTTCACATTCCGGGATGGTGATTTTTTTGTATTCGGTAAGGAAACCAAAGGCTTGTCCCCGGAGATTCTGGAAGCTGGCAAGGAAACCGTCATGCGGATGCCGATGAGTGAAGCGGTAAGATCACTGAACTTATCGAATTCAGCAGCAATTATTGTCTATGAAGCACTGCGGCAGATGGATTTTCCGCAACTGTTCTAAAAGAAAACATGATTTTTTAATTTTTTCAGCAGGATTCGACATTTTGGTAACGAAATAGTTGAATAGTGCCGAAATAAGTAGTAGCTACTAATTTTTAGTTGAACAGGAGAGTGTAAGTTAGATATGAAACCTGCTGGCGTAGTTCGAAAAGTAGATCAGCTGGGTAGAATTGTTCTGCCTAAGTCCCTGCGTAAAAGGTACCAAATGAATGAAGGTGATCCTGTAGAAATTCTGGTGCAAGGCGACCATATCATTCTGGAGCGTTACCGTCCCAAATGTGTCTTTTGCGGATCGATGGAAGGTGTAAGCGAATATAAAGATCGTTATATTTGTGCTGATTGCCTGACGGAAATGACTCAATTGCCAAGACACGCCTAGATTACCACGGACATTTCAGTAAAATGTGCAAGAGGCAACATGTACATAGAAAAGGCATCAACCTGCGCCCTCTTGCGGGAACACCCACTCCAGACGTTGACTCAAAAGTGGGCTGCAGCCAAGCGGCGACTGCTGTACCGACAAAGGAGCCTTACTGTCCCTGCGGGGATAGAAGGATTGTTCCCCCAAAAAAAGCGCCGCACATTTGTGCGGCGCTTTTTTTTACAGGCCATTGGTCTTGTCATCGTTATACGAAGCAGTAAGGATACCGGCAAGAAACAACAGGAACACAAGGGTGATAATCCAGAACGTCAAGGAAAACGACATGCGTACACCTCCGTGAGTGACTGTATTCGTTTTCCTGATTATAACCCGAGGTCTTCCAAAAATAAACGAAAATGTGATCTGCCTCATTGACATTACATAATATTCATCTAAAAAAGAGGAAGTTAGTAGGAACCTTACGCAGGTTTCCATCTGACGGCCGGTTGATGACCCGTCCATTGAAAATCAGCGAGGAGGATCCGCCGCCATCCAGATTGTAGGCATC
This sequence comes from Paenibacillus sp. P46E, assembly GCF_001909095.1. NCBI lineage: Bacteria > Bacillati > Bacillota > Bacilli > Caryophanales > Paenibacillaceae > Paenibacillus > Paenibacillus sp. P46E. The sequence goes on from NZ_LVYZ01000001.1 coordinate 161,817, forward strand.
AATGACGCCCATGCTCCATAGCTTGTTCTGAAGCTCCGCCAGAGTCGCTCCGGAGGTGCCATTTTCATTATAGCCGTCAGCTACCATGATTAGCATCTGGTCATCCTTATACTTGCCAATAACCGTGCGGGGGGCACGTTTGGGAGACAACTGCCATTTGGATGGAATGGGCATCTTGTTGCTGTTCTTCAGCAGGACCGGGACAAAGGTGGCTCCGAAGATCGGGCGCAATTGGTCCAGCTGGGTCCGGCTGTAGAATTGGCCGCCGATCAGTTGGCCGGATGCGTTCAGACCTACAAAGCTGAGATCCTTATAGCTGGATTCGAAGCCGTACAAGTACTTACCGCCGACAACCGTTGTGGAGAGCGGGTAGCGTTTGCCATCCTGGTCAGCGAATCCTCCGGCGTTGATTCCGGCAGTCGCGCCATAGCGGTTCACGGCCTGCATTGTCGTTTCTGCTCCGCCTTTGCCGTCACCGGCCAGGCTCATTTTCATGGCGGTAGGGTCTTTAAGTTTTACTTTTAAAGCGTAGGCTGTATAGTTGCCGGGGTTCAGCCGGTAGAGTTCAATTGTAATCCGGTCGCTGTGCACGACATCGGCAGGAATCCCCAGTCTGGAGGTAATCCGGCGGTTGTAGATCTGTTCCGGCCGCGGAGTTTGAGACTTGGCCATGTGAACCAGCGCATTCATAGCATTTGTAGTCTGATTATACAGCTTCACACTGGTACCGATGGAATCTATGGTAGTTGAGGCCGATGCTTGAGCAGCGGTTAAATCAGTCAGCAGCGCGGCCGTTTCCTTGACGGGTCCGGGTTCCGCAGTGAACTTTCCTGTACCCAGGTTCAGTTCAAGAGGTGGCTGATACCACCATAAACAGAGGAGCAAGCCAAAAAATGGCGCGGTCAGAAGCATGAAAAAACGGTTGACTCGTTTAACTGGTGTCATCATTTTAACAGATCCATTTCTTTTTGCAGTGCAGCCAGCTGTTTGCGCACCTCGTTCAACTGGGTGTACAGCTTGTTGCTGTTATCTGTTTTGTTGCTGGCATTATCTTTGGTGAAGGTAAGAAGTTCGTTAAAGGTCTGCACAGTGTTCTGCAAATCCTTTACTTGCTGGGACAGAACGTCAATTCGCGACTCGTATTCGGTCTTCAAAACGGTAAGCTGCTGCTGGCTCTGGGTGCCGAGTTCGCTCAGCACTTGTTCCTTAAGATGGTTGGTGTAGCTGTACACGGCGTAAAATCCGAGTCCGATCATCAAAATCCAGAACAGTAAAAACCATTTTACGGAAGATCGGCTTCTCGCTGCAGAGCGCGAGTGTATCGGTGTCGATTCCGCTAGCGGTTGCATGTGATCACCTCAGGAAAATTTTTTTCAAGTTCTCATTCTATCAGACTTTTACTATTTTCGCAAAAGTGAAAAGGCTTATGAAAACATGAAAAAGTAATTGCACTCTATTAAACTACTGCGATACAATTTCTATAGATTGGAAGTTATGAGGGGCGTATTCAAGGGAAAAGAAGGGAATATTGATAAGACATCAGGTAGCCTTGCTTGCGTACCGACAGGAAACGCTATGGCGCTTCCCTTTCTGGGTAAATATATATAGATAGCAGGAGGACTGGGCATTAATGATGAAGGTGTGGCGGGTGGTCATCGTGGGGTGTCATCCCACAAGTATGCTGGGAACCAAATTAATTTTGGAGGAAGAACAAGAGATTGAGGTTGTGGGTATGTTCTCTACATGGAACGAGGCTGTGTATACAGTACAACAACAACAGCCGGATTTGGTGCTGACCGATTATGAAATGCCGGAGGGCAAGGTCGAGGGTGCGCTGGTGGAGATGAAGCAGAGCTCAAAAGGTACCCATTTCATTATCATGACGGAGGAAGAGGACAGCGACCTGTTCCAGCCGCTCATGGAACTGGGTGCCAGCGGCGTGTTATCCAAGGGGGCTTCTCCAAGGCAACTGCTGCAAATGATAGGCGGGCTTCGTGAAGGATTTCTCTCCATTCCGCTGGATTGGGTGGAGAAAGGGCTTCGGCCGATGACAACATCCCGGGGTCTGAATGGGCTGCTACAGCTGACCCAGACGGAGACGTTCATCATGGAACGGATTGTTCAAGGAATTACATACGATAAAATTGCTCTTGAAATTGAAGTCAGCCGCCGCTCGATTGATAATTATTTGAGGAAAATATATGTGAAGCTGGAGGTCTCTACAAGAGCGCAGGCAATTGAGAAATTCGCTCTTTTCTCCAGACAAAACAAGCAAATGTACGCATAACCCAAGCATGACGACATATTGCAGGCCCGGAAGGAATATTCTTGGTACCAGGGAGAAGGGGGGAGCATATGAAATATGAGTTTTCTGCCCGCGCACATACATTGAACTCATCACCACTGCTGAGTATTCGTACAGAGACACGCAGGGGTACGTTGATTTCACTGGCCGAAGAGCTGCCGGCCGAAGAATTGTTTCCATTGTCTCTGCTGGCCGAAGCCGCTTCCACAGTGATCTCGGATGATGCCGGAGCGCTGCAATATGGCGATCCTGAAGGGTATGCACCGCTTCGTGAATGGTTAACCGGAGACTGGCTGAAGGCCAAAGGTGTGAGTGTTGCCGAAGGCGGAGTTCTTCTGACAACGGGAAGCCAACAAGCGATTGATCTGTTATCCAGGGTCTATATTGATCCGGGAGACCGCGTACTGGTGGAGAACCCGACATCTCCGGGAATTCTGCAGGTACTGCGGATGCAGGGTGCGGTAATTATTCCTGTCCGTGGTGACCGGGACGGGCTGCTGCCGGAGCATCTGCGGACACAAATCCGCCAGCATCGGCCTAAAATGCTGTTCGCTACGCCGAGTTTTACGAATCCGAGCGGAATGTTATGGAGCCTGGCCAGACGCAAGGAAGTGCTGGAGTTGTGTACCTCTCATAACCTGCTGATCGTAGAGGATGATTCTTATGGTGATCTTCATTTTCAGCGGTATACCGAACATCCGTCAGTGAAATATCCGTCGCTATATGCGCTCGAGAATGTCAGTGAGGGTGGCCATGTGCTCTACATCGGCTCCTTCAGCAAGACCGTTGCGCCTGCCCTGCGGACGGGCTGGGCGGCAGGCAGCCGTGAGCTGATCGGAATGATGGCTGCCGCGAAGCAAATGGCCGATTGGCAGTCCAGTTCGCTGAACCAGCGGCTGCTGCATCATCTGCTGGATGTGACAGCTTTTGACCTGCGCGAGCATATTACACTGTTGAACCGTGAATACAACACCCGTCTGAAGCTGATGGCGGAGCTGCTCAAGCGTCCTGCATGGAAGAGCAGCAGCTATGATCTGCCGGCAGGCGGCATGTTCCTGTGGGTGACGCTGCCGGAAGGCTTGGATGCGATGGCGCTCCTGAAGGCTTCGCTGGCTAAAGGTGTGGCTTTTCTGCCCGGCCCGCTATGCAGTGTCAGTGGGGGGAATGGATATATCCGTCTCAACTTCAGCCATCCCGGACGGGATGAGCTGCTGCTGGGCATGAACCTGATGAGCGAGGCAGTGACCGAATTTACGGCACGGAGCTGATTGGGCGAAGCTGGGAATGTGGATGCGCTGCAACTGGAAAATCAGTAAGCCTGGACAAAAGAATAAAGCGGGAGAGCCCTTCCGCTGCCCAAAACAAAAAGGCGCTCTTGATTAGACGCCTTTTTGTTTTGGCGTGCCTAAAGGCACGCATTTTCCTGCAAAAGCGGGCAGACCTACAGCTTGCCCGCGCTGATCTCTGCGATCGCGGCATATTCAAGCAGCGCCGCGGTTCCGGCGGCCGTGAGCGTGTAGCGGCCGCGCCCCACCCGGAAGAACCACCCGTAGTAGTTCTTCTGCAGGAACGCGGCGGCGCCCGGCACGCCGCTTCTCTTGCGCAGCTCGGCGGGGGTCACGCCGAGCGGTGCCTCCACCCGGCTGTGCGTAGCTGCCGGGTCTGCCTCTGGCGCGCCGCTCCGCGCAGCGCGCCGCAACTCAGCGAGGCCAGCCGCGTGAGCGGCTTCGGCCTCGGCCGCCTGCAGCGCGAGCGCCACGCGCAGCGCCTTCTCGCGGTAGGCTGTCACGAGCTTGACGCGCGTGCTGCCGCCGGTGTTGTAGTCCCCGCTGCGCTCGCGGAACTCATAGAGCAAGCGCTCGCGCCGGCGTGCGCCGCTGCGGACCTGCGGCGGCGCGTCGCCCGGCTCCGCGAGCACCTCGACCAGCGGAGCTTTGGTCTTGTAGAAGACCACGGTGATCAGCCCGAGGCCGAGGCGGCGGCATAGCCCGGTAAGCTCGCCCCAGCGCTGGTTCACCGCGCCTTTTTTGTCCCGCACGCGTTCTACCGCGAGGTAGACATGGGGACTGAGCCGGAGTCGTTCAACCCCCTGCAGCAGCAGGGCGAGGTTGAACGATTTTTTCATCTCTACAATCAGTGGCAGCTCTTCATCCTCCCGCAGGCCTACCAGATCGCAGGTCCGCACCTCGCCTTTGATGGCATACCCCTGCTTCTCAAAAAAACTCTTCAACGGAGCATACAGCTCCGTTTCATGCTTAACCGCCATAGTTGTCACTCCTGCGCCCCATTTTACAGGAATATGCATTTTCCTGGTTTATTAACGATTCTCTATTATAGCACAGCAAAAAAGAGGTCAACTATTCCGGGCCCGCCGCATAGTTATGTAATACACTTTCTAAGCTGGTGGAGCAAGTAGGAGCGCAAGAGGAGGCAGCGAGCAATGGATATATTTGAGCGTATAGCTTCGTATCGGGCTGAGAACGACCGTTTGGCGTGGAGCGGCACCTTCAAGGAGTATATAGAACTGCTGAAAAAAGATCCCTCTCCCGCGAAAACGGCTCATTCCCGCGTATACGACATGATCAAGTCACACGGTGTAGAGGATATCAACGGACGCAAACGGTATAAGTTTTTTGAGCAGGAGATCTTTGGACTCGATCGTGCGGTTGAGAAGCTCGTGGAGGAGTATTTCCATTCTGCCGCCCGGCGGCTGGATGTGCGCAAGCGGATATTGCTGCTGATGGGACCGGTCAGCGGGGGCAAGTCGACACTGGTTACCCTGCTGAAGCGCGGGCTGGAGCAGTATTCACGGACGGATGAGGGCGCGGTGTATGCCGTGGAAGGCTGCCCGATGCACGAAGATCCGCTGCATTTGATTCCGCTGGAGCTTCGTCCGGAGATCGAGCAGGAGCTGGGGGTGCGTATTGAAGGCAACTTGTGCCCGTCCTGCCAGATGCGGCTCAAAAATGAATATCACGGCGACATTGAACAGGTAAAGGTAGTGCGTGTGCTTTTGTCGGAAGAGGAGCGTGTCGGCATCGGGACCTTCAGTCCGTCCGATCCGAAATCACAGGATATCGCCGACTTGACGGGCAGCATAGACTTTTCGACCATTACTGAATACGGCTCGGAATCTGATCCGCGCGCTTACCGCTTCGACGGGGAGTTGAACAAGGCCAACCGCGGGCTGATGGAGTTCCAGGAAATGCTCAAGTGCGACGAGAAATTCCTCTGGAACCTGCTGTCACTGACTCAGGAGGGGAACTTCAAAGCCGGACGCTTCGCGTTGATCTCTGCCGATGAGATGATCATCGCGCATACGAATGAAACGGAATATAAATCCTTCATCTCGAATAAAAAGAACGAGGCGCTTCAGTCCCGCATGATCGTAATGCCTGTCCCCTATAACTTAAGAGTGTCTGAAGAAGAGAAAATCTACGCCAAGCTCATTGCCCAAAGCGATATGAAGCATGTGCATATTGCCCCTCATGCGCTGCGCGCGGCGGCGATTTTCTCGATTCTGACCCGCCTCAAGGAGAGCAAGAAGCAGGGCATGGACCTGATCAAAAAGCTGCGCATGTACGACGGCGAAGAAGTGGAAGGCTACAAGGAAGCCGATCTCAAGGAAATGCAGACCGAATATCTGGACGAAGGGATGTCCGGCATCGACCCGCGGTATGTAATCAACCGGATTTCCAGTGCGCTGATCAAAGGCGATCTCCAGTGCATGAACGCGCTGGATGTGCTGCGGGCAATCAAGGACGGCCTGGATCAGCATCCTTCGATTACGAAGGAGGAGCGCGAGCGGTATCTGAACTTTATTTCCATTGCGCGTAAGGAATATGACATTCTGGCCAAAAGCGAAGTGCAAAAGGCCTTTGTCTACTCTTTTGAGGAATCTGCCAAAACGCTGTTCGAGAACTACCTCGACAATATCGAAGCCTTCTGCAACTGGACCAAAATCCGCGATCCGCTCACGGATGAGGAGATGGAGCCGGATGAGCGGCTGATGCGGTCCATAGAAGAGCAGATCGGCATTTCCGAGAATGCCAAAAAAGCCTTCCGCGAGGAGATTCTGATCCGTATTTCCGCGTACTCCCGCAAAGGCAAAAAGTTCGAATACAACAACCATGACCGGCTGCGGGAAGCCATCGAGAAGAAGCTGTTCACCGATCTGAAGGATATCGTCAAAATCACCACCTCCTCCAAAACGCCGGATGAAAGCCAGCTGAGGCGCATCAACGAGGTCTCCAGACGCCTGATCGATGAACACTCCTATTGCCCGATCTGCGCCAACGAGCTGCTGAAATATGTGGGAAGCCTGCTGAACCGCTAAGAGGGTATGAGTTGCAAAGCAAAATTGACTGAACATCTGCTTATCAGCCGGTGGTCAGGTCATTAGTGAAACATGCACGGACTGCCTGCTGGCGGTCCTTTTTTCTGTGAAATGATTATTTTCCTGCAACGGACCATTGTAGGTTAATCTAATGTACTGCTTGTCCCACAACAGGTTTACTTGTATGTACGGCGGTGTGAGAGGGCGGGGGCTGGCCGCCCCCTCCTGCAACCAAACGGGGAGCTTTCGTATGCTGACTTATTCCTGGGGCTCCTTAGAATCCTTGGCCCCAGCGTCTTTGCCGCCAATCTTAAAGCCTAACTGTCCATTATATTTGCCTACCTGACCGCCAACCCCTAATCCTGCTCCTTGACCGCCGCCAAGTTGTGCCTTGGCATGGGCACCGAGGCCATTATCCCCGCCGAGCTGCAAATGGGTTTGAAGCCCTGCACCTTGGCTGAAGCCCAGATGTCCTTCGGCATCCGCACTCAGACCGTAGGTTCCACCGGCTTGCGCCCCCGTGTGAAAACCTGCGCCTTGACCGCCGCCCACCTGGGTTTTGGCCTGAGCGGCAACTCCGTACTTCCCTAAGGCCTGAGCTTCTGCACTCAGCCCCAGACCCTGGCTGTTGTTCAGATGGGTATTGCCTTGCGCCTGGATTCCATACGATGGAGATCCAATATGGCCTCCTGCGTGCATACCTGCGCCGCCATAGTCAACATTCCCGCCAGCATTTAAGCCAATGCCGTGTTGGCCGCCTACTTCTCCTGCGGTATCTACATGAATCCCTTGCCCGCTGCCAACGCCTGCGTTCATATGTCCACTTATCAGTTCTTGCGTTGCGGATTGGCTGTCTGACGGCTGTGCTGACGAGCTGCTGTCTGAGCGGACCAGGTGATAGTAATGAGAGTAAGGGTAGGGGGTGGAACGGGGGAAATAAGGATATGCGGATGGATAAGTCTGGATGTTTGGATATTCATTTCCAAAGGTCATGTGGGATACCTCCATTATTCAATTAATTACAACAGCCTATTCAGGGAACCGTGGAAATGATACATGACTTTGGTGGGCATTTGGGGATGATACATGCCGCGGTGCCGGGATGCTGGCTGTATGAAAAGAAAAAAAGTGTGCCCGCCGGTAATCGGGGCACACTTTTTTTTATGCCTATGTCAGGATCGGCGCAGTTTTTAATAAACGTATAACAACTCTATTACACTTTCAATGCGCCAAAATGTACGGCACAAAAGTCGGTTTAAACTACTTAACGGGAAACGATAGCTCAACAACCAGATCTATAGCGTAAAGACAGAAGGCTGCCGGCAGATCGGTAGCCTTTTAAGCGAACGGGCAGGATAGCTGGATGACTTAAAAAGTGGAACTGCAATCGAACTATTGCGTACCATATAATGTAAGTCGCATTTCAGTCTCGCTCAATTAACGAGCAGATGCGTTAATCACAGCATGCATAAGGGGGGATGTGGGATCATTGAAGGAACTGGACGGATGTAAAAGTCACGGGGAAACATCAAGGCATTTCAAATGATCCGTGAAGCGATGGAAGGATATCTGGAGGTTAAGCTGTAATACGGTGATCCTATCGATAGAAAGGAGCAAGCACGTATGACTGACAAAAACAACCAAAAGAAGAAATCTCTTGATTCTCAGAAGCACTCCTTAGTGGGGAATTATCGTCAACCTATTAAGGGTATAGTTTCGGCAGAAACACAAATTTACCCGCTTGGTATTCAGAATTGGGCGAAAAACCTTTATGAAGAAAAGAAATAGAAGTAACACCAGAAAAACATACACATTTATAAGATTGATTAAACGTGCATTAAAAGAAGTTGAATAGCTGCATTACAGAAGAGTCGCTTATAACGAGCGGCTTTTTTTGAATTTAGTTAGGCTCTAATGGAGAACGATAGCGTAAAGAGCAGACTGCTAATGCAATCTGCTTTTTCCATAAAGGGCAGTTAAATTGGATTAGATGCTAAAATAGAAGGAAAAGTCTGTTTAAGGAGCTAGAGTGGGACTTCTTATTATCATTATTATTTTAGTTGGTTTAGCGGGCATGATTGGGAACCAATATTCGATGTTAAAAAATGGAAGGAATCGAAGCAATTCTTCGTGAGATAAGGGATAAAAGATAAACAAACTACCTTACGCTAATGGGAGACGTTAGGAAAACGACAACAGCGGCAGTCTAAGACTTTATTTAGTCTTGTTCTGCCGCTGCTTCTTTAAATTGATCAGTCAAAAACTAATGATTCAAAAGCTGGCTATTCCTAGTTTTCACAACGAACAGTGGTGCTGTGTATATCCCGTTATTTTGATTTCGCGTACCACTCCGAAAACTGTTTTTGGTACTCGGCGATATATTTGTCGATGCCGGCTGCCTTCAGCCGTTCCAGCGCTTTCGGGAAGGCCGTGTCATAATCGCTGAAGCCGCTGCCGATTGGGGCGAGGTATTCGGTGAATACACCGTTCAGTTTCGTCTCTTCATTCTTGACCGGTGTGTTGTCAAAGTTGAAGCCGGCGCCTTTGGAGATAATGGCCCCGTCATCCCAGGCTTTGTACTTGGCAATGAAATCATCCGGCACGGTGTTGTCGAAGCGGATGAAGTTTTTATTCATCAGCAGCCAGTCGGGAATCAGCGAATCGGTGCTGATTTTGGTCAGACGGCCGTTATCATCCAGGGTATAATCGGTTCCCTTGATCCCGTAGGCGAACAGGTCGTACAGCTCCTGATTTTTTTGTAGAAGGTTGAAGAACATAACGTAGCGTTCAGGGTCCTTGGCGGCAGCAGAGACGAAGAAGGCGGTGCTGTACGTGCCGCGGCTGATTTTCGGGCGGCCGGTGCCGAGGAAATAGTTGACCAGCTTGGCGTCAGGTACTGCCTGGGAAATGGTTGCCGCACCCTCGAACGGACGGGCTGCCGTGCCTGCCCAGAACATCGCTTTGCCGGAATTCCAGTCGGACTGCAGCTGCGGGACATTGGTAGCAGCATATTTCGGGATGATGCCTTTTTCATACCAGCCGCGCATCAGCTTGGCATAAGCTTTGAACTCATCGGATTCAAACCAGTTGATGATCTGATCGTTCTGTGCCGATTCATCGAGCGCAATGAAATCATTCTGCCAGTACAGATTCTTATCGGTGAAGTCATATTGCAGCATTCTGCGGGCATCGGTACTGGCATAGCCGATCAGCTCGGGATGAAGGGCATGCACTTTATCATAAAATTGTTCCAGATCTGCCAGTGAAGTTACCTGCTTCATCCCAGCTTCTTCCAGCAGATCCTGGCGGACGAGCACGCTGTAGAATTCTGCGGAATTCGGCTTGTTGCCAACCGGGATTGCATATTGCTTGTTGTCGAGCTGAAAGGCGGTAAAGGAGGCTTTATCCACCGTTTTGCTCAAATCAGCCGCAGCTCCGACATAGGGGGTAAGATCGGCATAGAGTCCTTTGGCTACAGATTTTACCATGTAATTGGCATCGGTATAAGTGGCGAAATCCTCACCCGTTGAGAGCATCAGATCGGTTTTGCCGCCGCCGTATTCGGTCCAGGGCAGGAACTGAAATTCCACCTCGGCATTGATTTCTTTTTTGATTACATCATAGAAATCAGTCTTCGCCAGCTCCTTCATCCGGTTCGACTCATCCCCGTATAGGATAATTTTCAGCTTGGCCGGCGCCAGGTTACTGCCTCCAGTTCCATTGTCCGCCGTAGCTGCAGGGGCTGTGCCTCCGCTGCCGCTATTGCCGGAATCACCGGAGTTAGCGCTTTCATTATTGCCCTGAGAGCAGGCGCTTAACAGGAACACAGCAGAGAGGAGCAGACTTAACCAACCTTTTTTCTTTTTCATGATGAACCCTCCTGAAATAGAATGTACTTATGAGGCATATATTGCATAGGCTGTGCTCCCTTAACCCATTGTACAACAAGTCGGCAGCGGGGAGCAGGGGCCTGGAGCAATCCATATTTCGGCACTGTACCGGAAATCAGCCTTTAACTGACCCGACGACAATGCCCTTGACGAAGAAACGCTGTAGAAAAGGATAAAGAATGGCGATCGGCAGAACGGTCAGACAGGTCATGGCCATCTTGGCTGTCTCGAGCGGTGGAGCGATAATCGCGCCACCAACCTGTGCGGCATTGCCGGAAGCGAGGAACTGGATGTTCGCCATCATGTTGTACATTAAATACTGAATCGTGTAGAGGTCCTGGTCAGATACCAGCATTAGTGGTAAGTAGAAGTCATTCCAGAACTGCAGCGCATAGAATAAGGAGATGGTGATAAGTCCTACCCGGCCGAGCGGAATCATAATGCTGAAAAAGATCCGCAGGTGGCCAGCCCCGTCGATTTGCGCCGATTCTACAATTTCATGCGGTATGCTGCGGAAATAGTTCGCCATCAGGAACATCAGAAACACGCTCAGTACATAAGGAATGAACAGCCCGAGCAGGGTATCGCCTAAGTGATAATATTTGGTGCTGAGCAGATACCAGGGCAGCGTTCCGCCGCTGAACAGCATCGTGAAATAAGCGAAGAAGGCGAAGAAATTTTTGAGTTTGAAGCCTTTGACCGAAATGACGTAAGCATAGGCGGTAGTTACGAGCACGGCGGTGAGGGTACCCAGCACGGTTACAACCACTGACATGGAATACGCCCTCAGAATCTGCTCTGCTTTGGAGCCAAACAGGAATTGGTAGGTTTCAAAGGTGAAGCCTCTGGGCCAGAACGAGTATCCCTCAGCGGCGATCCGCGATTCAGTGGAGAGTGAGCCGGATACCGCCAGCACAAACGGCACGAGACAAATGGCTGAAAAAACGGCTATACAGGCATAAAAGAGGATGAGCAGGCCTTTGCTTTCGGTAGTTTGCATACGTTTGGTCTCCTAAAATAGTTTGCTGTCTTTGTCGTACCAGCCCGCCAGCTTGTTCGCCAGCAGCACCAGAATGAAGCCAAAGACGGATTGGTATAGCGTAATGGCTGAAGCAAAGCCGAACTCGCCGGACCGGATGGCGGTGCGGTAGACATACACATCGATGATGTCGGTCGTCGGCAATAGCAGCGGATTGAGGAAGGTTACACCCATAATCATGCTGAGATCGCCTTTGAGCATTCCGCCGATACCGAGCAGAGTCATCAGAATGATGGATGGAATCAGCATCGGTATGGTGATTTTGGTAATAATCTGCCACCTGGAAGCCCCGTCGATCCGTGCGGCCTCATAGTAGGAGGTATCGATTCCCTGCAGTACTGCGTAGTAAATAATTGCGCCATAGCCTGCACTTTTCCAGATATTCGCCAACACCAGGATGATTACGAACAGCCAGGGGCTGGAATACCAGTCCATTTGGGCCAGGCCAAGGGACTGAAACAGCTGGTTCAGAATCCCTTTGTCGTAGTCAAGCAGGGAGAAGAGGATCGCCCCGATAATAATCCAAGAGATAAAATACGGGAAGAACATCACGCTCTGCGTTACTTTAATGAACCACTTGCTGCGCAGCTCGTTCAGAATTACGGCGATAGCTACTGAAAAGAACGTGCCGGTCAGCATATAAAGCGCATTCAACATTACGGTGTTGCGTGTAGCTCTCAGGGCATCCTCCATACTGGAGAAGAAGAACTCGAAGTTGGAGAAGCCCGCCCAGGGGCTGCCGAAGATTCCGTCGTTATAATTGTAATTTTTGAAGACGAGAATCAGCCCGCTCATCGGCAGGTACGCAAAAAGAATTAAGATGATGATACCTGGAAGCGCGAGCAGGTACAGGGAGCTGTCCTTTCTCAGGGATTTGCGGAGGCTTCCGGTTCTGGCGGCCTTAAGCTTCAGGCTCAGGCTTTGCCGTCCCGGCTTCTCCGGTGCAGCCTCTTGAATCATTAAACATTCACTCCTTTATGACTAGCGTTATCACATCTCCCCGTGTTTCAGGGGCATGCTTTACAAGGCAAATCATAAATCCGCAGCAAATGTAAACGCTATCATAATAAACGGGAAAAGGTTAAAAAAACGGAATCAGCGGCCTTAAAAAAACGAAAAAGGTATCAAATTTCTGCTTTTTGAGCGCAACATGGGCTTTTTTGGCCTCAAAAAAGGATGCCCGGGCCATTTAAACGGCTGCTGGACATCCCTCAATTTTTACTTTGACTGATTAATTAAGCGGATCTTAGAGGCTAATCCTGATGCTGCAGAATATGATTCATTCTCCATTTGGAGGGCGTTACTCCGTATCGCTTCTTGAATTGGGTTGTAAAATAGGTGCTGCTGTTGTACCCGACCTTTCCGGCAATCTCCTGGATGTCCATCCCGAGCTCTGTAACCAGCAGCAGCTGTGCCTGCTCCAGACGCAGGAGATTGACGAAATCGGGAAAGCTGCTGTCCACTTCATCGGCGATCAGCCTGCTGAGATAGGCGGGACTAAGCGACATTTTATCGGCAAGCGCGTTCAGCGACAGCCTGGGATCATCATAATGATCCCGGATATAACAGATCGCTTCGGCTGCAATACTCCGGGTCTGTATGGCGCTCATGGCGGAGATCCGCGCGAGGGCGGCATAACAGCCGGCTTCTATCCAGCTGCGCAGTTCGTCATAGCTGCGGATCTGCCAGATCCGCTGGTAATCATCCAGAAAGCCGGAGTGCTGCGCTTCGCTGCTAAGCTCGGCGGTGCGGCTCAGCTCAAAAGCAAGCCTCGACAAGGCGATGGTGGCAGGCTCTGCCCGGTAGCTGGTCACAACCGCCAGCAGCCGTTCTACCGCCTGCGGAATGTGTACCCCCTGCTCCGGTAGCCTGACTGCCTGCAGCACAGGTTCAAGTGAACTCTCAGGTACCGGACTTCTGTTCAGGTGGATGGTATCATCAGCAAAGATAATATTCAGCTTATTGTGAAATTTAATATATTGCAGGCAATCGGAAGCTTCATTATATTTGGGTTTTAGGTTGCTTAGATCACCCGTCAATCCGCTAATTCCAAAGGCGCAGCGGATACCGGACGGGGGGAACAGTGCAGCGGTCTCCTCCCATTTACTGCGGTATAAGGCATAATCCCCGAAGCTTCCGCTATTCAGCTCACTGAGAATGAGAACAGCAGACCCTTCATGCGGCAGGAAGGATTGCACCTCAGCCAGCGCGGAGAATTCTGTGCGGATCTGCTGAATCACTTCACTGCATATATTCCTGGCATCCCCGTATGCTCCTTCGGCCAGTACCTCCAGCACGCATACGCAATAGGCTCCTCCAGATGAGCCAAGTCTCATATTGGAATTATCGCGGTTATCCGGAGCTCCGCGGGGCGAGAGCAGCCAGCGCATCAAGGCACTGTCATGATTCTCCTTCTTCAACTGGTCCAGCTTGACCCCGATCATCTCTAATTCCTGACTGGCTGCATCGAAATCCCCACCTGTCTTAAGTGCCTCTTCGTTGCCGGACAGATGGATGATATTGCCGAACAGCCGGCCGATAGGCTTGTAGATTTGCCGGGAGATCAGGCCTGAGATCACGGATGCAGCCAGAATAAGGGCAAGACATAGGCCAATCATCAGATTACGGGCGCTGGAAATATCCCGGATGCTGTCCTTATAGGAAGTCTCCGAGACAAACCACAGCTTATCCCCTGGTGAGTACACGAAGGTAACCAGTTGGGGTTCCCCGGCACCTTTATAGACGAAAGAACCTCTTTCAGCGGGGGAGGCAACGATCTTCTCCAGCATGCCGGCATCCAGGGAATTTCCGGAAAGAGCGCTGTGCATTAGTACCGTAGCATTCGCATCGAGTACCGCATAACGTGTCGCTTCACCGTCTGTCTGCGTAAACAGATTATTCTGCAGCTTGGACAAATTAACCGTTAGCGCCACTGCCCCGTAATACGCACTGTCCGCGAAGGCCCTGTCATTATAGAAGACAGTCAGGAGAGTCACAGGAGCGCCATTGTTCATGGTAGCCTTCCACAGGAAAGGGGATTCAATAATGCGGCTGTTCCGCATCCGCTGTGATAACTCTTGCTTGGACGATGGGCTTAGCGGCATATTTTCGAACATGGCGACGGGCTCTTTTACACCAAAGATGTATGCGTTCTCAAGATACTGGTTGACTACCAGAGCGCCGCGGATCTGGCTTAGGGCACTGTAGAGCTGGTCGCTCCAGTCGGTATCCCCGCTCATCATCAGCGCATTGATATTCGGATTGGCATAGAAGTCCATCGTATAGTTCTGGACGATCTCTTTATAGTTTATATATACGGTTTCGGTATTCAACAGCACATTCTGGTTCGCTTTATTGACACTTGCTATCGAAATACTCCGGTACCAGTAAAAGATTACAACTGCCAGCACAAGGATGCAGCAGACAGATATCGTGGTCAGACTGATGAAAAACCGGGTGTATAGTTTCTTTGTTTTGCCCATGCTGATCGCCCCTTTGTGTAAATCCTACTACACTCATTCTAGAGGGACAAGGTATTCCCTGACAAGGTAGGATAAGATGGGAATACTAATGAAAATAGCATAGAAGTATAAAAATGGAGAAATTGAGCATAGAAAATGCAAGAAAGTTAAACTTATACGAACTATAATTGGTTATGCTTACATTTTAAATGCTCTGAGGAGGCTTCCTATATTGAGAACATTCCGCAACCCGGTACTGCCGGGCTTCTACCCTGATCCTTCGGCCATCCGCGTAGGTGAGGATTACTACCTTGTGACTTCCAGCTTTGAGTTCTTCCCCGGTGTACCGGTCTTTCACAGCAAGGATCTGGTGAACTGGCGGCAGCTTGGGCATGTGCTGGACCGTCCGTCGCAGCTGAATCTGGACCATTCGATTCCGTCTATGGGCATCTGGGCGCCGACCATCCGCTATCATGAAGGCATCTTCTATATGATTACTACCTATGTCGACAATGACAAAAATCAGCACAATTTCTATGTTACGGCGACCGACCCCGCCGGGGACTGGTCCGACCCGGTATGGCTGGAGGATGCGCCGGGCATTGATTCCTCTTTGTTTTTTGATACCGACGGCAAAGTATACTATACCGGTAACCGGGTTCCGCCGGAAGGCCAGGATTACCCGAAGCATATGGATATTTGGCTGCAGGAAATCGATCTAGCAGCGGGCAAGCTGACCGGACCCAAGATCAGCATTTGGCAGGGGGCACTCAAGGTGGCCCATGCACAGGAAGGTCCGCATATCTACAAAATCGGCGGCTGGTATTACGTCCTGATTGCTGAAGGCGGAACTGGCCATACCCATGCGATTACCATCGCCAGAAGCAGGAATGTGACCGGCCCTTATGAAGGCCATAAGGCCAATCCGATTCTGACCCACAGGCATCTCGGCAGACAATATCCTATTGTCAATGTCGGCCACGGGGAACTCGTGGAGACCCAGCATGGGGACTGGTGGATGTTCTGCCTGGCTTCACGGACGAACGGCGGTTATTACCGCAATCTGGGACGGGAAACCTTCCTTACGCCGGTTGCATGGGAGAATGAATGGCCTGTAGTGAATCCCGGCAAAGGGGTGCTGGAATTTGAAGCGGCGGCTCCGGATTTGCCGGAGACGAAATGGCCGGAGCTTCCGGTGCGTGATGATTTTGAAGATCGTGAGCTTGCACCGGTATGGAACTTCCTGCGGACACCGCGCGGCGGATTATGGAGTCTTACGGAACAACCGGGGGTACTTCGGCTGCAATTGAAGCCGGAGCGGCTCTCTGAGATCAGCAACCCGTCCTTTGTCGGAAGACGCCAGCAGCATCTCAGTTTCAGAGCGGCTGCGGATATGACATTTAGACCGGGTACCGAGAATGAAACCGCAGGCTTTGTCCTGCTGCAGAATGCGGATTATCATTTCAGGCTTGAATTGGGACTGGATGCCGGGGAGCAGGTGCTGCGCCTGATCGAACGCCGGGGCGGCAGTGAACAGCTGCTAGCTGGAGAGCCGTATCCGCAGGATAAGGTGCAGTTTAAGGTAGAGGCCAAAGGGCAGGAATACAGCTTCTTTTACAGAACATCGGAAGCTGACAAGTGGATTGCTCTGCACGAAGGAGCTGACGGAAGAGTACTCAGCACCGATCTGGCCGGAGGTTTTACAGGGGCTTACATGGGGATGTATGCAAGCTCACAGGGGACAGAGAGCGGTAATTACGCCGATTTTGACTGGTTCAGCTATGAAGGACTTGAGTAAAGGGGAGGGACAGGACGATGAACGGCAAGCAGAATTCTAATTCTTATCCGCTGCCTAAGCTTCCGCAGATTCCTGATCGGACGTTTAGCATAACCGATTATGGGGCGCAGGGCGACGGACTTGCACTGTGCACCTCTGCTATTCAGGCTGCACTGGATGACTGTGCTGCCGCCGGAGGAGGAAAGGTAGTTATACCGTCCGGAATCTGGCGCACAGGTCCGCTTACTCTGCATAGCCGGATTAATCTGTCCGCCGAGCGGGGAGCGCTTGTGTTGTTTGCCGCTGACCCGGAGCTGTACCCGCTCATTCCCTCACATTATGAGGGAACGAGCGGCTGGCGCTGCCAGTCGCCTCTGGACGGAGAGGCATTAAGTGATGTTGCGATTACGGGAGAGGGAATCTTCGACGGCAGCGGTGAAGGCTGGCGGCCGGTAAAACGGTTCAAAATGACGGAGCAACAGTGGAAGAAACTGACCGGCTCCGATGGTGTGCTTGATGTGGAGAATGAAATCTGGTGGCCTTGCCGTGAAGCGATGGAAGGGGAGGCCTGCGTCCGGAAGCTGCGGGAGAACGGAGAAACCGGGATGGAGGCTTATTTGCCGGTACGGCCATATCTCCGCCCGGCCTTGCTCAGCCTGCGGAACTGCCGCAGAATACTGCTTGAGGGGCCGACGTTCCAGAATTCCCCTGCCTGGTGCCTTCACCCCATGGGCTGTGAGCAGGTTACCGTGCGGGGTATCCAGGTGCGCAACCCATGGTATTCGCAGAACGGGGACGGCCTTGATCTGGAATCCTGCACACATGCGCTTGTTGAGCACTGCAGCTTCGATGTAGGGGATGATGCGATCTGTCTGAAGTCGGGCAAAGACGAAGAAGGCCGCAGGATGGGCATGCCCTGCCGGTATATTACGATCCGGCATTGCACCGTGTATCACGGGCATGGCGGGGTGGTCATCGGCAGCGAGATGTCCGGCGGAGTACATGCGGTCAGAGTCAATGACTGCCTGTTCATCGGCACGGATATCGGCCTGCGGTTCAAAAGCGCCAGAGGCAGAGGCGGTGTAGTTGAAGATATTGTTATGGAGAATATCACAATGAGCGGCATTCTCCACGAGGCGGTGTCATTTCATATGTTCTATGCAGGAGTTGAGGGCTCGGAAGGGTATGACGGACAGCTGTTCCCGGTAAACGAGGCCACCCCGGAGTTCCGGGATATTTCCTTACGGAACATCATCTGCCATGGAGCGGCCACCGCACTGCTCGTAAACGGGCTGCCGGAAAGGCCGCTGGCCGGTCTTGCTGTCGAGAATTTTCATGCGGTAAGTGAGCGCGGGATCATTCTGCGCCATGCCGAAGGAGTGCGGCTGGACCGCATCAGCCTGCAAACCCCGGCAGTGCCGGCCCTGCAGATCCATAGTAGCAGCGGTGTCACGTTAACGAACTCGGGAGACTTGGTCCTTACAGAGAGTTAATAACTGCCTGCGGGCCTGAACCGGAATTCACACTATGTCCTGGATGAAGGGCGCGACCGTGCTTCCTTCCGGTATTGGAGCGGGGTCAGACCGGTTGATTTTTTAAATGTCTTATTGAAATGGGAGAGATGCTCAAACCCGACGGCGGAAGCGATTTCCTGAATTTTGCCGCCTGACCCGGCGAGTAGCCGCTCGGCTTCCCTGACCCTGATATGGACGATATATTCACGGAAATGGAAACCCGTCAACCGGTGGAATACCCGGCTTAAATAAGAGGGACTGATGAAAAAATGTCCTGCCGTCTCTTCAAGAGTCAGTGACTCCCGGTAATGATCGCGGATATAGGTTGCGACTTCCGTGACCAGCTGATGCAGCGGATGCTTCGTTCCTCCAGCCTGTGATATGGTCTCTGAACGCTGCAGCAGGATCATCAGCTCGGTTAATAAGGTGATTACGCAGGTCTCGTAATACGGGCGCTGCAGTCGGCACTCCTCCAGCATCCGGGTCAGCAGGCTCTCCGCCTCGTCCTGTTCGCGCAGCGTCAGCCTGAACAAGCGGTAGCCCCGGCTGTGAAACCACTGAGTCCTATTCTGCAGCGCCGGCGGCAGCAGGCCAGGATCATAATTGATCAGAATCCGCTCGAACTCGGCTATCTCGGAGCTGGCGGTGGCATGAAGCTCGCTGCCGGGAATCAGGATCAGCTCGCCTTTATGTACCGTAACCACCCGGTCGTCCACAAAATATACGCGCTCCCCCTCCAGCAGATAGTACAGCTCGGTCCATTCGTGGCTGTGGGGACGCGGCATGGCGGTAATGCCCTTACGCTTCATATGCTGGATGCTGTACCGGCCGTCTTCAATATGATATTTGGGATTTGGACTGCTTACGCTGGTCATGAATCTCCTCTTCTCTCCTAACCGTTACGGTTATTATAGAATAAATACAGGTTGATATGAAAGGAGCCGCACATGCTAATTACAGTCTCCAAAAATAGCATTGAAGGATTTGCCAGTCTGCAGGCGGCGCTGGATTCCATCCCGCCGGAGCATACCTCAGAGGTAACGATCCGCATCAAGCCCGGAATTTACGAGGAAAAAATTACGGTAGGGCCAGAGGCGCCTCCGATCCTGCTGCTTGGCGAGGACCCGCAGTCGACCGTTCTCACCTGGTCAGATAATGCCCATACGCTTGGAGCTGACGGTGAGCCGCTGGGCACATTCCGGTCAGGAACGCTGAACGTGTTTGCCGAACATTTCACGGCGGAGAATCTGACGATCCGCAATGCCTCCGGTCCGGGCACCGGGCAGGCGGTGGCAGCCTTCATCGATGCCGGACAGGCGGTCTTCCGCCGCGTACGTCTGCTTGGAGATCAGGATACTCTGTATACCGGACAAGGCAAGCAGTATTACGATAATTGCTATATCGAAGGCGATGTGGACTATATTTTTGGAGCCGCTACGGCTTTATTCGACCGCTGCCACCTGCACAACAAGCGTTCCAGAGGCTACATCACAGCCGCTTCCACTCCTGAAGGGGCAGATTTCGGCTATGTGTTCCTGGATTGCAGGATTACTGGAGGGGAGGGCGTAAGCGAGGTGTATCTTGGACGCCCTTGGCGTCCCCACGCGCATGTCGCCTTCATCCGCACCAGCATGGACGGTTCAGTCATCGGCGAAGGCTGGCATAATTGGGGCCAGCCTGAACGGGAGGCAACCAGCCGCTATGAAGAATTCGGGAGCAGCGGACCCGGCGCCCATCCGGAAGCCAGGGTAGCGTGGTCCCGGCAGCTAAACCCGCAGGAAGCTTCAGAATACAGGGTACTCACCGTATTGGACGGCTGGCATCCAGAGGGGTATTAAGCGTCAGCGTATGGCGCGGAATGTATTTTAGGAGGCGAACCGCAGATGGATGTACTACAGCAATACATGAATAAGTTGACGGGTTCAGCACCCCGCAGTGCTGAATTCCGTGTTGACATTCCTTACGGGGAATGGCGTTCTATGCTCGCTGCCGGCTTCACCGGGCGGCTGGGCGGATTCCCGGAGGCTCCGGCTGAGCTTCAGCCGATATTGCTGGAGCGGGTTGTCTGCCTCGGATATACAAGGGAGCGTATAGAGATTACTACCTATGACGGATTGAGGATGCCTCTATACCTCCTCATCCCGGAACAGGCGGCTACTTCAGCGGCGCCTGCTATCATTGCAGTTCACGGACACGGCTACGGCAGCCGGGAGATTACCGGCCTGAATCCGGACGGGTCAGACCGTGAGGGAGAAACGGGGCTGCATAAGGATTTTGCTGTTTCGCTAGTGAAGCAAGGGTTCGTGGTCGCTGCCCCGGAAGTGCTGGGATTCGGTGACAGACGGCTGGCAGAAGACCTAACCAGCGGTGAGCCGGGACGGAATTCCTGCTTCCGTCTGTCCTCGGCGCTCTTAATGGCCGGTCAGACCATGGCTGGCTACCGCATCTATGAAACGATGCGGACACTGGATTATATGCAGACCCGGGATGAAGTTATAGGTGAGCGGATAGGGATCATGGGCATTTCCGGCGGGGGATTGGTTGCCGGCTTCACAGCAGCACTTGACGAGCGGTTATGCTGCGCCGTGGTAAGCGGATATGCGAATACTTTTGCCGACAGTATTCTGACGCGGAACCATTGCCTGGATAATTACATCCCCGGGGTTCTGCTCGATGCAGAGATGCCTGATCTGCTGGGTCTGATTGCACCGCGCGGACTGTTCCTGGAGTCGGGGGATGCGGACCCCCTGTTCGGCCCGGAAGGGACGAGGAAGGCTTTAGCCAGACTGCAGCTTATTTACAGTGCAGCCGGACAGGGCGGGCAGGTTGAGGCGGATTTTTTCACAGGCGGTCATGAAATTCATGGAGAACCGGCGTATACCTGGCTGCGCAGGCAGCTTGCCGGTAATTAAGGCCAAACTTAGCTTGCAAGACAAGCGACTGGAGGAATTGGGATGTCTATATCAGAAGCAAGCACAACAAGCTGGTCCCGCAAAATTACGGATACGATTCTCAGCCAGTGCAACGAACAGGGTGAGCATGCCTTTGTGCTGGAACGCTGGGCTTATGTCCCGGGCATGCTGCTGATGGCGGTGGCGCGTGCCGGTGTCCAGCTTGGTGAGCCTGAATATGTGGGCTATATGCAGAGGCATATGGATAGCTTCATCGGCGAGGACGGATCAATCCGTTCGTACCGGCTGGAGGAATATAATCTGGACCAGATCAACCAGGGCAAAAATCTGTTCCTGCTGTATCAGCAAACCGGAGAGCAGCGTTATGCCGAAGCCGCCCATGTGCTGGCTGCCCAGCTAATCGGACACCCCCGCACCTCTGAGGGCGGATTCTGGCATAAGAAGGTATATCCGTTCCAGATGTGGCTGGATGGACTGTATATGGCGTCGCCGTTTCTTGCGGAGTATGGCGCAGTCTTCCACAGGCCCGAACTGATCGACGAGGCGGCTCATCAGCTTCTGCTGATTGAACGCAGAACCCGCGATCCGCGGACCGGGCTGCTCTATCACGGCTGGGATGAATCGAAGGAGCAGGAATGGGCCAATCCGGTTACAGGCCTGTCCTCCCATTTCTGGAGCCGGGCGATGGGCTGGTATGCGATGGCCGTGGTGGATTGCCTGGAGCATTTCCCGGTTACTCATCCTAAGCGGGGAACGATCATCGGAATATTCCAGCGGATGTGCGGAGCACTTGTGCAGGTACAGGACAAAGAGACCGGACTCTGGTATCAGGTGCTGGATCAGGCAGACCGCAAGGGGAATTACCTGGAAGCCTCCGGCTCATGTATGTTCGTCTATGCAATGGTCAAGGGGTTAAGACTAGGCTATCTTGAACCTTCATTTCATGAAGCCATGCGGCGCGGGTATGAGGGAATTCTGACGCATCTGGCTGGCGAAGATGAACAAGGCGTTCACCTGCATCGGATCTGCCATGGTGCCGGGCTGAGCAAAGACCGCAACGGCTCCTTTGACTATTACATTTCGGAAGCCGTATTGTCCGATGTGCCGATGGGTGTTGCTCCTTGGCTGCTGGCATCACTTGAAGTAGAGAAATTATGACGTCGCACCCGGCTGTATGTACTGCTCCATCTGCTGCTTATGGTGTTTGTCATGAGGAATAAAGTCTTCCAGGTAACCCCGGATGCTGAATTTCTGGCCGTCCCCGTCTATATGCTCCTTCACCAATTCTTCATCGCTTAAGGCTGTGGCGGCATCCAGGATTTTGGTCCGGTAGAGCACGAATTGTCCGATAGCCGCCTGCTTCGTCAATGACTTGGCATATGCAATAGAGCGGGCGTTGAAATCATCAAAGTTTTGCTGCCGGAGGGTCAGCGGCTGACCCTTCATTATTTTAGCGAAAGCTTCTTCATAAAAGTACTTGTCCCACTGCGTAAGGTGGCAGAGCATTTCTTTTAATGTCCATTTGCCTGCCGCGACCGGAGTTTCCCAATGCATCTCATCAAGGGTACTCAGCGATTGGATATAAGGGATTAAAGACCGGAATTCAAGCACCAGTTGCTCGTTCGTAGCCGTTGCCATAACAAAGACCTCCAGTTCAAATATATATTCAGCTTCTTCTATATCTTCACTATATCCTATGAACTTGACTACAGTCCGTCAGGTTAGAATGATTGTTGTGTGAAGATCTTAAGTATAGCAAAACAGGAACAGCCCACCTGGCAGGCAGTTGTTATAATGAAATCACCGATCGGGGAAAGGCTGGGTGGCTGCTTGAATTACAGCAAGGATATGGAGAGATGCATTGAATATATTGAACAAAATATAAAAGAAAATTTGACCGCCGAGGAAATTGCCGCGGAGACGGGATATTCGCTGTATCATTTCAGCCGGGTGTTCAGCCTGTGCAAGCAGATGTCTGTGATGGAGTATGTGCGCAGCCGCAAGCTGTCTTTGGCAGCGGTGGAGCTGTTCAGCGGCAAGCGGATCATTGATATCGCGCTGGAGTACGGCTTTGAGACGCAGAGCGGGTTCACAAAGGCGTTCCGCAAGGCTTTTGGCTACAGTCCCTCGCAATATGCGGCGCGGATGAATGGTTGTCTTCAGGACGGTCCTATTTTTGAAATCGGAGGATATCTAATGAATCCAGTGATTGTACAGAAACCGGCTTTTCAGGTCGCAGGCTACGGCATAGCAACAAATGTGGCGGAAGGCAATTATACGAAGGATATGGCTTCCTTCTGGAACCACTATGAAGGTGAAAATCTGGAGTCTAAAATGTACGAAATCCTCACTCCACCTAAACATGGAGAAGTTGGGTTATGTGCTCCGGCATTGGACAGCGGCAATGCTTCGTATCTGCTTGGTGTGATTGTGGACGATTTCTCCAAGGTCACACCGGATATGCTGACAGCTGAAGTGCCGGAGGCCCAATATGCCGTATTCACTACACCGCCTGTGGATACTTCGGAGGGGAAGGATCAAGAGGCGTTCGTGCAGGTGATTAAAAGCACCTGGAAGTATATTTTTGAGGAATGGTTTCCGGGGAGCGGGTACGATTATGATGACGGTAAGCTGGATTTTGAGTTCTACGACGAGCGCTGTCATTCCCGGGTGGATACAGTGATGGAGATTTATGTTCCGGTGAGGGTGCGACTATAAAAAAAGAAAAATGGGGCAAAGGCTGGACGGTGAATGGCCGTAACTGCGGGAATGTGTGGACTTCCGGCCGCTGACGCGCTTCCAGTTCCAAACTTCCCTCCGTTACTCCCACCTTACAGCCTTTGCCTATTATTCCTATTTTAACGGTCGCTAGGGATTGCGACCGCAATGAAAGGCCCGCTCGCACCTTTGTGTGCTGGCGGGCCTTTTTCCCACTACATGAATTTCCGCTGCACCCTTTTACCGTCATAGGTAAAAAGGGCTTTTTTGTCTTCGACCACGGTTTGCAGGTGGACGGTACGGCCCCAGAGGGCATAGATGTGCGGCAGGGTGCGCTCCAGGTACTTCAGGTCCAGCTCGATGCTCTCGTAGCGGTGGGCGATCAGTAGTTCCCCGTTGCGCTCATAATCCGCATCCTCAATGACAAGGTAAGGCGAGCCGCCATTGACCCGGGCCAGCACCAGCTGATCACGGACATTCTCCCAGGCCTTGTCAGTGATTTTCCATTCCGGGCCTTTTTTCTCGAAGACGTACAGGTCCAGATCATTGACCAATTGCTTCGACAGATAGCTGCGGATAAAAGAGATGTCGGAGTCCAGCTCCCGGACCTCGAACATTTTGTCACGGTCCCAGCGGCGCTCGATGTCCTCAAAGATCTTCAGCCCCAGGTAGTAGGGATTGAGGCTCTGCCGGGAGGGCTGCACGACCGAGGAATTCAGCTTCGCGTATTCGATCGTCTCCTCAGGCGTCAGGTCCAGCTCGCGCATGATCCGCTGATGCCAGTAGGAAGCCCAGCCTTCGTTCATGATCTTGGTTTCCATCTGCGGCCAGAAATAGAGCATCTCGTCATGAAGCATCGTCATGATGTCGCGCTGCCAGTCCTCCAGCGCCGTCGAATATTGCTGGATGAACCAGACGATATCCTTCTCCGGCTCGGGCGGGAACTTACGTTTCCCGGCGGTTTCCGGTTCCGGGCCGACGGCCTTGCCGTTCTCCAGATCCCACAGCTCATCATAGGGATTCGCCGGGCCAGGACTTCCGGGAGGCGTATCCTTGCGTTCCTTCATCTTGGCTTCAAGCAGGTGGGTCTTGCCCAGCTTGCGGGGCTGGATCAGACTGGGGTCGATATGCTCCTGTACCGCCAGCACAGAATCAATGAAGCCCTCTACGGCATCCATACCGTAGGTGACCGAATAATCGGCGATCCGGTCTGCCGTGGCCGACATGCTCTCCACCATGTCGCGGTTCGACATGGAGAAACGCATATTGTTTTTGAAGAAATCGCAGTGGGCCAACACATGTGCCACGATCAGCTTGTTCTGGACCAGTGAGTTGCCGTCCAGCAGGAACGCATAGCAGGGGTTGGAGTTAATGACAAGCTCATAGATTTTACTCAGACCAAAATCATATTGCGATTTCATCTTATGAAACGTCTTTCCGAAGCTCCAGTGCCCGAACCGGGTAGGCATCCCGTAGGCACCGAATGTATAGATAATGTCAGCCGGGCATATCTCGTAACGCATCGGGTAATAATCCAGCCCAAACCCGGAAGCAATCTCCGTAATCTCGGCAATCGCCCGTTCCAGCGCTTGAATCTCATCTCCGGGCATGAATCCATCTCTCCCTCCAGCTTGGGCTTAAGACTGCAGTATATTCAGGCCAAGCCGCAGATGTGCGGCGACGACCGGAACGGTTCCATTTATGTATATGGGAGGGGAGAGAGGTGTATGACGTTCTGAATAGTCTCTGGGGCAGCAGGGTTTTGCTGAGAATGCCTGAAAGTATAGAGCTGTCGTAAAAAGGATGAGGGAATTCAAAAACCAACTTATTGACAAGTGCGATCGCGTTGAGAATGTATCAGGTAAATGAGGAAGCAGCGGCTGATGAAGTTGACTCAGCATTTCATCTTTGGAAAATTGACTACAGGAAAGAATATAAGCAAAGCAAAAAAAGATTAGGCATCTCACACCTAATCTTTTTCTTTTGTAGGATATATTAACAAGCTCTGTCAAATCCCTTATGTCCGTACCGGTAGCTCCCGTTTAATTTTGCCAGTCGACCGTCACCGTGCCTACGCCGCTGGTTGGTGTTGTATACGTGTGGTTGCTGCCGCCTTCCCAGTTGACGGTGGTGCCGTTCGACTTGATGAACTTGAACTGCAGCGCCGTCCCTGCCGGTACGCTGACGTCGAAATACCATGTTGGATAAGATGCTTCAACTACGTTGTACATGGGGCCAATTGCACCAGAGGCGTTCCAGGCACCAAGCTCAGCTACATTGCCGACCAGGGATACACTTGTTCCAAGGGCTGTGGTGGCGTTGTTGACTTTAAAGCGCACGGTGACCTGATCGGCCGTCAGTACGTTGAAATTGCTGAAAGCATTGCTCTTTGTACTGGAAGCAGTGGCTACCGATACATTTGTCTTGCCGGCAGTGACACTTGGGATGTTCACTTTAATCTGGGAGTCCTCCCAGCTCACAATGTTTGAACCAGTGACAGCCGTAGTGCCGAAATAGACTGTACCCGCCGTGTTGCCAAAGCCGCGGCCGTCAATCGTCACGGTATTGCCCGGTTTGCCCATTGTCGGTCCGACATTGGCGATGGTCGGCGAGGTTTCTGCCGCCCCATATTGCCAAACCGCCGTTCCTCCGGCCGCAAGTGTGAAATTAGTGACGGAGCCGCTGCTGCCAACGGTAATTGAATTGCCGTTTAACAGGCCGCCCAGCACATCCGAATAGGTGCCCGCAGGCAGCGACGATGACA
Organism: Paenibacillus sp. P46E; assembly: GCF_001909095.1. Lineage (NCBI taxonomy): Bacteria > Bacillati > Bacillota > Bacilli > Caryophanales > Paenibacillaceae > Paenibacillus > Paenibacillus sp. P46E. The sequence goes on from NZ_LVYZ01000001.1 coordinate 188,533, forward strand.
GGTTCGAAATCGGATAAGGCGTGGACGTGTTGCGGTTGATGGCAACGAGGGCGACACTTTTACCGAATTTCCGTTCATAAATGAAGACGTCGTCATTGACCCAGCGCTGTGTTGTCGTTCCGTAAGCAATAGCGGGATTGGACTTGCGCAGCGGGGCCAAGGCTTTAATCAGCTTGTAAGCTGTTGTGTTGGTGTTAAACCCTGTCATCATAGCCCGGTTATTCGGATCACCAACGCCGGTCATGTACTGCTCGGTACCATAGTAGATAGCCGGTACTCCGCGGGATGTCAGGGTGAGCGCCAGTGCTTGTTCGGTTGGCCGCGTGCTGGAACCCGCCACCTGGAAGCGATCCATATCATGATTGTCGATAAAGGTCACCATATTATTAATATAATTATAGCTGGATGCGGTAGAGGCTAACACTGAGTTGAGATCGTTCATAGTTTCCGATTTGTCCTTGAATACTTCCCGAACCTCCTGAGCGTATGCGAAGTCAAGGAGGTTCATACCGCTGTTGTTGGCAAAATTGACATTGTCCGTACTGGTCTCGTCAGTGCCAAGGAACCATTCGCCGAAGGTGAACACCGGATGACTGCCGCTGTAGATGGAGGAGACGTAGCTTTTTTGCCAGCCGAAAGGCATATGTTTCACCGCATCAAATCTGATTCCGTCAACACCGAGGCCAAGCCAGAGGTCTATGGATTCCTTGAAATAGCTGTCAATCGTGCTGTTGTTTTGATTGATGTCCGCCAGATCATAGAGGTTTCTGTAAATGCCGTCTTCAATGGTGGAAAAATCCGTGCCGCCGTTGTGATGGAACAAACCAGCGGAGTCGCTTCCATAAGCTCCGAGCAACGTGCCGTTATTATACAGCTTGCCATTCTCGGCAAAACTTGCGTTCGTGGACGAAGCCGGGCTGGTATGGTTTGGAGCAAAGTCGATAATGACCTTGATGTTATTCGCATGCGCTGTAGAGATCAGGTTTTGAAAATCGGTAAAGCTCCCGAAGGCAGCATTGGTTTTTTTGAAATCCCGGGGCCAATATCCGTGATAAGCTGTGTTGTTAACGCCGGAATAGTTGATGACAGAGGTGATGTTCTCCACAGGCTGAGAAATCCAAAGTGCCGTAACTCCCATACCGGTCAGGTAGCCGTCATTGATTTTATTGATGATTCCCTGCCAGTCTCCTCCGAAATACAGTTTTAAATTGGAATGATCGCTGCTGAATGCAGAACCTGTTGGATTGTTAGACGAATTGCCGTCTGCGAACCGGTCGGTCACAATTTGATAGACAACGTCCGTACTGTAATCAAGTTTGTTATTAACGCTTGTATCTGGGGAAGCCCATGCGGGCAATGCGGCACCTAGTACCATGCTCATCGAAAGCGATAGGGTTGTCAAAAGCTTTGAGTACGTTTTCATGGTTCGACTCTCCTTTTAAATGGTCTGCCTTTAAACATCGGATCGGTCCTGCTTTGCCTCCAGACAGCGGTGCGCAACCGCTTGGGAGCCGGCAGGGCCAATAAGACACTTACTTTATTCTTCTTCAGCATCTGCCTGTTTCACGGTGAACCGTATGCAATGATGAAAAAAATCGTTTCGCTTAGCAGACGCAAACAGAGGGTTATCTCTGCATCTTACGTTGAATCTAGTGACAAAATAGTTTGCATAAATGAAAGGAAACCGGTTTCCAAACCAAAATACCACTCTATCAGGATCAAGTCAATGACTAAAATGGGATTATTTATAAAAAATACATTTTTATATGTTGGAGAACTGTGAGTACAATCTATTCCAGAAGGAAAATCTTCATTCCGTACCAGTGGTTGAAGACATACGCTGTACTGTAAAACCAATTCTGAAGAGCCTGGTGTGGGAGATCCGCAAGCCGGGTTCTGTGGGGGTTAGGGTCACCAGTTGGGTGCCATCTTACCTGGGTTCCCTTTAGTAAAACTGAAATAGAAATGGACCGGATGATTTTCATTAATGGTATACTTTAGCAAATGTTCAACTTCCATCAGCCCTGAAAAGGAGGCTTCATGCGATGAATCCACACCTTTCTTCAAAATGGCCGCGCCTGCCTAAGGTGGTCAGCAGACGTGCCATGAGAGGATTCCTTATGCTTCTTACCGTCTTGCTGACCCTGTTTATATTTACAGGCTGCTCCCTGCTGCCTTGGCATAAAGATTCGGCAAACCATCCGAAGATCAGCCACAAGCTGAACGAGCAGGAGGATGTGATTAACCGCAACAGCTTAGGTACGGAGAATCTGGACAAACTGGATGCATTTATCGAACGGGGGAGCGGAGTTCAGCGGGTGGTGCAGCATACCATTGAGGGTGATCCGATATTTAGAGTGCTGGAGTACAAGGGAGGAAGACTGCAATACACCATCGACACAACGGAGGATGCCTTTGGCACACCTGAGGTGCGTACGGTTTCCTGCGCAGAGCTGGAGCGGGTGGAGACCAATACCCTGCTGACATATACGCTGACAGGGTGCGATGGTGGGCAAGCAGAGCGGCAGCTATTATCGATTGAATATGATGTGGCGAAGCAGGACCGGTTCGAGTTTGTGCTGAAATATGGAGTGGACCGCAAGAATGAGATCAACACTGGGGAGCAGAAGCTGGTCAAGGACTTGCGGAATGGTTCAGTGGCCGAAGTTAATGATTATACATTGCCGGATAAGGACCGCCAGCGTATTTATCGCGAGCTGGTGCTCAGTAGTGACCTGGAAGAGAAGCAGCTGTCCACAGAATGTAACAGGAAGCCTTATATAAGCTATGAGCTGACGGTCCAAATCAACGGCGCTAAGCGTCATTATGTCTGGAGTGAATGCGACACGAGCACGGACGGCTTGAACATGACCGGGGTGGCACAGTTCATCATAGACACAGTAGAGGCTGGAGAGTCCTTTAAGCAGCTGCCGGAAGCTGAGGGCGGGTACGAATAAGACAATAATCGGATGAATCTGCACAGCAAAGCCTGATATAATTTTAAGGAATCAAGCTATAAATCGGCGATGAGCTGTACGTGCGAAATATTTTTAATTACAGGGAGGTTCAGACATGCCACAGCGTGTGCTGCTGATAGAAGACGACGAGGCGATAAGCGAAATGGTGCGCTCGTATTTGGTAAAAGAGGGGTATGAGGTGGAAACGGCATTTGACGGTGAGGCAGCGGAGAGGCTGTTTCACCGCAGCGGCGCCTATGATCTGGTTCTGCTGGATCTGATGCTTCCCAAACGAAGCGGCAATGATGTGCTGCAGACGATCCGCCGGGACAGTCTGGTGCCTGTACTGATCATGTCCGCAAAGGACAGTGATGTTGACAAGGCGCTGGGCCTGGGCTTTGGCGCAGATGACTATATTACGAAGCCGTTCTCGATGATCGAACTCGCGGCACGGGTGAAGGCAGCGATCCGCAGGGCCGGATACGCCGCTGCGGGCAGTGCCAGCCAGGAAACGGCTCCGGTGGAGGCGAAATCGAACAGAATATCGCTGCGCGGACTCACTGTGGATTTTGATAATTTCTCGGCATTGAAGAACGGTGAAGAGGTCAAGCTGACCGCCAAGGAATTTCAGATTCTGAAGCTGTTCGTGAGCAGCCCCGGCCGGGTGTACACCAAAGCGCAGATTTACAGCAGCGTCTGGGAAGACGATTATTACGGAGACGAGAATGTCATTAATGTACATATGCGCAGATTGCGTGAAAAAATTGAAGATGATCCATCCAAGCCGGAATACATCAAAACATTATGGGGCATCGGCTACAAGCTGGGGGATGTGCTGGAATGATGGCTTTGGTCAGTGCGGCTATCCTGCTGCTGCTAATTGTGATCCTCTGGCAGTACCTGCGTCTGCGGGAGCATTCCCGCCAGCTCGAATATATCCACACCAAGCTTGAGGGGATTGTGGACCGGGGCTCGCACGAAAGACTGCTGCTGTTCAACAGCGATCCTCATCTGCAAAAGCTGCTTACCGATCTGAACCGGCTGCTGGACGTCAACCACAAGGGTGCAGTGGAACTGGCCAAGCTGGAGAAGTCCATGCGCAGCATGCTGGCGAATATTTCTCATGATCTGAAGACTCCGCTGACGGTGGTGCTTGGTTATATTGAAACGATTCTTCAAGATCAGACGATGACGCAAGCGGAGCAGGAGCATATTCTACGGACGATTCACGGCAAGGCAGAAGAAGTGATCCAGCTGATGAACAGCTTTTTTGATCTGGCCAAGCTGGAGTCGGGGGATAAAGAGATCGCTCTATCGCGGGTGGAGCTGGGGGAGGTCTGCCGGCGGAACATTCTTTCTTTTTACGATATTCTGAGTGCCAAGGGCAGTGAGGTGGAGATCGAGATACCGGATGAGGCGATGTACATCATGGGCAACGGAGAGGCGCTGGACCGGGTGCTATCCAATCTGCTGTCTAATGCAATCAAATACGGGGATGCCGGCGGAGTACTTGGACTAAGGTTATACAGCGGCGGAGATCAAGTATGCATCGAGGTATGGGACCGGGGGAAGGGCATCACTGAAGGCCACCTGGATAAAGTTTTTGAGCGGCTCTACACACTGGAGGATTCCCGCAACCGGGATTATCAGGGGAGCGGACTCGGGCTGACCATCACCAAAAGGTTAACCGAACAAATGAACGGCAGCATTACTCTGCGCAGCAAGCCTTTTGTCAAAACCGTATTTACGCTTTCTTTTCGCAGGCTGACCTTCTAACAGGCCCTCCTGGTCTGGCGGTTTACCTGGATTACGGCAGCTTAAGATTTTCGTAAGATTCAGGTAATAAAAAAGAAAATTCCGCTGTGTACAATAAGAACCAGGAAGACAAACGAAGAGCCAAAGGGGATAACAGAAATGACTACCATATTACGGACCTGGGATTTAACGAAGGAGTATCAAGGCAAAGAGGCTGTTAATGGCGTGAATATGAGCATCAAGCAAGGCGAAATCTACGGGTTCCTGGGACCCAACGGCGCGGGCAAAACCACTGTGATGAAGATGATCACCAATCTGGTAAAGCCGACGGCGGGGAACATTGAATTTTTCGGTGAAAGTATGACCGACCGCTCGTATGAAATGCTGAAGCGTATGGGCTGTATTATAGAATATCCGGTATTTTACGATAAGCTGACCGCCAGAGAAAATCTTCAACTGCATGGAGAATATATGGGCTACTACGATGCGAAGGCCATGGAAGAGGCACTGGAGCTGGTGAAGCTGAAGGGTGTGGACAAAAAACCGGTCAAGCAGTTCTCTCTCGGGATGAAGCAGCGGCTGGGCATTGCCCGGGCGGTGATGACGAAGCCGGAGCTGCTCATTCTGGATGAGCCGATCAACGGACTGGACCCTATGGGCATCAAGGAGCTGCGCGAGGTGTTCCGCATGCTGAGCCGGGAATACGGAATGACGCTGCTGATCTCCAGCCACATTCTGGGGGAGATTGAACAGGTAGCCGATACGATTGGTGTCATCCGTGAGGGAATCCTGCTGGAGGAAGTGGCGATGGATACGATCCGCAGCCGGGATACGCAGTACATTGAACTGATTACCGGAGAGAGCAGCAAAGCGGTGTATATTCTGGAGCACAAGCTGGGCCTCACCAACTTCAAAGTGATGGACCCCCGGACGATCCGTATTTACGATGCCGTGCAGCAACGGGAACTGAACAAAGCGCTGGCAGAAGCGGATGTGGAGCTGGAAAGTCTGAGTAAAAAGAATCATTCGCTGGAAGATCATTTTGTAGAACTGATGGGGGGTGAAGGCATTGCTTAAGCTGATTCAACTGGAAATTCGTAAAAACAAGCTCCTCGGCATGCTCAAGGGAGTCGCTATTACCAATCTGGCTATTCTTGCCTTCATGATTCTCGTCACCTACATCGACACGAGTGAAAGCGGCGGCGAATTCAAGACGTATGCGGATATGTTCGAAGGTGTGTATGTCTTCACCAAGGCAGCCTTTATCATCTTTGCTTCTGTGGTGCTGAGCAAGCTGGTGATTGAGGAGTATAAGAACAATACCATTACGTTACTCTTCATGTACCCTATCTCCCGCAAAAAGCTCATGGCTGCCAAAATCATCATCGTGTTCTTGTTTACCGTTGTTAGTATTTTTGTCTCAGATATTCTGCTTAACGCCGTTCTGGTGGGGATTAACTCCTTCACCCATGTGATTCCGGGTTCGTTTGATCTCAACATTATTCCGTCAGAACTGATCAGAATCAGTACCGATGCGGTATATGCAGCAGGCATTGGTTTAATCCCACTATTCATCGGGATGCGCAAAAAATCCGTTCCGGCCACCATCGTTACTGCGGTGCTGGTTGTCAGCCTGATTTCCTCCGGCTTCGGTAATTTCCGTATGGGCAATCAGGTAGGGGTTTCTCTGGCACTGGCCCTTGTTGGCGCAGGTATCGCTTACCTGTCCATCCGGAATATTGAACAGAAGGATATTGCCTGAATGTTTTTGGAATCATGCTAGATTGACCTCAACCCTGGCATTCACAGTTCAAAGGTTCCTCCACAGATAGTAAGGATTTCCATATATCCTTGTTCCTCTGCCGGAGGGGCTTTTTTTGCTTGAAAACCGCATGGCGTCAATGTTTTGATAGCGGTCAACTGCGGTTTTTTGCTATAATAGTATATATTTCAGCAATTTTTGATCATATCCAATGATGGCTGATGGTAGCTGCTGCCTGTGGGCAGTTAAGATTGTAATTACATATATAGTTTATCCGCAGCTTCTGAACAGACGAACGAAAGATTGAAGCGCGGAGGAGGTGGGCTATGCCTAAAGAATGGTCATCCATTCTGAACCGGGTGCTTTCGGAGGAAAGTGCCTATAAAGTGTTATACGATCATCATCCTGATCTGATTATTGTGCTGGACAGGCAGGGGCAGTATGTGGACAGTAACTGTCCATTAGAAGCTGCCGCTGGAACAGGCGCAGAGCTCCATAAGCAATCCTTTCATTTGGAACCGAAGCTTCCTGGAGAAGAACATTTTGCCGCAGCACTCGGGGGTATCGGCTCCAGTTTTGAGTTGGAGGCTGAAGAGAGCACAGGAAGCAGCCTAACCACTATTACCTATGTGCCGGTAAAAGCAGAAGAAGGAATCGCAGGCATATTCGCCATTATCCGTTATGACCAGAGCTGCAGGTTGCCTCTTCCGCTTCAGGAATGGTTCCACCGGCTCCTGACTGGGGAAGATCATCCTCCCGTGGCTTGGACAGATGACCGGATACCAGAAATAGAAGAGGAACAGATTGAGAACGCTGCAGCGCAGGAGCAGCAGAAGGCGGAGCTGGTGCTGGAAATGTCCGAGGACAAGCATCTCGCTCTGATCCTCAACTCTGTTGCAGCGGGAATCTTTGGATTGGATACACAGGGCAGAACATTCTTCATTAACCGCGAAGGGTCTGATATGCTGGGCTATGCGCCGTCCGAATTGATCGGCCGGAGTCTTGCCGATCAGATTTACCACATCCGTGGAGACGGTTCCAGGTACCAGCAGAGTGAATGTCCGATCTTGCAGACCCTGCAGGATGGCATTACCCGCAGCAAGACGGATGAGATTTTCTGGAGGAAAGACGGGACCAGTTTTTTTGTCAGCTACCGGATTGCGCCGCTTCTGCATAAAGGGATCATATGCGGTGTGGTAGGTTCCTTCAGTGATACTTCCAATGAACGTGAGGTTCTCCGGGCCAAAGAAACAGCGGAGCAGGCAGCTCAGGCCAAGTCCGACTTTCTCGCGATGATGAGCCATGAGATCCGTACTCCGATGAACGGGATGATTGGAATGGCCGATCTGCTGCTGGAAACACAGCTTGCAGAAGAGCAGCGCACCTATGCCGAGATTCTGCGCAGCAGCAGCTACAGCCTGCTCAAAATTCTGAATGATATCCTCGATTTCAGTAAGATGGAAGCCGGCAAAATGCCGCTGCTATCGGAAAGATTCGATCTGCGTGAAATGATTGAGAGCATCATTGATCTATTTACCCCCAAAGCGGAAGAGAAAAAGCTTGCTCTGCGGTGGTGGGCGGATACCAGTGTGCCAGCTATTGTGACCACGGATCCCAGCCGTTTACGGCAGATCATTGTGAACCTGGTAGGCAATGCACTGAAATTCACTGAACATGGAAGCGTAACCTTGTCTGTGAAAAATATCGAGTTGCCGGCTTCTCCGGAGTATCTGCTGGAATTTTCGGTAAGGGATACAGGGGTCGGGATTGCGGATAGTAAGCTGAATCTGCTGTTCCAGTCCTTCTCCCAGCTGCATCCGTTCATTAACCGCAAATACGGGGGCACGGGTCTTGGACTAGCCATCTGTAAGCAGCTGGTGGAGCTGATGGGCGGAACCATCTTTGTGGAGAGTGAAGAAGACCGGGGCTCGACCTTCCGCTTCATGCTCCCTTTCGTCAAAGAAGAGATAGAGGCGGAGATTATGCTCTGAACCTGACTCCAGCGTGTTGAACACAAGCAGGCGGGTACCGCCTTCTAAGTAACTCCGGGCCGGACAGCTGGAGGCTTTTACAGTAGGAAACAGCACGTCTCTGGTGAATGCAAGGACCGGGGACCAGCTGTTTTTTTGTGCAGCAGCCCGGTTTTATGTAAATTTTGTAGCTCAATGCGTTTATGTGTGAACCAACCGGCTCTGTGTGTTTACGAGTGAACCTAGTGGCGCAGTGCGGTTATGTATGAACTAACCGGCTCTGTGCGCGTATATATGTGAACGTAGTGGCTCGGTGCGTTTATGTGTGAAAGTAGTGGCTCAGTGCGGTTATGTGTGAAAGTAGTGGCTCAGTGCGGTTATGTGTGAAAGTAGTGGCTCAGTGCGGTTATGTGTGAACTAAGTGGCTCGGTGCATTTATGTGTGTGAACCAATCGGCTCTGTGCATTTATGTGGAACCTACCAGATCAATAAGAGTTCGCTGTTGCTAAGTGGAAAAAGTAAACCTAATTCAACTAAATATTAGGTAAACATTGAGTTAAGTGGAAAAAGTGAATCTAAATAAATCAGGAGCGGCTAAATGGGGCCATTTTGGTTATTTTTTCAGAATGTAAGTGGATACATTCCACTTACATTCTGAAAAAGAACAAAAGACAAAAAAATTGGTGGAGAAAATCCACTTAGTTAGAATCGTGAGCTCCCGAACCCGAACCCGAACCCGAACCCGAACCCCATAACCCCCGGAAACTAAAAAGATCAAGGAATTCTTGCAACAACAGCGGCCGGAAGTTCAAACATTTCCCACAGCAGCGACCACGCCCCAAATGTAAATAGCATTCCAATTTATATAGTAACGTTTTAATATTCATGTGGATAAGTAGGGCAGCCACAAAGAAAACGAACCCATGTCTGCATAAAATGCAGTCAATGGGCTCGACACAGAGAGCACTGGCTATTTGATTGCGGCTGCAGCTGGAGAATGCTCAACTGCCATCAACAGTCTTATTAACGCATATACATGAGGCCTACTGTTCCAGGGCCACAGTGGCTGCCGATCACGCAGCCTGCATGAATGGTGGCTATTTCGTCCACCCCTGTCTGTTCCCGGAGTGCTTGCTCCAAGTATCTGGCATCCTCTTCTGCGAGGGTGTGGGCGACAATTAGAAGCTCCCTGTCAATCTCACCTGCATGGGCCAGAGCATGCTGTAGCATCTGCTCGACGACCTTTTCTTTCTTGCCGCGAATCTTGCTGACCGGGACGATGGCGCCGTCAATCAAACGCAGTACAGGCCGGATCTTAAGCAAACTTCCAATAAGATTCTGCATACCCGAGCAACGCCCGCCCATATACAGATAGTCCAGCGTATCCACAACAAATTCTGTCTCCACCCGGCTGCGGCACTCCTTCAGCATAGCGGCAATCTCCAGGGCACTTTGACCTTTTACCGCCGCCCGGGCGGCTTTCATAACCAGGAGGGCAATGCCTCCGCACAGCGTTTCGGAATCAACCACCTGCACCCGGCCTTCCGGGAACTCCCCGGCAGCCAGCAGGGCATTCTGATATGTAGAGGATAAGGCAGAGGAAAGACTGATATAGACGATATCTCCTCCATCCCGGATCACCGGCTCGAAGGCAGTCATGAAATCGGCAGGCGAGGGTGCTGCTGTCTTGGGAAGGGCACCGCGTGCAGCTACCTGTTCGTACACTTCCTCAGGCGTGATATCCACCCCATCTTTGTAAGTGGCATCGTCGAACACAACGTACAAAGGCACAATACTGATATCATATTTTTCCTTCCAGCTTTGAGGCAAATCAGATGTGCTGTCTGAAAAGATTTTTACGATAGACATGAATTTCTCCTTCACCGATTCTCGGATGACAATCTTTCATAGTATAAAAGCCGTATAATCTGTAATTATACCAAGCCCGCACCATTTCTCAAAATGAAAATAATAGTTTTACTCCTACATCTGCAAAAAGACCAGCCGCAGATGCGGCTGATCTTGAAAATTAACGTAGAGACGGTTACTTCTTCATCACCGGAATCCACACTTCACAAACGTAATCCTCGGCACATGTATCTCCTGGTGGATATAGCTCAAACTCGGGTCCGCCTGTATGCTCATAGCCCGTTCCCGGGAACCACTCCTGGTAAATCCGCTGCCACACCTTTTGAATCGCATGGGGCATAGGGCCGGTTGAAGTGAATACAGCCCAGCTTGCAGCCGGAACCACAGCAGTCTCATAACCTCCGGTATTCATCTCCGGGGTACCCTCAACTGCAATCCAGTAGGACAGCAGTTCTTTTTCCATGTCCATACTCATACAGATTCCGAGCCAGTTGGGGTCAGTGCCAAGCTGAATCAGCTTATCTGAAGTTCCGTCTGCATTGCACTCATTCCAGAATTCAGGGATTCTGCGGAAATTTTCTCCATCCCGTGTGGTAACCTCCATAGATTTGCCGATAACGGTAAAAGCTGTTTTCTCCACGATTTTGTATTCCATTTCCTGATCTCCCTTCAAAGATAGGTGGAAGGAGAGGCGTGGGAATGCTTTGAGCTGCACGCCAGGCTCTCGCGCAGCGGAGGGGGTTAGCCCATGCGCCTTGCGGAATGCCTTTGCGAATGCCTCGGGGGAATCGTAGCCGTATTTCAATGCCACGTCCAGCACCCTGATTTTTGAAATAGCCAGCTCCTGAGCCGCCAGGGTTAATCTCCGTTTGCGGATATAGTCTGCCATCGTTACCCCGGTCAGCATGCTGAACATACGCTGGAAGTGAAAAGGAGAGACATGGGCTACCCTGGCAACGTCTTCTATGCGCATGGGTTCAGTCATCTTGCTCTCCATATAATCCAGTGCATTTTTCATGCGGATCAGCCATTCCAAATCTGCCATCTCCCTTTGTATCCATACTATCATGCTTGCTCCTGAGCGGTCCTGTTATTCTCTGCTCATTGAAGACAGGTCTGATTATAGTATAGCTGAAGAGAGGGGAAGGAGTCATCTACCCAGCCGGCAGACTCTGGCCTCATAAGGACGCAGGGTTCTCCGGTCCATGGCTGCCTGCTCCTCCGGATAATTGCTGATGATAGTTTCAGTTACAGCGTTCAGCTCATCCAGAAGTTCTACGGTTTGCGGCGTTTCACAGAAATTCAGCAGTACCAGCCACCGCTCGCCCTCAAGCGTCCGGGTATAAGCATAAATGTTCTCGTGCTCCGGCAGCAGCAACTCGTAGTCGCCGTATACCATAATGGGATGCTCTTTGCGCAGCCGGATCAACTTCTGATAATAGTAAAATATCGAATCCGGATCGGCCAGCGCCTGTTCCACATTGATCTCCTCATAACGCGGATTGAGCTTCAGCCAAGGAGTTCCTTCTGTGAATCCTGCGTTGGCTGAAGAGTCCCATTGCATAGGCGTACGTGCATTGTCCCGGCCTTTGGAATGAATGGCCTTGAGGATCGTATCATGATCACCGCCGCCCTCGGTCACCTTTTCCCGGTACATATTATGAATTTCAATATCCTTGTAATCTTCAAGCCGGGAGAACTTCACGTTCGTCATACCGATTTCCTCACCCTGATAAATGTAAGGGGTTCCCTTCAGCGTGTGCAGCAGGGTAGCCAGCATTTTGGCCGAAATGACGCGGTATTCCCCATCATCACCGAACCTGGAAACCATCCGGGGCTGGTCATGGTTGTTCAGGTACAGGCTGTTCCAGCCGCGTTCCGCCAGACCCACCTGCCATTTATGCAGAATATCTCGTAGCTTGGTCAGGGTCCAGGGAGTCACATTCCACTTGCCGCCAGGGCCGGAATCCACGTCCATGTGCTCAAATTGAAAAACCATCTGCAGCTCATGCCGCTCCTCAGCAGTGTAGAGGATGGCGTCGTCTACCGTAGCCCCAGGAGTTTCACCCACTGTCATCACATCATATTTAGAGAGAACCTCGCGGTTCATTTCCTGGAGATACTCGTGGACACGAGGCCCGTTCATATAATATTCCCCGCCACCGGCCAGTTCGCCGGGAGCAAGACCCTCCTGATGGGCAGAAGGCAGGCCTTCGACCTTGGAGATCATGTTGATGACGTCCATCCGCAGTCCGTCCACTCCTTTGTCCAGCCAAAACTCCATCATCTTGTACAGCGCATCCCGCAGCTTCGGGTTCTCCCAGTTGAGATCCGGCTGCTTGCGGGAGAACAGATGCAGGTAGTATTCGCCTGTCTTCTCATCCAGCTCCCAGGCCGGACCGCTGAAGATGGAACTCCAATTGTTCGGCATCTCGCCATCAGGACCAGCGGGACGCCAGATATAATAGTCCCGGTACGGACTATCCTTGGAGGATCGGGATTCCAGGAACCATGCGTGCTCATCCGAGGAGTGGTTGATGACAAGGTCCATCATCAGCTTGATGCCGCGTGTATGCAGCCCGTTCAGCAGCTCTTCCCAGTCCTGCAAGGTGCCGAATTCATCCATAATATCCTCGTAATCACTGATATCATAACCGTTGTCATCATTTGGGGACTTATAGACCGGCGACAGCCAGACAACATCCACCCCCAGCTCCTGCAGATAATCGAGTCGCGAGATAATCCCCCGCAGATCCCCGATTCCGTCTCCGTTGCTGTCCTGGAAGCTGCGAGGGTAGATTTGATAGACTACGGCTTCTTTCCAAAAGGTTCTGTTCATTGGGTAAGCTCCTTTGAGTGGTATTGGAGATATAAGATAAGCTTGAAAATGGAAACAGCAACAGTCTTGGCTCCAGAGAAGATTTGGAGTTCCGGCCGCTGTTATGTTTGGATTTCCTGATTGGACCGCAGATTGCGGTAGAAATCCAAACATAAAGGCGGACGCTGACGCTCCTACACTTCCAAATTTCCCCTCCACCAATCTTGCTGATTCAATTTTCCTGTTCAACTTATAAAAAAAGCCCCGAAGTAGCTTAAAGCCTCCGGGGTAACAAAGATTACACAGTAACAGAAGAGCCCTCAGACGTAACACTGCTCAGCCCGTTCACAGTATAATCCTTGCCATGAATCGTGATGGACGCCGGAATATCGGTTTCGTTAACCACAGTAACCAACACATCGGTAACGTTCACCTTCAGACGGGAGCCGCGGAACATGATCTTGAACGAATATGCCGTCCAGTGGCCGGGATTCGATGGATTCAGTATCAGCCGGCCCGACTGGACACGCAGTCCGCCGAAGCCGTGCACGATCGACATCCAGGTTCCTGCCATGCTGGTGGTATGGCAGCCGTCTTCCGTATCGTTGTTGTAATTGTCGAGATCCAGTCTCGATGTGCGCAGGTACATTTCATATGCCTTTTCCTTGTATCCCAGCTCGCAGGCGAGAATCGAATGGATGCAAGGGGAGAGGGAGGATTCATGAACAGTGATCGGCTCATAGAAATCGAAATTACGCTTTTTGGTCCCCAGATCATAGCGGTCACCCAGGAAGTAGAGTCCCTGCAGTACATCAGCCTGTTTGATGAAGCAAGAACGCAGGATGCGGTCCCAGGACCATTTTTGATTCAGCGGCAGATTCTCGGGCAGTACATCCTTGACCTGAATGATCTCCTTGTCGAGGAAGCCATCCTGCTGCAGGAAGATCCCGCGTTCCTCATCGGCTGCATAGTACATTTTGGCAATAATCTCATTCCACTTCACTGTTTCAGTCTCTGCAAGCTCCAGCTTGTCGACCAGCTCTGCGTAGCGGGCGGACTCATTCTCCTGCAGATACGCCAGCGCTTCCAGTGTATATTCCATTGTCCAGGAAGCCATCCGGTTCGTATACCAGTTGTTGTTAACATTGTTCTCATATTCGTTCGGACCGGTGACGCCAAGCATTACATATTTGTCCTTGTGCGGCACATAGTGCACGCGTTCCTCCCAGAAGCGGGAAATTTCCACCAGCACCTCGAGGCCATATTGGCCAAGATAGGCTTGGTCTCCGGTGTAGTTCACATAGTTATAAATCGCATAGGCAATCGCGCCGTTGCGGTGGATCTCCTCGAACGTAATCTCCCACTCGTTGTGGCACTCCTCGCCGTTCATCGTCACCATTGGATAGAGGGCACCTTTTTTGAAGCCGAGCTTGCGGGCATTTTCCTTAGCTTTCTCCAGATGTTTGTACCGGTAGATCAGCAGGTTGCGGGCAATCGAGGAATCCGCAGTACTTAAGTAGAACGGCACACAATAAGCTTCTGTATCCCAATAGGTGCTGCCGCCGTATTTTTCCCCGGTGAAACCCTTAGGTCCAATGTTTAGCCGGTCATCTTCACCGGTATAGGTCTGATTCAGCTGGAAAATGTTGAACCGGATCGCCTGCTGCGCCGACACATCGCCTTCAATGATAATGTCGCTTTCCTTCCATTTATCTTTCCAAGCTTCCGCCTGTTCGGTCAACAATGCCGAAAAACCAGCCTCCCGGGCACTGTGTAGCGCGGTTTCTGCGGCCTCAACCAATTGGCCCAGCCCATGATTACGGGAGGTGACATTTGCGGCATACTTATAAATAACCACCTGATCGCCGGATTTTACCGGGAAAGCCACTTTGCTGGCCACATATTTTTCCTGCTCGATAGCTTCAGCCGTATGTGTAAGCTTGTCACCATTCACGAGAATGTCGAAGAGATAGGCCGAGGTCACGTGAAAATCGAGTTTCTTTGTTTTCAGCGTCAGGTGCCCGCCGTCCGGTGCGCCTTTTTTCTCGACTTCATTCCAGAATTTCTCGTCATAGTTGGCATCTTTGTTCTTAATGTCACCGTCGAGGTAGGGGGTAATGGTCAGCTCTCCGGCAAAATTAAGCGGAGTGATGGAGTAGCGGATCGCACCAATCTCGCGGCGGGCCATACTGACAATACGTATGCTCTCAACCTTCACTTCTTTTCCGCTCTCCGTAGTGGCCGTGAAGCTGCGGGACAAGGTGCCTTCCTTCATGTTAAGCTCCCGGTGGAAATCACTAACGGTGCAAGTCGCCAAATCCAGCGGTGTGCCATCGATGTCAACGTTGATCCCGATCCAGTTCGTACTGTTCAGCACTTTGGCAAAATATTCGGGGTAGCCGTTTTTCCACCAACCCACCCGTGTTTTGTCAGGATAGTAGACGCCAGCCATGTAGCTGCCTTGCAGGCTATGCCCGCTGTACTGCTCTTCAAAATTAGCGCGTCCGCCCATGTACCCGTTCCCGAGGCTAAAGACGCTTTCAGAAATTTCCTGGGTTTGCGGATCAAAGGATTCTTCGATAATGGACCATTCGTCGATTTTTAAATATTGTTTCATGGGTACCGGCTCCTTTTAAATGGGGGATGATATAAATGGAACTATCTGTTCGATGTTGCAGACTACGTGCAGGCCGCTCCGCAAGCGAAAGGTTGTTACGATCGCTGTTGTCCCCGGATCCTCCGATTGAAGCTTAAGGTAAGCATCCGGGGATAAAGGCGAGCGCTGACGCTTCTTCACAATCCTTTCGCCCGCTCCGTTCTCACATATAGTTCTTTTATAAAAAGTAGGGCAAAAGAGACTCGCATTACTTATAACAGTTAATGTTCGTCAAACGCTTGTAAATGATTCCCTGAGTGCTGCAACAGTGATATGCGCAAGCGAAGGGACAACGATATCGGCTGCCGAAAGTGTCTCCGGCGAACCAATGCCTACACTGCGCATGCCAGCGCGGATAGCGGCGGTGATCCCTGCTTCGGCATCCTCGAAGACAACACATTCTTCAGGTTCAGCGTAAACAGCTTTGGCTCCGAGGAGGAAGACTTCCGGATCGGGCTTGGCCGCGCTGGTGTGAGTGCCGTCGATAATGGCATCGAAATAGGGCGTAAGTCCGGTGTTCTGCAGGATCATCATGGCGTTTTTGCTGGCGGAGCCGAGAGCAGTCTTGATCTTCTGCGCCCGGCATTCCTTCAGGAAATCCAGAGCGCCCGGCAGAATCTCCGAACTGTCCATCTTGGCGATGTATTCGACATAGCGTTTGTTCTTCTGCTCGGCGAGCTCGGCTTTGCGTTCTTCGTCCAGGGTCAATCCGCCGATCTCCAAGAGAATGTTGAGTGATGCCGTCCGGCTGACGCCCTTGAGACGTTCATTATCCTTCTCGGTGAAGACGAAGCCGAGCTGCTCGGCCAGTTCTCTCCAAGCAATGTAATGATATTTGGCAGTATCGACGAGCACGCCGTCCAAATCGAATAAACAGGCTTTAATTTCTGACATATTGAACCTCCTAAAAGTTTTGTAAGCATAACTTCATCGATTCACTTCGTACAAAACTCGCTTCGAAAGCATAGGCTTAAGTTTTGTAAGCGTAACTTTATCGATTCACTTCGTACAAAACTCGCTTCGAAAGCGTACGCTTAAGTTTTTGTGAGCTTGCTCTTTATGTAGCGCAAACGTTTGTACAAGTGTCGAAAAAATAAATGAAGCATCGATAGCTTCATTTATTTTGTTGCGCAGTTACTTCTTCACCGGTGAATACATGGAAGATTCCCTGACGATTAAGCGGTGCGGAATTACGAACCGGTTCGTATATCCGTCATGGTTATCCGGTTTCTGGATGCTCTGGATCAGCACCTGGGAAGCGGTGTAGCCTAGATGATAGATACCGATATCGATACTGCTGATCGGCGGGCTCGACAATTCCGAAAGCGGAATATTGTTAAAGCTGACGATCGCCAGATCCTCAGGAACCTTGTATTTCAGCTCATTCAGCCCGCGAAGGACACCGAAAGAGACCATATCATCGACTGCTACAAGTGCTGTGGGACGGTTCGGGAGATTCATGAAGAAAGACATCGCCCTGTAGCCGCTGTCCTGCAAAAATTCACCTTCGACAATCCATTCGGCCCGCATTTCCAGTCCGTTCTTCTCCATCGCTTTGCGGTAGCCTTCAAGCCGGTCGCGTGAAACGATGAGGTTGGGCGGCCCGCTGACAAAGCCAATACGTTCATGTCCCATCGATATCAAGTGGTTGGTAGCATCGTATGCAGCCATGATATTATCATTATCCACCGATAAGATATCCTCATAGCGGTCACTTCGCCCTACCAGTACAAAAGGGTAGCCACCCGATTCCAGAAAATCAATCACCGCATCGTCTTTACGTGAATACAGCAGAATAACGCCGTCAACACGGCGGCCTTTGAGCAGGCGGGAGACGGACTCAAGTTCTTCCTTCTCGTTCGCGCCGGAACTGATCAGCACATCATAGCCGGATCGGCTGGATTGTGTAACGATCCCGCGGATCAATTCCATAAAAAACAAATTGGAGAACAGCTCTTCAGCCGGTTTCGGGAGGATAATGCAAATGCTGTTGGTCGTCTTCGAAACCAGGCTTTTGGCCATCATATTCGGAGTGTAGCCCATTTCCTCCATAATCACTTTGACTTTACGGGAAGTTTCTAGGCTAATTCTGGGATGGCCTGACAACACCCGGGATACAGTGGAGGGAGATACTCCCGCTTTCTTAGCCACGTCCTTGATGGTAACTGTCATAGAAACCTCCTTATGGAACCGTTTGCTTTACTCTGTAATATTAATCGAAGAGCTGTTAATTGTAAATAGTGAAACTCTTGTTCAGTGAGATGGTTAATGGTTCTGCAGGGCAGCCCGAGACGCTAGCCCCCCTGCACTTTACCAATGAGATCAGGTGATGAAGAGGAAGATTAGGAGCTTGCTGCGAAGGGTGCAGAACGGGTGGCGGTCTATTTTTCTGCCATCAGCGATGTAAACGAACGGTCTTTCTGCTGGTTGCTCTGATCTGGATTATTCAAACCCGAGGATCCGCAGTGTTGTGCAATATTGTGCAAATTCCGGCAGTGTTTATGTGCAAATGCTACCTGTTGCAGAAATGGAATTCTAGGGTGAAGTCTACCTATGCATTTGGAAATGATTGTTGACAATGCTGCAGATAGAGGATTAGTATGTTGAACAGAAATAAAAAGCGCTTACAATCACTGATTTTGCTTGATTAGCCTTTCTCTATCCCTAATTCAATATGGCTTATCCGCCACACACCTATTATTGCAAACGTTTGCGCATAAACAGAGCAAAATAGCGGGTAGCAGACAAAGTGATTTTGGCCGGGAGGAAGTTAGGCAACAGGGGATAAAAGGGGGGACAGCACGAACCAGTCCAAGAATGAGCACTGAGATTGAGGAACAGCTGCTTTTCAGGAAAAATCAATTACGGGGGGTATTCGCACAATGAAACGAGCGTTATGGGGCAAGAAGGCATTTGCTATCTGTATGATTGTGGTTTTTGTATGTTCTTATTTCACTTATCCGGTCAATGTGAGAGCGCAAACGTCTAAAGTCGTGCTCGTTGGCAATCTTCAATCGGAACTATCAACGGAGGCAGCGCCTACAAGTGACTGGAATCCGGATGCCAGCGTGACACAATTAACCTATGTGGACAATGGAATGTACAAGTTCACGGGAACCTTGCCGGCAGGTGTGTATGAGTACAAGATCGCCTTGAACGGCACCTGGGATGAGAGCTACGGATACAGCAGCTATACCAATCCCGCCGGAGTCAATAAAGACGGCAATATTCAGTTAACACTTACTGCTGAGACTAGCGTAACCTTTTATTATAATGATCTCACTAAGAAAGTCGCCGATTCCACGTACTATACTCCTCTTTCGGTTGATAAGCTGCCGAGGCTGACGGGGACGCTGCAAACGGAGCTGGGCGATGCCCGTGATTCTTCTCCGGCTGACGCGGGAGCTGTGTTGACCGATCCTGATTTTGACGGGATCTATGAACGGGTGGCCGATCTGCCGGCAGGAGAATATGCCTATAGGGTGTATGTTCCCGGTGATACCCCTGAAGCAGGTAAGCTCTATCCAGACCAGGATCAGACCCTGAAGCTTCCTGCCGATCTGAAAGTCACGTTCAGGTACAACGCACAGGACCACGGGGTCAGTGCCTCTTTTACAGCGCCGGCTGTACCCGGAAAGGTGATTCCTGTACCGGAGGGACAGCTGCGGATTCACTACAACCGGCCGGCCGGAGATTACACCGATCAGGGACTGTGGCTGTGGGATGATGTAGCTTCACCTTCCGCAGGCTGGCCGGCAGGGGCAACCCCTTTTCCTGAAGGACAGACCGATGCTTATGGGGCTTATGCCGATGTGCCGCTGAAGACGGGGGCCAAGAAAATCTCCTTCCTCGTCGTCAACCGCAGCACACAGGCCAAAGACAAAGGCGATAAGCTATTTACGATCAACACACCGCAGACCAATGAGCTGTGGATCAAGCAAGACTCGGATGTTGTGACTCCTTACGAACCGGTGGTGCTTCCGGCCAATACCGTGCGGGTCCATTATACGAGAGAGGACAGCAATCAGAATCAATACGGCTTATGGCTGTGGGACGATGTGGCTTCGCTGCCGGTCACCTGGCCGGGAGATGCAACTCCGTTTCTTGCGGAGCATACCGATGCCTACGGGAACTATGCGGATATTCCGCTAAAGACAAATGCTGAAAAAATGGGTTTTGTGGTGGTGAACCGCTCCAGCGGTGACAAGGACGGAGGCGACAAAACGTTCGGTCTGTTGGACCGCTACAATCAGCTGTGGATCAAAAAGGGCGATGATCATGTGTATGTGTCCCCTTTTGGCGAACTGCCTGTGAGTCTTGCATCGGCGGAGGTGCTGTCCACCAGCAAGATTCTTCTGACCTTTACCTTAACGGATGGGCTGGACGCTGCCGGGTTGAAATCTGCCATAACGGTCACGGATAAAGCGGGCACTCCGGTTCCTGTCACTGCCGTGACGATCAAGAGCACGACTTCGGTTGAGGTGGATACTGGAGTTTTTGAACTGGACCAATCTCCGCTTAGTGTGACTTATTCCGGGAAAAGTGTATCCGCTTCCGCAGGCTGGAGAATGCTTGATGAAATGTACAATTACACCGGAGATGATCTGGGAGCCACCTATCATCCGACGGACAAATCGGCAACTCTGAAGCTCTGGGCACCTATGGCCAGCAGTGTTGTGGCGAACGTGTACAGCAAGTCTGACGCTGCCCAGAAGACGGGACAGGTCAGCCTGACTCCAGGCGATAAAGGCGTCTGGTCGGTAGAGCTGAAGCCATCTGATCTGAGTGATGCGGGGGATGTGCGTGGCTACTACTACCAATACGAAGTAACCAATAACGGCGTAAGCAAGCAGGTACTTGATCCTTATGCCAAGTCAATGGCTGCATTCACTGTGGATACCACGGGTGCGGCAGGTCCTGACGGTGATATGGTAGGTAAAGCGGCAATCGTTGACCTCAGCGGGACGAACCCGCCGGATTTCAAGGCAGGGGCTATTCCTGGCTACCAAAAGCGCGAGGATGCTGTTATTTACGAGGTTCATGTACGGGATTTCACCTCTGATGTATCGATTGAAAGCCAACTGGGCGGCGAACGCTGGGGCTCTTACGCAGCTTTTGAGAAGAAGCTCGATTATATCAAATCCCTGGGCGTGACCCATATCCAGCTGATGCCGGTAATGGCCTGGTATTATGGCGATGAGACGAAGATGGGCAACAGGGAATCCACCTATTCTACCCAGAACAATGAATACAACTGGGGGTATGATCCGCAGAGCTATTTCTCACCGGATGGGGCATATTCACAGCATCCAGCCGATCCCGAAGAGCGGATCAAGGAGCTGAAAGGCCTGATTGATGCGGTCCATAAGGCGGGCATGGGGGTCATTCTCGATGTCGTGTATACCCATATGGCCAAAAAAGATTTCCTGGACGACATCGTGCCGAACTACTATGCCTTCCAGGATACGAACGGCAACTTCATCGGAGGGTTCGGCAACAATCTGGCGACCAGCCACAAGATGGCCGAGAAGCTGATGGTGGATTCGGTCAAATACTGGTTCAACGAATATAAAATAGACGGTATGCGCTGGGATATGATGGGTGACGCGACAGCAGATGCCGTTCAGGCAGCCTATGATGCTGCTGAAGCGATCAATCCGAAGGCGTTGTTCATCGGAGAAGGCTGGAAAACCTTCGGCGGGGCGGCCTCCGATCCCGTACTAACCGGCAAAGGTGCAGACCAGTCCTGGATGGACAAAACGGATAGTGTCGGTGTATTCTCCGATGAATTCCGCAATGAGCTGAAGTCCGGCTATGGCTCAGAAGGGGAGCCGCGATTGATCACAGGCGGAGCACGTTCTATCGCCACGATCTTCAATAATATCAAAGCGCAGCCCTCCAACATTCCTGCGGATGATCCGGGCGATGTCGTGCCGTATATCGAAGCCCATGACAATCTGACGCTGCATGATGTCATTGCACAGTCGATCAAGAAGGACCCGTCAATAGCCGAGAATGAGCTGGAGATTCAGAAGCGGATACGGCTGGGCAATCTGCTGGAGCTGACTTCCCAAGGGACAGCCTTCCTGCAGGCGGGCCAGGAGTATGGACGCACCAAGCAGTGGAAGGCAGCGGGGGTACCCGAGCAGAAATATACGGAATTGAAGGACGGGAACGGGAAATCCTTTGGCTATTTCATCCATGACTCTTATGATTCTTCGGATGCGGTTAACCATTTTGATTGGGCTAAAGCAACGGATGAGGTCAACTATCCTGTTCAGAATACAACCCGGGCTTACACGTCGGGGCTCATTCAGCTGAGACAATCTACCGATGCGTTCAGGCTTGGCGACAAAAGTCTGGTAGATTCCAATGTCAGCCTGATCACAGCGCCCGAGATCAAAGCAACCGATCTGGTGATCGGCTACAAGAATAAAGCGACCGATGGAACCGGGCTCTATTATGTCTTCATGAACGGGGACAATACAGCAAGAACCCTGACGCTTTCCGAGGATCTGACCGGAGGGCAGGTGCTTGTGGACAACGATCAAGCGGGAACTGCAGCAATTCCTGCCGCAAGCCAGACGGGCTTCGCGCTTACAGCGAATTCGATTACACTGGAACCGCTTACTGCCGTGATCATCCGTAAGGATGCCGCCGCCGCCGTTCTGGCTTCTCTTGGAACGGACAGCCCAAGCTATTCGCTCCAAACCGGCAGCACGCATCAAACGGCTGTAATGGCTAAATACGATGATGGCAGCTCCAGAAAGGTTACCGATAATGCGGCCTATGTCTCCAGCAATCCGCAGATTGTCACGGTGACAAGCAAAGGACTCGTCAAAGCAATTAAGGCAGGTACAGCCACCCTTACCGTCTCCTATGGCGGACTATCCACCGCGGTTACTGTTGAGGTGACCAAAGATGCGGTGGATACCAAAAGGTATGTACAGATCACTTATGTCCGTAACGATAAGGATTATACCGACTGGAATCTCTGGGTGTGGAATACGGGGGTCAAAAACGATCAGATCGATTTCAACACCTTCAAGGACGGCAAGGCCAGTGTCCTGATTGAGGTGGCACCGAATGCCACAAGTGTGGGCTTTGTGCTGCGCAAGGGAACAGACTGGAACACTGGCAAGCAGGATTATCCGGATGACCGGGTTATTCCATTGACGGCAGGCGAAGCTTTTACCAAAGTGATTGTGACCAGTATGGTAAAAGAGCTGGATATCAAGCCGGTGATAAGCGGTCCGGTGATGAAGGAGGGGACGATCACCTTCCGGTACCGGGATGATGCCCTGTTCCGCAGTGATAATCTGGCTGCAATCAGTGCGGTTAAGGTCAAAGTGAACGGCGCGGAGTATCCGATGGTGTACGAAGCGGCCAATGAATGGTTCAGCTATCAGCTGAAGGATGTGCAGGAAGGCACGTACAAGTATACCTTCCTCGTGACCAGGGACGGAGTGACTGAAGAACTGACCGACCCGAAAAACACCGTGAACGGTGAATCGGCCGCAGTCTATCATATCCCGGCAGTCACGATTACTGCATTGACCCAGCCGGAGGCAATTAACTCCAATGAAAATGCAGTGGTTACCGTTAAGGCTGCTTCAGCGGAAGATGTATCCTACGTGGACGGTTATATGGATCTGACTGCCCTCGGCGGCCCGGTTGCAGTGAAGCTGGATACAGTGCTCATGAAACAGACGGTTGCGGTTAAGGACACTGTGCCAGCGGGGATCAAGACCATCCCGATCACGCTAATGGATCAATACGGGAATTCGCATAAAGGTGCAGCCAAAGTCGAAGTAAAGGCTAGAACGTATACAGATGACCGGCTTGATTTTGACTGGGATGAAGCCCGGATCTACTTCGCGCTGACTGACCGGTTCAAGGACGGGGATACCTCGAATAATGCCAATGTCGACAAGACCCATCTGGAAGCCTATCATGGCGGAGATTTCCGCGGAATGATCGACAATCTGGACTATCTTCAGAAGCTTGGTATTAATACTCTGTGGATTACCCCGATTGTAGACAATATCGATTTTAACAAGGGTGTTGATTTCGGCGGCACGCAGTATGCTTACCATGGCTACTGGGCCAAGGACTTCACCCAGCTGGATGAGCACCTCGGTGATATGGCAACGTTCAAGGAACTGATCGAGAAAGCCCATGACAAGGGCATCAAAATTATGGTGGATGTTGTGCTCAACCATGCTGGTTACGGCCTAAAGGCGGAAGACAACTATCCGGGCGTTACGGCTGAGGATAAGGCGCGTTTTGAAGGTATGCTCCGTACAGACGGTGTATCCGCTGACACAGACCCGGTCAAGGGCGAATTGGCAGGGCTGCCTGACTTCAAAACCGAAGATCCGGCAGTGCGCAAGACTATCATCGATTGGCAGACGGGCTGGCTGGACAATGCACGGACCGAGCGCGGAGATACCATCGACTATTTCCGTGTGGACACAGTGAAGCATGTGGACGGCACAACCTGGAAAGCGTTCAAAAATGCGCTGACCGCGATTGATCCAAAATTCAAGCTGGTCGGAGAATATTACGGCGGCACTTTGGACAACGATGGCGGTAACCTGAAGTCTGGCCAGATGGACGGACTGCTTGATTTTGGCTTCAAGAACGCCGCAAAAGACTTTACAGACGGGAAAATTTCGGCTGTGGATGCGTATCTGCAAACCCGGGAAGCGCAGATGGACAACACCGGAATGATGGCTCAATTCCTGAGCAGCCATGACGAGAACGGCTTTTTGTCCAATGTTGTAGGCGGAGACAAGGGCAAGCTGAAGGTGGCTGCCGCGCTGCAAATTACAGCCAAAGGACAGCCGGTTATCTACTACGGGGAAGAGCTGGGCCGTTCCGGTGCGAATGCCGGAGACATGTCCAAAGGACAATTCAGCGAAAACCGTGGGGATATGCCTTGGGATCAGCTGAGTGCGGAACAGGGGCTTCACGACCACTACCAGAAGCTGCTGAACATCCGTGCCAAGTATTCGCAGATTTATTCCAAAGGTGTGCGGACCAAGCTGGCCGGCTCGGACGAACTGGGTTATCTGGCTTTTGACAAGCAGTTTGGAACTGAACATATTGTAACAGCGATCAACACGAAGACAGAGGCGGTACCTGTCAGCCTTCCGGTTCCTTTTGCTGCACAGGCTGCGGTTGTGGATGAATACAGCGGGAAGACCTATACGGTATCACAGGATCAGAAAGTGACGGTTGAGCTGCCGGGCAGGGACGAAGGCGGGACGGTTATTTTGGCCGTAGTACAGAAGGTAACGCCGACACCTACACCTTCGGTGACACCGACCCCAACACCTAGTGTCACACCTGCACCAACAGCGGCACCTGTGTCTACGCCAGTCTCGTCTTCGGCTGTTGTTCCGACAACGGCACCTGCTGCAGATACGCAGGTTGTGAGCGGAGACGCTCTGAAGAATGGCAAGGACGGTAAAGTCAGTGTGGAACTGGCTTCAGGCAAGCAAGCAGTGCTATTGCCGCTTCAGGCTGCAGCCTTACTGGGGTCGAATGACCTGGTGCTCCATATGAATAGTCTCACAGTCACGCTGCCCGCCCGGGCTCTGGGTGGAATTCAAGGGACATTGGCTGGTGCAGATGCGGAGGGGGCGCAGATTCTATTTAGAGCAGCGCCGCTGCAAGACAGTGCATCAAGTGCTCTGCTGGCTGGACTAAGTAAGGACCTTACGGCTGTAAAGGCGGCATCGGATATCTTTGAGTTCAAGCTCAATATAGTGCGCAAAGACGGTACGCTTCTTCCGGTAAATTCTTTTGCAGAACCAGTTAGGCTAACCTTTCAGATTAAAGGAAACCCCGATAAGGCGCTGCTTGGTATCTACTATCTGGGTGACAGCAACCATTTGGAATATGTCGGAGGTACGCAGCAGGGGGATGTCATCACTGCTGAGGTCACACATTTCAGCAAATATGCAGCGCTTGAGTTCAACAAATCCTTCTCGGATGTTCCTTCTGGCCACTGGGCAGGGACGGCGATTAAATCACTCAGCGCGAAGCAGGTGATTTCGGGGGTTACGGCTTCCGAGTTCAAGCCGGGAACCTCTGTCACCCGTGCAGAATTCACCGCACTGCTCGTACGGGCGCTGGGACTTCAAGCTGACGGGCAGGCTGCATTTGCGGATGTGAAGGCGGATGCCTGGTATGCTTCCTATGTGTCCGCAGCAGTCCGTCAAGGGATTGTGACTGGACGCAGCAGGGACTTGTTCGCTCCGGGTGCAGCAATCAGCCGTGAAGAGATGGCTGTTATGATCATTCGGGGACTGGAAGTGAAGCAAGGCAAGAAGATGGAAGCTGTAAATGGCAGCCCGGCATTTGCCGATGCTTCCAGCATTAGCTCATGGGCAGCAGCTTATGTCCATGCGTCTGCAGAGCAGGGGCTTCTGCAGGGCAGAGCGGACAACCGGTTCGCGCCGAAGGCATGGATGACCCGTGCTGAAGCTGCACAGGTGATCTATAGATTGCTTGGGAAGTAACATTCGTGAAAGCCTCAAGAGCGGAGTAAGTCAACAGGAGTAAATCAACAAATCCAATAACACCTAAAAGGCACTCTCCTCCGGGAAGAGTGCCTTTTAGGTGTTGGAAGATATAATCTTTCATCATTATTTGAGAGCTTTAGAATCTTTAATGGAAAAATTTTACTGGAAAGAGTCCAGCCGCTTACAGGAAGAGCGTTCCATAAAACGGGTATCAATTTTAATTTTTGCGCTGACGACGGAGTTCGTGTGAAGTGAAGTCAAGAGGTCAACGGCCCAATGTGCCATCTGCTGTTTCTCTACATGAACGGTGGTCAGCTCCGGTGTCAGAACGAGAGATTCGTTGATATTATCGAATCCGACGACGGATACATCCTCTGGAATCGACAAGCCAAGTTCAGCGAGTGCCCTCATGGTGCTGATGGCTATATAATCACATTCACAGAAGAAAGCGGTAGGAAACGGTTGTCCATTATCCATTAATTTGCGCAATTTTTCCCTTAAGGGTCCTTGGGAAGTGAACATGGTTGGAGGCACTGACACAATGTTGCTAGTGGAAATCTCCAAATGATGCTCAGCCATAGCAGATAAAAATCCTCGTTTGCGCTCATCAAAGTTGTGAATCCGTTCCTCGGAGGCAATATAACCCAACTGCTGATGTCCCAGCTCTGCCAAATATTTGCCGGCTTGATATGCCCCCATATAATTATTGATCTCCACAAAATGAACCGGAAGCGATTCAAAGCAGGTATCCAAGACCACCAAGTTAGGCAGTTTATCCGCAATATCCGAAATTCGGGAGCCATGTAGATTGGTACCCAGAAGAATGATTCCGTCCGTCCGTTCGTTCATAACAGTCTGAATGCCTTGTTCATAGCTGTTCTGTTCAATCGCAGAGAAGATCAGTGTGTATCCTTTAGTCCGGCAGCGTTCCTCAATATGATGAATGAGTTCTCTGAAAAAGGGCTGCTGATAATATTCCTCATGCACAAGCCCATCATTGGTAAATACCAAGAAACGCAGGGATCTGCCGTTGCTTTCGCCAGGGGCTTTCTGTTTTTTTAATGTGTAGCCTACTTCATCGGCAATGCGAAGGATTCGCTCGCGTGTGTCTTGTCCAATTCCAGGCTTCCCGGACAGTGCCAAAGAGACTGCACCTTTGGATACTCCGGCAAGTTTAGCAAGTTCCTCCATATTCATCTGTTTTTCCTCCGTTCATGTTTTGTTTAGTTTGTTTAGTATATAATATATTTCTTTACTTCGCAATTAAATCAATATATTGACGATTTATTTGACTTCGTGTAGGATACATTTAAGCAAACTATTAGTGGGATTATAATAATGTTTAGTTGTTTTGTTTAGTTAATTGTTTAGTGTGATGTTTAGTTGCTTGTTTTTTGTTTTGATTTGCCTTTTTCGTTTATTTTAGCTCTTTTATGGATCGATTATATTCTTTGCAAAAGTTGAAAGGAGCTTAGGTTATGACGGATAGAACACAAGAGAAGGTCTCCATTATGATCCCGGAGAAGGTGTCCAAATGGGGAGTATGTGAAATTGTACTGCATGGAGGGCCTGTACAGGGCAATCCTTTTGTGGATGTTGTCTTGCATGCAGCGTTTACTTATGGCGGACAGTCTGTTCAGACCTCCGGGTTCTATGATGGAGAAGGTGTATACCGCATCCGGTTTATGCCTGACAGAGAAGGCACGTGGTCGTTCAGAACCACCAGCACAGAGCACGTTCTTAGCGGGATTGAAGGTGAATTTGAATGTATAGCTGACGATACAGGAAATCATGGGCCAGTCCGTGTCAAGCATACCTTTCATTTTGCCTATGAGGATGGAACCCCCTATTTTCCGGTCGGCACTACATGCTACGCCTGGACCCATCAGGGAGATGAGATGGAACAGGAGACATTGGCAACGTTGGAAGCGAGTTCATTCAACAAACTGAGAATGTGCGTTTTTCCTAAGTCGTACTCCTACAACGCCAATGAGCCGCTATACTATCCATTTGAAGGATCGATAGAGCAGGGCTGGGATTACACCAGATTTCATCCGGCTTTTTTTAGGCATCTGGAGGAACGGATTGTTAATCTTGGTGATCTTGGAATAGAGGCTGACCTGATTTTATTTCACCCCTATGACCGCTGGGGATTTGCTGATATGGGCAAGGAAGCAGATGACCGTTATCTTCGTTACATTGTGGCAAGACTGTCGGCTTATCGGCATATTTGGTGGTCACTTGCAAATGAATACGATTTCATGAAAAGTAAAACCGCTGAGGACTGGGAACGGTTCGCTCAAATTGTAACAGACAATGACCCGTATGGGCATCTGATCTCCAACCATAATGGTATCCGATTTTACGACTTCCATCAGCCTTGGGTGACGCATTGCAGTATTCAGCGCGTTGACGTATACAAGACAGCCGAGAACACAGAGGAATGGAGAAAACAATGGAATAAGCCGGTAGTGATCGACGAATGTGTTTATGAAGGCAATGTGGAACACGGTTGGGGGAACATTACCGGGCAAGAGATGGTCCGTCGCTTCTGGGAAGGGTATATTCGCGGGGGATATGTAGGGCATGGGGAGACGTATCTGCATCCGGAGGATAAAATCTGGTGGGCCAAAGGCGGTCGGCTCTACGGAACCAGTCCAGAGCGTATCGCATTTCTACGCCGTGTAATGAATGAGGGGCCGGCAGAGGGCCTAAACCCGATGCCTTCGGATTGGGATCTGCCCCGCGCCGGAATTGAAGATGAATACTACCTGTTCTATTTCGGTTTTAATCAGCCCAAGTTCCGCGAGTTCAAGATGAAACCAGGTATTCGCTACCAGGTTGAACTGCTCGATACCTGGAACATGACTGTCGACAAGCTAGAGGGCAGCTATGAAGGCCATTTCCGGGTTGATCTGCCCGGGCGGATGTACATGGCGGTTAGGATGACCCGTGTGGAAGATGCCAGCGGCCGATAGAGAGGTGAAGGATATGTGGAAAATAGGTGTGGTGGGCGGAGGATATTGGGCGGATAAGCATTTGCAGGCTTGGCAGCGCATTCCCGGTGTTCGGATTCAAGGACTGTGTGACCCGGATACGCTTAAGCTGCAAAAGAAAGGAGAGATCTATGGTCTCTCTGCCGATAAGCTGTACGCCAGCTTAGATGAAATGCTGGCTCATGTTGATATCGATGTAATTGATCTTATTACTGCACCTGACACTCACCCGGAATTAGTCGGCAGAGCGGCTCAAGCAGGTAAGCATATTATGTGCCAGAAGCCTTTTGCCCGTTCCATAGAGGAAGCAAGACACATGGTAGAAACCGCCAAGGGCGCGAATGTACGGTTGATGGTCACAGAGAATTGGCGCTGGCTGCAGCCGATCCAGCTAATCAAACAAATGCTTGTTGACGGTGTAGCTGGACACTTGAACACGATCCGTTATATCCATACCGATTATTATTCCCCGCGCTTTGCACCGGAGAATGAGCTTCCGCAACCATTTTTTCGGGAGATGCCCAAGATGCTGTTCTATGAAATGGGGGTTCATTGGTATGATACCTGGCGTTTTCTGTTTGGAGACCCCAAGCGGCTGTATGCCGAAACCAGACGAATCAGCCCTTACATTAAGGGAGAGGATGCCGGTCTGATCACTCTGGGATATGAGGATTATATGGGATTAATGGATATGAGCTGGGCAACGCGGCAAAACCTGCCGGACAAGTTAACAACCCCTGTGCTTCCCAATCATCAGGAACAACTGATTATCGAGGGTGATAAGGCAACAGTGAAGCTATATAGCAACGGCACCATCAGCGTGATTGACAACAATGGCATCGAAGTCAAGGTTTCGGAAAACAACAGCCTCGATTTTGAAGAAAGCCATTACCGTCTGCAATCTCATTTCATAGATTGTCTGAACACGGGCGAGGAATTTCAGACGAGCGGAGAAGACAACTTAAAAACGCTGGAGCTTGTCTTTGAAACTTACAGGAGCGCAAAAGAACATAGAGTCATTTATTTTTGACAACCTATAGACACACTCCCCTGAAATGAATAAGACTGGGCGCGTGTCTATACAATGATGTATTTTCAGGCAATTCGTATGCAGATCTAAGACTGAATAACGCTCCGTTCGCGGAGCGTACTCACCGAGCGCAAACATCCATCTTCCAAAAATAGGGGGTGCAGTTCAAAGCCATTTACACGGCTTTGAACTGCACCCCCTTCTGATTCGTAACTCTTATAGCTGTCGTGCACTACTTACAGCAGGGCCTTAAGCACCGCATACCCATAGGCAGGCAGCTTGAGCGACAGCTTGCTGCGGTCGGCGCGCAGCGCTTCGCCTGTGAATAAGTTCTCCCAGTTGCGGTCCTCCACATCAAGGCGGAAGGTTTGTGCTGTTTCCTCTGTGTTGACCAGTACCAGGATGATGTCGTCACCCAGACGCCGCTCATAAGCCAGCTTGCTGCCCTGTCGTCCGGCTTCCAGGAAGGTGAAGCTGCCGGTACGAAGCGCCGGATGGCTGCTGCGGATTTCAATCAGCTTGCGGTAGTAGCTGAACAGGTCCAGGTCCTGATTCTCAGGATTCCATTCCATGCATTTGCGGCAACCGGGATCACCCTCACCATCCATCCCGATTTCATCGCCGTAGTAAATGCAAGGTGTGCCCATGAAGGTGAATTGGAACAACGAAGCGAGCTTTTGCTTGTTCTTGTCTCCTTCAGCCAGAGTCAAAAGACGCGGAGTGTCATGGCTGTCCAGCAGGTTGAAGGCCACTTCGCTGGCCTGTAGCGGGTAGCGGGAGAGCTGTTTGCCAATGGCGTTGGCGAAGCCTTCAGCATCAAGTGTGCCATAGACGAAGAAGTCGAGCACCGCATCGGTGAACGGGTAATTCATGACCGCGTCGAATTTGTCTCCTTCCAGCCACGGTGCAGATTCATGCCAGATTTCGCCCAGGATATAGGCATCAGGGTTTGCTTTTTTGACGACCTTGCGGAAATCGCGCCAGAATTCATGGTCTACCTCGTTCGCAACATCAAGCCGCCAGCCGTCAATGTGCGCCTCGGTAATCCAGTATTCTGCGACCTTCAGCAAATAGGCCTTCACTTCGGGGTTCTCGGTGTTCAGCTTCGGCATCAACGGCTCAAACGCAAAAGCATCGTAGGTAGGAATACTATCCACTACCTGCAACGGGAATTCACGGATATGGAACCAGTCCTTGTAACGGGAAGCTTCGCCCTTTTCTAGTACATCCACAAAGGGGGCAAAGGTTCGGCCCGAGTGGTTAAACACTGCGTCGAGCAGGACCCGGATACCGCGTTCGTGGCAGGCGTCGACCAGTTTTTTCAGCGTTTTGACATCACCGAAATGCGGATCCACAGACATATAGTCTTCCGTGTCATATTTGTGGTTGGTGGTGGCGGTAAAGATCGGTGTGAAGTAGATACCGGTAATGCCAAGCTTGCTCAAATGGTCCAGATGGTCGATAACGCCTTGCAGATCACCGCCGAAGAAGTTCTCCGGTGTAGGCGTTCCGCCCCAGGGTTGTACATGTGCCGGATTGCGGCTGGGATCTCCGTTCGCAAACCGCTCAGGGAAAATTTGATAAAAAATAGCGTCCTTCACCCAAGCCGGTGGAGTAAAGACGTCACCGCGGTTGATGTACGGAAATTCAAACAACCGATTGGGATTGGAAGGACGTTCAGTCTGGAAATCACTTTCAGTCATCCAAATGCGTTCATGTCCTTTTTGCAGCAGAAATCCATATTTAAGCCGCCGGTGCTGGGGTACCGAAGAGCATTCCCAATAGTCGAACATCGCATCTGAGGTGAAAAGGGTCATCGGGATTAGCTCCTTGGTGGCATCCCAGGCATATTTATCTCCGGCCCAAGCGAAGACCTCGGTTAAATCCCCTTTTTTGGCGCGCAGGCGCAGATGAATCGTCTCGTGATCATAAGCATAAGACCAATTTAAACGTGGACGGTGATAGACAGCTTCAAGCAACATTCATAATTCCCCCTAAAAGTTTGGTGAGCATAAGCATCCTAGAGCAGCTTCGTACAAAACTGGCTTCGGAAGCACACGCTGGATTTGGTGAGCATAAGCAACCTGGACGGAATCTCTGCTAATTTGGCAGCAGTCATCCCTTAGGCGTTACAGATGAATAAGGCGTATTTCACCCCAAAAAGGTAATAACAAGAAATATGAATCCGTTATGCCTTGTTGCACCTTTTTTTATGCCTTAATGCACCAGCCGGTCCGTTCTATGTACATAACAAAGAGGCACAACCGCCGCCGGGTAGCTTGTCCGAGGTTGTACCTTTTTGAAGTAACATTGCCTTTTTGTTGTTTGAAATTGAAAGGGCGGCAGTGGTGCCTTGTTGAAAGGACAGGCTGCTTATAATGTTTTGGATTATAGCACGGAATAATTATGGGTTCAATACTTTAGTACAAACCATTGCACAAAATAAAAAAGCATAGAAAACCGGTTTTCTTTTGGGAAAAACAAGATTAAATACATAAAAATAACCATTTAATTCAAAAAAACCTCCTTTGGACATAAGCTTTCCGTGTTTATTTGCTGTAAAACGGAAAAAATAAGAGTTTTCTTTTGAAAAAGAGAGAAAACCGGTTTTTTTATTAAAAAAACAAACAAATTCGCCTAAATATACTATGTGCAAACGTTTTTACAATTTAGATTCCTGTTGTATTATGAAATAGGAAATGAAGCGCTTTCTAGAACTTGTTGAAGCGTATATAGAAGGGGCATCAACGAATACATACTTTTTTTTTGAATCCCCTGAAATCGTTTGCGCAAGATCTGGGGCATCATCGTAAGCGTGAGGTAAGATACACAAATTAGGAGGGGTTTAAGCAATGGAAATGAAAAAGCTCATGGTTCTCACCGCAGCGTTCTCTATGGCAGTATCCATTACGGCGTGCGGCTCTAACAACAATGGCAATAACGGGGGAAATGCTGCGGCAACCAATGCGCCAACAGACAACGCTACAGCTACTAATGCTGCTACGAACAGCGGTAATGCTGCTGCAACTGGTGAAATTGCACCGGAAGACGGCGCATCGCTGCTTGTATGGGAGAGTAAAGAAGAGAGACCTTTTGCCGAAGAAATCGCCAAGCAATTTACAGCTAAATATAACGTTCCTGTGAAAATTGAAGAGATAGCTCCACCGGATCAAGTAGGCAAGCTTACACAGGATGGTCCATCCGGTCTGGCTGCAGACGTAGTACTCATCCCGCATGATAATTTGGGTAAAGCTGCAAGCGCGAGCCTGCTGCTTCCAAACGATATCTTTGCTGAACAGACCAAAGCAGACAACACAGAGGCTTCCATCGTAGGCTCCTCCTACGACGGTGAATTGTACGGATATCCTAGAGCGGCAGAAACTTATGCTCTCTACTACAACAAATCGCTGGTCAAAGAAGCTCCTAAATCCTTCGATGACGTGATTGCCTTCAGCAAAACGTTCACAGACAAGGCGAAGAGCAAATACGGAATTATGTGGGAAGTGGGCAACATGTACTTTGGCTATCCGTTCATTGCCACTACCGGCGGTTACCTGTTCGGTAAAGACGGCACAGACAAAGACGATATCGGCCTGAACAACGAAGGTGCCGTTGAAGGTCTGAAGACTTTCGTCAAATTGAAGGAAGCACTGCCTGTCAAGAGCGGTGATATCACTGCAGACATCAAACGCAGCTTGTTCAGCTCCGGTGATGTAGCCATGGATATGACAGGTCCTTGGGAACTTGCCGCCTACAAGGAAGCGCTTGGTGACAAGCTGGGTGTTGCCCCAATTCCAACCATTGACGGCAAAACAGCCATTTCATTCTCCGGTATCAAAATTTTCGGTGTCAATGCTTACTCGAAATATCCGAACGCAGCCAAATTATACGCTCACTTTGCGTCAAGCAAGGATGCACAGCTCCTGCTCAATAAATTGATCGGTTCCATTCCAACCAACAATGAAGCGCTGAAGGATGCACAGATTACGGGTGATCCGTACATCTCCGCTTTTGCTGAGCAGGCGAAGAACTCCCAGCCAATGCCGTCCATTCCTGAAATGGGCAACGTATGGAGCCCTGTGAATGCGGCACTTCCGGAAATTTGGGATAACAACGCTGATCCGAAGGCGGCAATGGATAAGGCCGTTCAGCAGATCAAAGACCTCAATAACGGTTCAACTTCTAAGTAACAGAGGTTTTTAAACAGCTCATCATTAGCACATAGTGGATATTCACTCGCCCGCCGCTCCGGGTAGCGGCGGGCGGTTTCCTGAATTCCGCGCGGAGAGGAGAACGGAAGAGAAATGCAGCGACACCGCAGCAGAGCCGCAATACTGTCGACTATTTTTATGGGATTGGGACAAATATATAACCGCCAATTCATTAAAGGGCTTATTTTTATAGCTGTAGAGGCTGGAGCTCTGGTCTATTTCATCGCTAATTTGGGAAGAGCTTTTTGGGGGATTACTACACTAGGGGATTCTCCAAGCCATTTTGTAAAGGTAAAGGGAATTGCGAAAATGGTGGCTGGAGACCATTCCATCGTTATTCTGATACAAAGCTTGATCACCCTGATGTTCTTTGTGTTATTCCTGATTGCCTGGTATATGAATATTAGGGATGCCCATAAAACCGGAGAAGAACGCGATAACGGTCGTCCTTCGAATACATTCAAACAATCTGTACGCTACATTCTGGATTACAAGTTTGCCCAGAGCTTTTTACTGATTCCGGGTCTCGGTATTTTGTTCTTTACCATTATGCCGATTATCTTTATGATCATGCTGGCTTTTACAAACTTTGCCGCACCGGATCATATTCCGCCGGCGAAGCTGGTGGACTGGGTAGGGTTACAAACCTTCCGTAATCTGCTGGTCCTCAAATCATGGAGCCATACCTTTTACGGTGTACTTACCTGGACGATTGTCTGGGCGGTTCTATCCACAATTACTACTTATTTCGGCGGGATGCTTGTCGCTCTGCTGATTAATCAAAAAGGTATCCGTTTCAAGGGTTTGTGGAGAATGATTCTTATTTTGCCTTATGCGATTCCGCAGATGATTTCCCTGCTGCTGATGCGCAATCTGTTCAACGGGCAGTTCGGCCCGATCAACCAGTATCTCGGCTATTTCGGACTTGGAAAGCTGCCTTGGCTGACAGATCCGTTTTGGGCTAAGTTCACTGTTATTATTGTCAACATGTGGGTAGGGATTCCAGTATCGATGCTGCTGATTATGGGTGTGCTGACTACGATCCCGCGAGACATGTACGAAGCAGCCGAAGTCGACGGGGCGACCAATTATCAAAAGTTCCGGATTGTTACGCTGCCAATGATCTTGTTCTCTACTGCACCTACGCTGATTATGCAATTTGCCGGCAATATCAACAACTTTAATGCAATCTACCTTCTGACTCAGGGGAATCCGGTCAACGGGAATTATCAGTATGCCGGATCAACGGACTTGCTGGTAACGTGGCTCTACAAGCTGACGGCGGATCAGAACAAAAATAATATGGCTTCCGCAATAGGCATTATACTCTTCATTATTGTAGCCGGGTTCTCCCTGTACAATTACCGCCGGACCAAATCATTCCAAGAGGAGGATATGATTCAATGATTATCGGACGCAAGCTTACGAGCATTATTCGCTTGAGCCTCAGTTACATCGTTCTGATTGCGCTGGCGATTGCTGCAATCTATCCGGCACTCTGGATTCTGCTAGCATCCTTCCGGCCGGGCAAGTCTCTGTACAGCAAAACGCTGATTCCCGAACACTTTACGTTAGCGCATTACAAGGAACTGTTCACTTCACCGGTCTATATGTTTGGGACCTGGTATGCGAATACACTTAAGATTGCCGTATTCTCTATGCTGATCGGTGTGGTGCTGACCCTTCTGACCAGTTACGCTCTATCCAGATTCCGCTTCAAAACCCGTAAGACTACCATGTCGGTACTGCTCATTCTCGGGATGTTCCCGGGCTTCATGAGTATGATTGCGATCTATCTGCTACTCAATCAGTTCGACCTGCTGGATACGCACATGGCACTCATTATCGTCTATGCGGCAGGAGCGCCCCTTGGCGGTACGCTGATCGCCAAGGGCTTCCTGGATACCATTCCACGATCATTGGATGAAGCGGCGCGGATTGACGGAGCCAGCAATTTCGGGATTTTTGTCCGGATTATTCTTCCGCTCTCCCGGCCTATGATTACCTATATGGCGCTTACCCAGTTTGTCGGCCCGTGGGTGGATTTCATCTTTGCCAAGCTGATTCTGCGGACCAAGGATAACTGGACGGTCGCTGTCGGGATGTGGGATATGGTCAATACGATGCAGAATTCCAATTTCACTCTGTTTGCAGCGGGGGCGGTGTTGATCTCAGTGCCGATTATGATTCTGTTCGGATTCCTGCAGCGTCTGCTCGTTGACGGTTTGACCGCTGGCGCCAGCAAAGGATAGTTGTCTTGCCTGCTTCATGAATCACCGAAACACAAGGTACAGCCTTTATGTTGTCTATTAAGGGCTGTACCTTTATTTTGTCCTGAGGAGAGAGAGTGTAATGAAACGGCCGCGTAACTTACGATTTAGATCGGTAGGTATCAAGTTGTTCGTCATTTTGTTCTGTACGATTGTGCTGCTGTCCTCAGTCCTGGGCCTGACCTCTTATTATGCCGCCAAGGGCATTATCACAGATCAGGTTGCTGCCGCTTCCGCACAGTCCATCGTGCAGGCTGCAGACAAGCTGGACTTTTTATTTGCCGAGTATGAAGCACTCTCGCGGCAGTTTGCCGTGGATTCCATTTTAAAAGCAGATATGGAGACGGTGAACCGACCGGGAACCGGAACTGTCGACAAAGTGACGGCTGAGGACCGGATCCGCCGCAAGCTGGAGTCGGTGAAGGGCTCGGATGAACGCATGCTGGGCATCCGGCTTATCTCAAGAAACCTGGTGGATGCCGAATCTTACAAGTCGACAGGCATCAGCGCCGTTCGCAGCGACGAAAGCATTCTGGCAAGAGTGAAACAGATTGATGAAGCCAAGGGCGATCCCGTCTGGTTCCCGGTAAGAGCCAAAGGCTTCTTCGATGTCTATGACCAGTCTTCGCTGACGATGGGCAGGCTATTGCGGAATATCAAGCATCCCGAAGCGGAGTACTACATGCTGATTGAGATCAAGGGTCAGGCGCTTACAGATATCCTCTCCAATCTGCATATCGGTCGTGCCGGTGAGATCCGTATTCTGGACCCGTCAGGAAGTATTGTGTACGGATCGGACAACAAGCTGCTCGGCGAATCCTCATACATACACCCTGAATCAGAGCCATCGCAGGTAGAGCTTCATTCATTCACAAGTGAAAATGAACAGGGTGCTTCTCAGCTTGTGGTCTATCAGCCGCTGGATACGGCCAAGTGGACGCTGATGGGATATGCTCCGGTCAGTGATTTTACCAAATCTGCGGACAAGCTGCTCTACATTACACTGTTGGTTATCCTCGCTGCGATTGTGATTGCTCTGCTGATCGGTTACCTTTTGGTCCGCCAGATTGGCCGTCCGCTGGGCAAGCTAGCCCGGCTGATGGAGGAAGGCGAGCAGGGCAATCTTCAGGTGCGCACGAGCTTCAAAGGCCAGGATGAGATTGGCCGGCTAGGCCACAGCTTCAACAAGATGATGGAGCAGATCTCATTATTAGCAGGCCAGAGCGGCAACTCTGCGGCTCAGGTTCTGGCTACCTCGGAGCAGTTGGTGAACGCGTCCAGTACGACCTCCACCCATGCGAGAGAAGTGGCAGCCGCTACGGGAGAAATTGCCCGCGGCGCAGCCAGCCTGGCGCTTGAAGCAGAGAGCAGCAACCACAACGTGGAAATGATGAATCTCCAGATCAAGGAAGTGAAGGAGATCAATCAGGCCATGGATATTTCGGCAGAGAAGGTCATCACAGTCAGTGACCAGGGAGCCGAGCTGATGAAGACACTGGTTGCCCAGAGCGAATCCACTGTGCGGATGATGGATTTGATTCAGGAGAATTCCATCAGACTGAGAGAAAGCACACATCTGATCCGCAGTATTCTGACTCCAATGGTTGCTGTGAACAAGCAGACGAATATTCTGGCGCTCAATGCTTCCATTGAGGCTGTTAGAGCCGGAGCAGCCGGAAGAGGTTTCATTGTAATTGCCGACGAAATCCGCGGGCTGGCCAATCAGTCCAACCAATCGATTGCCTCCGTGTCAAGGATTACAGAGGAAATCAGCAGCCATATCGACAATACGGTTCAGGTTGTGGGCGAGACTGCTCCGCTATTTCGTGAACAGATTTCTTCCGTACGGGAATCTTCTATTATCTTTGAAGATGTCCGGGCAGAGATGGAGCAGTTCATCGGCTATTTGAATGAGTCGTCGGCGTCGGTCACGGCACTGACAGAATGCCAGCACCTGCTGGGTGAATCCATGGCTAGTGTCCGGGCGGTGGTTCAGCAGACCAGTGCCTCCACGGAGGAAGTGGCCTCCATGTCCTCACAGCAATTCATCGTGAGCGAGGAGCTGGTCGCTCTGTCCGGCAAGCTGGAGACGCTCGCTGAGGAGCTGAAGCAGTCGCTGGTTTCTTTTCAAGGATAAGCTTAATAGATAAAATGGGCCCCTGCGTCGAGTCATCGGCGCGGAGGCTTTTTGTATAGTCTGTTTTCTGTTATACCTATCCGATTCTTGTACGGGCAGGGTTCAAGGGATACACTTGTCCTATATGGAAGGTTCCGAAAGGTCTTATAGGAAGAAATATGAACGCTGCATACAGAAAGGGGGAGACCGGCTTGCCAGAATTAAATGGAAGCCTGTTTCAGCAGGCTTTGCTGGAAGGGGAATATGGTCCACATTTTTTTGCCTACTACTATAAGCAGTGGAATTCATACACGATGGCTTATCATCAGCATCATTCGACGGAGATCATGTACCTGATCTCGGGAAGCTGTATAGTCGATGTGCGGCAGGGCACAAATGCGGAGGAGCGTTTCCGCTTGAAGCGGGGAGAGCTGATTATGCTGGATGCTAATGTGCCGCATCGGCTGATTGTGGAAGAGGGAACATCATGCCGGATGCTGAATGTTGAATTTAGCTTCACAGCTTCTAAGGGAGCGGCCCCTTCCATCGCCAGCTTGGCTGGGGAGGAGGAAGATCTGGCCGAACTGCTGCGTACGCCTTTCCGGAGTCTGGTGCTGCCGGACCCCGAAGAGGTATTTCATGTGCTTAAATCGCTTGTACTGGAGCTGGACCGGCACGGCGGCGACAATGAAGCACGAGGGGCAGGTCAAGGGAGCATAATGACCGGGCTGCTGTTTGCCGAGTTGCTGCTGCGCCTCTCCAGACTTCGTCGGGAACAGCTGCAGGCCACACAGCAGCCCTCGCAGCTCTATGTGAGGCGTGCGATTGAATTTCTGCATCAGAATTATGACCGCAGTATTCAGGTCAAAGAGATAGCTGCTGAGGTCAGCGTTCACCCCGGCTATTTGCATCGCATCTTCCGGGTGCATACGGGCCGGACACTAACGGACTACCTGAATATGCTGCGTATGGAGAAGGCAAAGATGCTGCTGGGACAGAGCGAAATCCCTGTTGCGGAAATCGCTGACTATGTGGGGATCAGCAGCAGGCAGTATTTTCACCTCCTGTTCAAGAAGTACACCTGTTGTACACCAGTGGAATACCGTAATTCGATAGAACGCTTCTCATGGAGTGATCATCAGCCAACAACTACAGACAGGTGAGGATTGTTGACAGGTTGCCGTTAAAATAGTCATGATATTGGTAACGCTTCCCACGGCTGCCTTGCTACAATGGACAGGAACCATTCATTCATTGGGAGGATGATAGTAATGTCTTTTAAAGTAGCTTTTATAGGGGCAGGCAGTATCGGATTCACCCGCGGCTTGCTGCGTGACCTGTTGACGGTACCGGAATTCAAGGAGATCGAAGTCTCTTTTATGGATATTAATCCTCATAATCTGCAGATGGTCACTGAGCTGTGTCAGCGGGATATCCGGGAGAACGGCCTGAAGATCACTATTGCGCCTACGACAGACCGCAGAGAAGCGCTCAAAGATGCGAAGTACGTATTTTGCACTATTCGTGTGGGAGGTCTTGAGGCGTTTGCAACCGATGTGGACATTCCGTTGAAATATGGAGTGGACCAGTGCGTGGGAGATACCTTATGTGCAGGCGGAATCATGTACGGGCAGCGGGGGATTGCCGAAATGCTGGAGATTTGCCGTGATATCCGGGAGGTGGCTGCACCGGATGTGCTGCTGCTCAATTACTCGAACCCGATGGCCATGTTGACCTGGGCCTGTAATAAATACGGGGGTGTAAGGACGATCGGACTGTGTCACGGAGTACAGCATGGGCACCAGCAGATTGCCGAGGTCTACGGGCTGGAGAAATCCGAGGTGGATATTATTTGTGCCGGGATCAATCATCAGACCTGGTATATCTCAGCGAAGCATAATGGCAGGGATCTGACTGCAGGGCTGCTTGAAGCATTTGAACAGCACCCGGAATTCAGCCGGACGGAAAAGGTACGGATTGATATGCTGCGCCGCTTCGGCTATTACAGCACCGAGTCTAACGGACATTTGAGTGAATATGTTCCGTGGTACCGCAAGCGCAGCGGTGAAATTATGGACTGGATCGACCTGGGCAGCTGGATCAACGGAGAAACCGGGGGATATTTACGGGTCTGCACAGAAGGCCGCAACTGGTTTGAGACCGATTTTCCTAATTGGATGAAGGACCCGGCGCTGGCATACACTTCTGAGCAGCGGGGCGAAGAGCATGGCTCCTATATTATTGAAGGTTTGGAGACGGGCCGAGTGTACAGAGGCCATTATAATACCGTCAATAACGGCATTATTGCCAATCTGCCGGATGATGCCATTATTGAAGTGCCGGGATATGTCGATCATAACGGTATCTCTATGCCGCTGGTCGGGGAGCTGCCGCTCGGTCTCGCCGCTGTGTGCAATGTCAGCATTTCCGTACAGCGTCTGGCAGTTGAAGCTGCCGTACATGGCGATGACAAGCTGCTGCGCCAAGCCTTCATGATGGACCCGCTGGTCGGAGCCGTCTGCAATCCGAAGGAAATCTGGCAAATGGTCGATGAGATGCTGGTTGCCGGGAAGCAGTGGCTGCCGCAATATAGTGTGGCCATTGCCGAGGCGAAGGTGCGCCTGGCTTCTGGTGACCTTGTGCCGACGATGTCCGGAAATGCCGGGGCAGCGCGGCTGAAGGTGAAGTCCGTGGATGAGATGATGAAGGACCGTGAATCCGCAAACAAGAATGCTGGTGAATCCGATAAGGGTAAGGATAGAGAAAAAGTACGCTAAACCTGAGATAGTATTACGTTGTAGAGCTCTCCCTGAAAAGGGAGGGCTTTTTGGGCTGTTCAGGTGTGTCTTAACCCATACTTAGAGCTTGCACAAGGAATTTCATGGAATTTGTCGAATGATAATACGGGCTAACTATAATTCTATTGGGGGTATAGGTAATTTGATGGAGAAGTTGAATGTGAAAAAGATTTTGATGTTCTTCCTGGCTTTCATGTTGACAGTAATGTCTTTGAGCCCGGCGATGGCTTCAGCAGCACCGAATGTGAATACGATCCGCGTCTTTGTTCAGAACAAGCAAATTCAACCTAAAGTTGCTCCTGTTATACAGGGAGGCAGGTTGTACATCGAGTTCCGCAGTGTAGTTCTTGCTTTGGGGTTCAAGTTCAACTACGATGCCACGACTAAGGTGATCACTGCAGTTTCAGAGAATGAGTCCTTCAAAATCGATCTGAAATCAAGGAAAACCTATCTTAACGGTCGTCAATTTACTTATGGTCCAGATGCACCTGTGATCCTGGGGACTGGAGCTAATGTCCTGGTCATGAATCATTTGCTCAATGCAACCAACTCCATTATTGCAAATTATGATTCCGTGCATAAAGATGTTAATGTATATGAGGATTTGGAAGGCAAGCCCAATGAGGCGGATCTAAAAAAGATAAGAGCTGCAATTGAAGCCTACTACCATACATCCGACGGGTTAGCATCAATAAAAGCGCTTAATATCGAATCTTGGGGTATGTTTACAACGATGCTGGCAGACATCACGATCCGCAAAAGCGGTACTGAACTATTGGACCGCACAGAGCATGCAACGATTAAAATGTTACATGCCACGGATAAGAGCTGGATCATCAGTGATGTCC
Organism: Paenibacillus sp. P46E; assembly: GCF_001909095.1. Classification (NCBI taxonomy): domain Bacteria; kingdom Bacillati; phylum Bacillota; class Bacilli; order Caryophanales; family Paenibacillaceae; genus Paenibacillus; species Paenibacillus sp. P46E. Next base: position 231,121 of record NZ_LVYZ01000001.1, read on the forward strand.
AGTCCGAAACGGAGTATCTGAATTATCTATCACTTGCTCAAAAGGAAGCGGTTGTGCCGGATGCCGACAAGTTGGCTATCCATACATTGCTCGATACATACGTACAAGCAATAAATGATGAGGATGCGCTTGGGCTAATGGCAGTGGAGAATCCGAATGGAGCCTTTTTTACCACTGGAAACTTTAGCAAGGAACAACTCAAGCTTCTTCTTGAAATTGACTTTCTCAGAGATGAGCTGAAGCAGACCAAGGAGCAGGCGACGATTGTAGCTTATGAACCAGACAAAGCTACGGTCTACACTGTTTATACCGTCAGAGACAAGGAAGATGCCAGCTTGCCGACTCAAAGATCTTATTATCTTGTTTCGGTTATCAAAACCGCTGACGGGAAATGGTATATGGATTCCAATGAAGATGTTTTGCTGGGTAGTGAGATTGTAAAGTAATGGGTAGCCTCCATATTGGATAAAAAATATTCATAACAAAAGACCTCCATCCCTTCCGGGTGGAGGTCTTTTGATCATTGTACGGCGTTCTTTTTGCCGAAAAAAGTCTTCAGTGCCTGATACACTTCCTTCTTGTCCTTGATCACATAGTGCATGAACTGCTCCTGCTTCAGATGGCGGTAAGCGGACATCAGGGTACTGCTTCGGTTGTATTGGTTCACCTCCCCATAGCCGAACATGTTGCTGCGCTTCAGCAGCTCGCCGATCAGCTTGACACAACGTTCATTATCGGAGGTGAGATTGTCGCCGTCAGAGAAGTGGAAGGGATAGATATTATATTTGGAGGGCGGATAACGGCTGTCGATAATATCCAGAGCCTTCTGATAGACTGAGGAGCAGATGGTACCCCCGCTCTCGCCGCGGGTGAAGAAGTCATGCTCGCTGACCTCCCTGGCTTCTGTGTGGTGTGCCAGGAATACAATTTCCACCTTCTCATACTGGCGGCGGAGGAAGCGGGTCATCCAGAAGAAGAAGCTGCGGGCACAGTATTTTTCAAAGGTTCCCATGGACCCTGAGGTATCCATCATGGCAATTATTACCGCATTGGAATGAGGTACCGTGATATCATCCCAGGTTTTGTAGCGCAGATCGTCGGGGCTGATGCTGTGAATGCCGGGTTTGCCCCGGCTGGCGTTGCGGCGCAGGTTCTCAAGCAGGGTACGCTTCTTGTCAATGTTGGACATCATGCCTTTTTTGCGGATATCGTTGAAGACGATGGATTTAACTTCGATCTCTTCTTGTGCCTTAGGGGCAAGATGAGGCAGCTCCATATCCTCGAACAAGATGTCCTCCAGATCCTCCAGATTGACCTCCGCTTCTACCGTATCCTGCCCGGGCTGATCGCCTGCCTTATCACCTTTGCCTGGCTGGGCGGACTGGGAATCGCGGCCGAGCACATCCCCGACCTGACTTTCACCGTCACCCTGGCCGACATGCTTTTGCTTGCGGAAATTGTAGATAATCCGGTACTCATCCAGACTGCGGATAGGCACTTTAACGATTTGCTTGCCGTCGGACATAATAATATTTTCTTCGGTCACGAGGTCGGGCAGATTATCCTTAATGGCTTCCCGGACCTTCTGCTGATGACGTTCCTGATCCTGATGGCCTTTACGGTGAAGGGACCAGTCTTCTTTGGATACAACGAACGCGTGATGACCGGATGATTGCGGCAGAACGACCACCTCCCATGGACTATTAATCGGTGCGGGGCACAAAGGGTGACTGAAGGGCAGGTTGTAACTAAAGTATATTCATGGGGCTGGGGGATATGTGAACCTTCTTTTATTCACTGATTTCTTCGATGATCATTTTATAGCTGTTCGAGCGGGTCTCCCCGGAGTATCTATGCCCATCGATAGTGTACATATAGAGTGCGGTTAAAGAGCCCTGGAGAGCACGGCCCAGATAATCGGGATTGATGCGGATTACATAGCTGAGTTGAATGGTTTGCCCCGGTTGTACCGTACCGAGGGGGATAATCCCGCTGTACGGGGTTTCAGGTGTAACATAACCCGTTGCGAGGGTGCTTCCCAGGGGAATGATCTCTATGAGCGATACCTCAGCCGGATAGTTGCCGCTGTTAGTAACGGAAATATAGAATTCGGCAATACCGCCGGGTTCAGCTATTGGAGGCTCACCTGTTACTTGAACAGAGATGACCGGTGAGAATAGCAAGGTGACTACGGTGTTGGAACGTTCAGTCTCCCTTACAATGCGTCCATCAGGCAGTCTATAAGTATACTGTACGCTGCCCTGATTCTGGATTACAGGGTTCTGGTGTATGTTGGTCTCGGCCGGGATGGAGACAAGAAAATCAACAATAGCCGTGGAGCCTGCCCTTAGGGTGCCAAGCGGAATACCCTCTCTGGGATGGGTCCCCTTCTGAGTAGTTCCGTTGAGATTCACACTATCCCAGATCAATAGTGTGTCGTCAGGCATAATATCTGCAAGGACTGCATCCACCGCCAGATTCCCGCTATTGCTGACGGTGAACACATAGCGCAGATGATCCCCGGGAGCTGCGTTGTATTTATTAACCTTTAGGCTGACGGACAGCCCGGAGTGAACAACGGTAACATTGACCGTGTTGCTCTTGGTATCTGCCGTATCCCCGCCTGTGTAGTAAGAAACAACGGCCTGGGTGGTTAATACTGATGTTGCAGGGGTTGAAATGACTCTCACCTGATACGTGATTTCTGTGGTTGTACCTGTGCCCAGCGGCGCCACTAGTATGCCTTTGGCCGGGTCGTTATCAGGTGAATAAATACCGCCGGAGATGACACTTCCGGGGAGGAACACGGTCCCATCCGTCACAGGGATGGTTGCTGTAATATCGGTTAGCAGCCGGGTTCCCTCGTTCTTTAGCCACAATGTGTAGGTTACAGTATCCCCGATAAATGTTGTAGGTGTGCTTGCGACTAGCAGAATGGAGAGCTGGTAGGAGAGCAGAGCAACTGTAACCTGGTTTGATAAAACTTCTCCCTGCACGATCCTCCCCTCCGGAGTGCTAAAGGAATAGACGGCCCTGGCTCTATTGCTCAGCTTCAGTGAAGGCGGAAGTGCAACAACAATGACCTGAAAGGCAATGTGTACGTCGGTCTCTGGAAAGATCGTTCCCAGCGGTATGCCGGAGGAAGGAGAGACCCCGGGCAGGGGAACTCCATCCCGCAGGACGCTGTTGGCAATAAAGGATACGCCAGAAGGAATTGCGTCTATCAGGGTAGCCAATGCCGACACATTGCCTTCATTTCGGGCAACGAATGTGTATACCAGTGTCTCTCCAAGGGAGGCACTGGTTTGATCCGCGCTTTTTAATATAGAAAGAACCGGACCTACAATCGGGGTGTTGACCTTATTAGAGTAAGTAATGGAGTCTATGCCCGCTGCCGATCGGAAGAACACCTTGGATTGATTGGTTACAACAGGTTGAAAGGGGGAAGCAGAGCTCATGTCTGAATCACCCTTACCTGGAAGGTGGTGGTAGAGGAGGCTCCAGGCGCAACCGTTCCAATTACAATGCCTGTAGCAGGACTAGCGCCGGGACGGGCGGCTCCATCCACCGTGACACTGCCGGTGACGAACTGGCTGCCTTCTGGAATCGGGTCAACCACCACTACATTATTCACAGGAACAATTCCGTTATTCGTGACCACAATGGTATACGTGATTATGTCTCCGACGACCGCATCAATAACAGGAGTGCTCTTGACGGCCGTTACATCAGGAGAGGAGACCGGAATAACCAGTTTGTTCGACAAAGATGAGCCAGAGAGCAGACGGCCATCCGGCGGACTGAATGTGAAGGTGGACGCGGCCTGATTCACAAGCTGCTGCGGTGATGGTAGCGATGCCACGGTGACCTGCAAGGTAATCGTAACGGTGATAGTTGCACCCGGAGCAACACTGCCGACATTCAGCCCGCTCGCCGGATCAGCTCCAGGCTGTGATACGCCATTTACGATTACACTGTTTGGAATAAACACCGCGCCTGGAGGAATGGTGTCTGTAATCGTGACATTCGCCGCAAGGTTGCCGGTATTCGTGATGTTGAGGAAATAGGTTACAGTATCTCCGACCGTTGCGTTTGTGGTATCCGCTGTTTTGACAATGTTAATAAAAGGCTGGTACACCGGGGTAGCTAGAGTGTTGGAATATGAAGCCCCTGAGAACGCCCCGGAGGTAAAGCTCACGGAAGCCTGGTTGTTCAGAATGGCTGGCGTAGGCAGTGTATTAACAAGGATGCTGAAAGTGACTTGTATTGTTGCTCCCGGTGCAACGGTGCCCAGTGATATGCCATTGGCCGGATTGGCTCCCGGCAGAGGAGTTCCGTCAACGACTACGCTGCCGCTGACAAAGGAAGCGCCCGCCGGAATGGGATCACTGAGTACTGTATTATTGACCGGTGTAATGCCGCTGTTGGTAACAGAGATGCTGTAACTGATGGTATCCCCGATAACGGCATCGGTTGCAGCTGTAGTCTTGGCGACAAGCACATTTGGCGATGAGACTGAAATCTGATTGATGTTGGAGAGCGAGGTCTGATTGAAGGTCCGGGCATCCGGTAAGGTATAGGCATAGGAAACAGTAGCCTGGTTGGTCAACTGCTGGCTGACCGGCAAAGTATCGATAACAACAGAGAAAACAACACTAAGGCTTGCCCCGGCGGCAATCGACCCCAGTAGAATTCCTGTTGCAGGGTCAGACCCCGGAGACGGAGAACCGTTAATCAGCACGCTGTTGGCGAGAAGAGTGGACCCGGCGGGAATGGTATCCGTTAAAGTGGCATTTGCCGGGTAATTCCCTTGATTACTTACATTGACCGTATAAGTAATCGTGTCTCCAACCGTCGCATTTACAGAGCTTGAGCTTTTGGCTGCACTGATAACCGGCTGATAGACTGGTGTAGTTTGGATATTGGAGAAGCCTACACTAGAGAGTGCTCCGGAGGTGAAACTGACAGAGGATTGATTGTTCAGCAATCCGGTTGCCGGCAGCGAGGTTACCGTAACGTTAAAGTCTACGGTAACTGAAGCGCCAGGGGCAATAGTGCCTATGGTTACACCTGTAGCCGGAGAGGTTGCGGGTCGCGCCACACCATTCACCAGCACACTGCCTGTTACAAATGTAGTACCTGCAGGGAGCGCATCTGTGAATACAGCATTATTGACAGCAGCAATCCCATTGTTGGTCAATGTCACTGAATAAGTAATGGTATCGCCAATGGTGGTAGCGGTTGTTATTGTCGTTTTGACTAAGGCGAGATTCGGATTCGAGACAGGAAATGTAATGGTATTGGACAGGACCGAGCCGCCAAGCATCCGCCCATCAGGCAAGGTGAAGCTGTAAGCTGCGGTTCCTTGATTCACCAGCACTTGAGGATTGGGGAGTGAAGTGATCACTACCGAGAAGGCGACGGTTACTGTTCCTCCAGGAGCGACAATGCCGGCGGCAATTCCAGTAGACGGATCAGCCTGAGGGAGCGGGGAGCCATTAATCAGCACGCTGTTGGGCTCAAAGATGGTACCGGCTGGAATATTATCCGTAATGGTTAGGTTTGCTCCATAATTGCCTGTATTGCTGACCGCTAAGAAGTAGGTTACGGTATCGCCTACTGTGGCATTCATTGTACTGGCGCTTTTGACGGCAGCAATAATCGGCTGATATACGGGGACGCTAACCAGATTGGAGAATACCGAGCCGGAAAAAGAAACGCCCGAGGTATACGTAACTGTGGCCTGATTGTTGATTGATACGCTAGCCGGGAGGGATACAACCGTTACACTGTATGAAACTATAGCAGATGCGCCAATAGCCAATGTGCCTATGCTTATCCCGGTAGCCGGATTGGCATTTGGAAAAAGGACGCCGTTGACCGACACACTGCCTGGCACAAAAGCAGTTCCCGGTGGGGGAGGATCACTTAGTATGATATTGTTGACCGGATCAATACCGTTGTTGGTAATATTGACGGAATAAGGGATAGTATCTCCAATGGCAACCGATGTAGAGGTTGTGCTTTTCACCACAGCGACGTTAGGCGCGGAGACGGCGATCGTCACCACATTGGATAATGCTGTGCCGGTCAGCAGACGCCCGTCAGGCGGTGTAAAAGTGAAGGTTGCCGAAGCCTGGTTGACTAATTGCTGTGGGGAGGGCAGCGAAACAATAATGACAGTGAAACTGACGGTCACACTTGCGCCCGGAGCCACAATTCCTACAGCGATCCCCGTATCTGGGGCTGATCCCGGCTGGGGGAATCCTCCTACAATCACGCTATTGGGATCAAATTCAGTGCCGGCCGGGATGTTGTCAGTAAGGGTTACATTTGCGGCAAGATTGCCGGAATTACTGACTATAATCGTGTAGATGACGGTATCACCAACGGTTTCATTGAACTCGTAGGGACTTTTGACCAAGGAAATCTGCGGCTGAATAACCGGTGTAGTTGTAATGTTGGATGATGAGGATCCTGAGAACGCACCGGAGGTAAAGCTGACGGTTGACTGGTTGTTGATTTGTGAAGGAATCGGCATTGTTATCTTCACCTCAAATGTTACGGCGACTGAGGCCCCGGGGCCCAGACTGCCGATTGGAATGCCGGCGGACGGGATTGATAGCGGCTGGGAGACACCGCCCACAATTACGGTTCCGGAAATGAAGGCTGCATTCTCAGGCAAGGGATCACTGAGAATGATCTTGCTGACAGCAGCAATACTGTTGTTCGTCAGAACGGAGGTGAATGTTAGAATATCACCCGTAACGGCGTCAATGGCATTCACGCTTTTTACAATACTTACGTTAGGTGCGGAGACAGGAATGGAGAGTGTATTCGATACGGAATTCCCCCCAAGCTGCCGGCCATCGGGCAGGGTGAAGCTGAAGGCAGCCGCCGCTGTATTAAGCAGCAGCTGGCCGGGGGGCAGCGCGGTCACTGTGACCAGGAATGAGACGGTAACACTGTCGCCTGGTGCGAGTGGTCCTACAGGAATGCCTGTGGCTGGACTGAATCCCGGCAGAGGCGTGCCACCAATGCTCACGCTGTTTGCTTCGAATACTGCCTGCGGCGGCAGAGTGTCGGTCAAGTTCATCGTTGCGGCAATGTTCCCGGTATTGCTGACAAGAATGGAATAGGACAGGGAGCTGCCGACAGAGGCCTGTGCTGCATTCGCGCTTTTTTCAAGAACGATAACGGGGATGAACACTGCAGTGCTGATCGTATTTGACAGAGCGGCACCACTGAAAGAACCGGAAGTGAAAGAAGCGCTTGCCCTGTTCACAAGGACTGCCGGATTCGGCAAGAAAATCACATTCACCTGAAAGGATACGGTTGCTGTGGCACCTGCAGCGATGGTTCCGAGGCTAAAGCCGGCGCCAGGGTTAGCGGAGGGTAGCGGCGTACCGTTGATGGTGACACTTCCGGCTACAAATGCACCGCCAGTTGGAACCGGATCGGACAGGACCACGTTGTTCACAGGTACGCCACTGGGATTTGTGACCGCCACAGTGTAGGTGATATACTCCCCGACAGCAGCATTGGTAAGATTCACACTCTTGATCAGGGTGATGCCCGGTGCGGATACCGGAATACTCACCGTGCTGGACAAACTTGTTCCAGAGAGAGAGCGGCCGCTCGGCAGTTGATAGGTGTAGCTGCTGCTGGCTTGATTCACTAGCATGGCTGGAGATGGAAGTGACTGCACCGCTGTAAGGAAGGTAACAGTATCCGTTGCTCCAGGGCCCACAGCTCCCAGCGGTATACCCACAGTGGGTGAATCCGATGGACGGACCACACCGTTGACGGTGACACTGCCGGGCACAAAGACTGATCCTGCCGGGATGTTGTCACTTAGAATAACTGTAGCAGCCAGATTCCCCGAATTCTGCATCTGCAGGGTGTAGAGAACATTCCCGCCTACAGTCGCACTGGCTGTATTCGCACTCTTATTGATCCCTATGACTGGCTGATAGACAGGCGTTGCCGTCGTATTGGATTGGGTGATCCCGGTAAACACACCGGAGCTGTAGGATGCGGATGAGCGGTTTGAGAGCTGTGCAGGTGAAGGTACAGAGGTCACAGATACCTGAAAGGTAACGGTGGCACTGGCGCCTGCTGCAATGGTACCTACAGTTATTCCCGTTCCAGGATCAGCAGACGGGCGCGAAGATCCGTTGACATTGACGCTTCCGGCAACAAAAGTGCTACCCGCCGGAAGCGGGTCAGACAATATAAGATTGGTGACCTGGGCAATTCCATTATTGCTGATTATGGAGGTATATAGGAGGACGTCACCTACGGCAACATCAGGGAAGCTTGCGCTTTTTACGATCACAACATTCGGCAGAGTAACAGGAATTGTAAGCGTGTTGGAAGCGGCTGATCCGGCCACCGTCCTGCCGTCCGGTACCACAAAAGTATATGCGGCAGTTGCCTGGTCTACGAGCTGAGACGATGGAGAAAGACTATTTAACACTACCCGAAACTGGACGGTTGAGCTGCCTCCGGCAGCAATGACGCCGATGGCGATACCTGAGGCTGGATTGCCTGCTACCGGGGTTCCGTTCACTGTGAAGCTTCCGGGCACATAGGAGCTGCCGGCGGGAATATTATCGGTTAGCGTAGTAGTTGCGCCAATATTACCTGTGTTAGCAATCTGCAGGGTATAAATAATTTGATCGCCGACAGTGGCATTTGTGGTGTTGGCGCTTTTGACAATGCCAAGGACCGGAGAGTATACCGGCAGAGAGTCAGTATTTGAAGGAATAACTCCAGTCAATATCGATCCGCCCGCTACGCTCTGGAACGTAAATGCGAGATTGGCCGTATTGGCGACAATCTGCGAAGGTGGCAATGAAGTGACTTTGGCTTGGTATGTAATGGTCACAGAGGTGCCGAGAGTCAAAGTCCCAAGGGGAATGCCTGCTGTTATATCATACATAGGCCTAGGTATACCGGCTACAACCACACTTCCGGTCACAAAAGTTAAGCCTGCCGGCAAGGCATCTGACAAAACGGCGCTGGTCGCACTGGCAGTGCCCGTATTGCTGACAGTTACGGTATAGGTCAACGTATCTCCGACGATGGTTCCCGCCGCATTTGAGCCTTTGGTTAAGGTGATTTTGGGAGCATTGATGTCAATCTGCAGCGCATTTCCATTGACAACGTAGGCATCGCCAGATGTGGTTAGGGTCAATAAGGCAGAAGACTGATTGTTGACGAGTCTCGCGGAGACATCGACATTGGTGATATCCCAGCCTTGACGTCCAGCAATGATGTTGGTTCCAGGACTGCCGTTGGTCTGATTGCGGGTCCCAAAGGTCCCGGTTGTATTGAGCACACCGGCATCATTATTTATCTGTGAAGCAAAAAAGTTGGTGGCGAAGTTATTGGGGCCAGACAACGCTACCTGGGTAGAGGTAGTTGGACCAAACAGCGCCTGATCTCCGGAACGGTTGGCATCTCCTTCCTGCGCGCTGAACAGAATTCTTCCGCCCAGTGCTCCTGACACAGGGGTCGCGAATCCAGTAATGGTTGTGACCACAGGAGCAGAACTGGCCTGTACAAGCACAGCGCCTGCCCGGAGAGACATATTGCGGAAAGGAAGAGACGGATTCGAGTAAATAACGCCTAAGGTCCAGCCCGCATGATTCGCTGTAGTATCGCCAGTAATGACTATCGTACCGACTACACTGCCTGCGGTATAGCTTCCGGCCCCCCCTGTCTGAATAATGCTGGTTACATTCGCGGAACGTACATAGGCGAAGCCTCCGCCGCCCAAATCGACAGAATTGCTGGTCGCTGCGTCCGGGGAGACACTGAAGAGAGTGCCCGCCGGCGTGGTGAAAGAGATCGGATTGTTAATGACAGAACTCAGGTTGACGGAACCGTTAATATAGGAGCCTGCCCAAATCAGCTCTGCATACAGCACTGTACTTCCTGAAGGTATCGACAGAATGGCGGCCGAGCTGTTGCTAGTATATAGATTTGTAGTTCCAGCGGGATATGTTCCAAATGTGGAGGAAGTATTTACTGTGGTAAACGCCCCGATACTATCTTGAGTGCCCGGTACACCAGTTGTTTCAGACCTGCTCAGGCCTAGCGTGTTGCCCGTGAAAGTGATGGCACCGGTCGCGTTAATTGTAGCCCGAACGACTAGAGGAATGATTTTCACCTCCTTATAAAGAAGATACAGTATGTTATGACAACAATAAAAAAGGCAGACCGCTCGTTTTTTGAGAACGGTATGCATTTTATTCTGTTTGTTATTAGCCTATGACAGAATGTGGTAATAATTGTTTGTTATGGGCACATAATTAAGTTTATCTTGTCTATTCTGTGATCGGTCTTCTCCGGGCGAGCAGGGCGCGGGGTTCAGGGTAGGCTTTGCGGCTCATGTCTTCGAGCTCTTCAGCAGTTATTGGTTTTTTAATCACCGCAAAATGGTACATAATTTCATGAACGACATTGGACTGCAGCGTCTTCAGAATCTCCAGTTCCTCGGCTTCATAAAGAATGTCGTCAAAAGGATACTGATAGAACAGCTCCATCCGAAGCAGCCGATAGTCAAAGGGTGGCGCAGGCACCGGATAATCGGGGATTTCCGGAGAGACGGCTCCGGAGGAAGGCTGGAAAAAGCTGCCCGTTAAATGGCGGGGAGTATACTCGTCGAATTTCTGCTTGAACAGAGGATTAGAGATGTGGGGGAAACTGTGGGCATAAGGGGCCAGAATACAAATAACAGCTTTGTGGGTGCTGATCCGGTAGATTTCCGCCATTACGGCAAATAAATTGTCCACATACGGCAGCACACGGCTGGCCATAACAAATTCTGCAGTATTGTCCGGCAGTGGAATTCCCGTATTAATATTGCACACGATATCCACTCCGGGGCAACCTTCACGGCCGATTCCCAGATAACCAGATTCTTTGCCGGAACCGCAGCCGATATCTATTTTCAAGGAAATCACTCCTTCAGGGTCATTCTAAAAAAGGCTCTTCACCATAGTATTAATTTTGCAGCATGCTGCTTCCGGCGAATGCCTATCCAAGTTGTAAACGGTCCAATCTATATAGCAGAAAGTTTATGCAACCCGGGCGAAGGGTTATTCGTTAATAAGAGTGAGCCTAGCCAGGCGATTCAAATACCGTTTCACCAAAGAGGAGGCAGTCAACATGAAATCACAACGTAAACTACCTGTTCTGGCAGCAACTGCTGTATTCATGCTGGCTATAACCGCATGCAGCGGTAATACCCCGGCTGAGGCCCCAACAGAGCCATCCGCCTCTGCTTCTGTCTCTCCAGCACAGAGCACGGCATCACCGTCACCAAGCCCTACGGCTGAAGCTAGTTCATCTCCTGCAACTGAACCTAGTTCAACCCCTGCAGAGGAAGCGCAGACGATTCACGGTACAGGGATCTATGTCGGACAGATCGACAATCATTCGGTAGAGATCAAGACAGAAGAAGGGGCAACATCATTTGAGCTTGGCGCGGGGGTGGAAAAGTCTCTGGAGACTTTGAATATGGATGATCCCGTAGTCTTCGAATATGCCAAGCGGAGTGTAGAAGGAGATTCCACCATTTCACAGCGGGTGCTGTCGAAACTGGAAAAGAAGTCTGCAGAGAGCGAAAGCGCAGAACCTACAACAGGTGAACTCCCCAAGACGAAGTCATTCAAGCTGACGCTGGAGGGCATGGAGGAAGAAAAGACGGCTACTCTGGCGACTGGAGCGGGATATTCACTTTATGTATTCGATATCTTCACGTTTGATGAGAAGACCGGCAAACTTGCAATGAAAGTTGATCCCGGATATTACGCCGAGATTACCAAGCTGCCCTCCGACTTCAAGCTCGATGCTCTTCAACTGGAGGGTGAGAAGGAACTGGCTTCCACTGGCAAAGTAACTGCACTTGGTCAAAAGGAACGGGACCGGCGGATGACCGGCATCCGGCTCTATCTTACAGCTATGGGATCCGGTTTGACCCGGGAGTATGTGGTGAAGGAAATGGATGGGCAGGGATATATCATCAAGCTGAACATTCCGCAGCGGGAGGCTTCAGAGGGATTTGGCCCGCATGTCTACGCTTCACTTGACAGTCTGGTCAGCCGGTAATTCCGTTCCGGGCTGCAGTTTGCACTAGGCAAAAAAAGAAAAGGGCCGCTTCCGAAAAAAACGGGGCGGCCTCTTCTTTGGAATGGGCGAGTATCTGCAATGTTGATGCCTTAGGCTGAGCCGGCATTTATGAGTACGGTGGCAATCATCACCATGAACAGCAGGAGAATGACTCCATTAATAATAGTGCCGATGACAGCAAAAACCCTGCGGCGCTTGCGGAGGGTAAGTCCTACAATACCAATTACGGCTCCGATCACATTAACCGCAGCAAGTACGAGGACAGACATCCCCAGATAAAAGATAGACTCTGCAGAATTGGTAATGAAAGAGTCGCTTCCGCCTGTGACGGAGGAGGCGTTAGCACCTACAACGACAAAGGCAATAATATAGCCGGCAAGGGTAATCAGGGCGATAACGAACGAGGCAATCCCGGGGCCGGAATGTTTGAAATCCCGGGGTTTTTCTTCATACAGAACTTGCTCTTCTTGTGGCGGAGAATAATCGTTCATGTGAGGCACTCCTTGTATCCTATTTAATATAAATGATGGTAGTACCCACTTTTCCATAAGATGGCGGCAAAAGCAAGCCTGGTTTGTAAAAAGCCCCCAATTTACGGCTGCTGGAAATACACAGTCCAGTTACGGTAAGATAGGAGAAGTTCAATAGAAGGAGCTGTGTATCCATGCAACGAAGATTTATAGCCTATGGAGCCTTGCTGGTCATGCTGTCTGTCGGCATAGGCGCGTTCGGAGCGCATCTGCTTAAAACTGTGATCAGCGATGACAACCTGAAGGTCTACGAGACCGGTGTGCATTATCACATGATTCATGCGCTTGGACTGATTCTTATCGGCCTGGCTGCGGGTCAATGGGGAGAGAGCTCCCGTCTGCGATGGGCAGGACGCCTGCTGATACTGGGAATTATTTTCTTCTCCGGCAGCTTGTATGTGCTGAGTATTACCGGTATTAAGGTGCTCGGAGCGATTACTCCTCTTGGCGGCGTATGTTTTATTGCCGGGTGGCTCTGTCTGGCCTGGGAAGCTTTTTCCCGAAAAGATTGATGGATGCTCAGAACGATGACCATAAAAAGACAAACAAGCACCTGCCCCGAAGATTTCCTTCCGGGTCAGGTGCTTGTTTGTCTGGTGGTGAAGCTGTAAATGGTTTACGAAAATTCGTCGATTTCATTGAGCTTGAAAGTATACACTTGCTTCTCATCCACATGATATACGCTGAGTGAATTGGCGGCTTCATCAAAATTCAGGATACGGCAGGGCATAGACACCTGTTTGCCGTGCCGGTTAGCGCGGAGCCGGACCAGTTGGTTGTTCTGAATGTACAGTCTGATTTTACCGTACGCATCCGCAGGAGTACCCGCATTTGTAGCCGCAGGTGTGTCCGCAGGGACATTCTTGGGTTCAGGCTTTTCAGCCTGCTTACCCGCTTGTTTCACTGGCAATTTAAAAGGTACTTGAGCAGCCGTTGCGGGTTCCTGCTTTAGTGCAAGCTTCGCGGACCGGAGGAGATTATCAATTGTTTTTCCGAGCTCAAGACCTGAGTTAATGTTGAAATCCGTGATTTTCTCATTGCTGTTCAACATCTCAAGCAAGTATTGCAGTGCAAGCGGGTTAGTACGGGCGTTGATCAGGATATCGACATTGAATAGATAATTGCCGTCCGTGTGTTGTAGTTTCTTGTCCATAAATCCCCCAGCTTTGTCAGTAGACACTATTGGAAATACTATTTAAAAAGTATATAAACTATACCATTAATTAATGAATAAGCATATACCTCCTTATTGGGAAATTAGGACTATTGACCCTCAATAAACGGAGAACTAGTCCTTTGTCGACACACTGATCCCCATTTAAGCATACACATACAACGTGATGGAGGATCAAGAACAAGGAGGTCATGTTGGTTGGTTACCATGGAGCCTGTTGTCGTAGGTGGTCATGTTATGATCGGTGTTGAAGTGAAGCTTCCGAAGACTACGCTGCTGTCGATCAGTACGGAAAAAGGGTATATCATGTGCGGAGCACTTGATGTGGGCTTGCTCAATGAAACGCTTAGCGACCGCAGGATTATAGCTGCCCGGGCCGTTGGTGTGCGGACATTGCCGCAGCTTCTATCTGCACCTATGGAGTCCGTAACTATAGAAGCAGAGAAGCTGGGAGTTGTACCGGGAATGACCGGGGCGGAGGCCTTGCTTCTTATGCTGTAAGCTATGCTCAATCTGCCTGGTACATCATTAAGGAGGCCTTCGGGCCTCTTTTTTGCTGCTTCTGCCGCTCCTCCCCAAAGTTGATATTTATGGAAGAGCATAAGCCGGACATGCTTGGCTCATCCTACACAATAAGCCGTCCAGAAGGAAGGCGCTCAGACCTAGGCGTCTTGCACCAGAAAGGATATTTCATGTTTCGTCTCCAGTATGAAAGGGTAAATTCAGTATAGACAACTTCATGCCGGACCATGGACTGGCAGCCGGCTAAATTATGGATAAGGAAGGGATATTACAATGGCTAAAGCATCTGGCAAAGTCAACACTACTTCACTCGAACAAGTACTCAACCGTGAGGTTGCAAACCTGAACGTACTGTACGTCAAAATTCATAATTATCACTGGTATGTAAAAGGGGAGCAATTCTTTTCCCTGCATGTGAAATTTGAAGAACTGTATGATGATGTTACCCTCAAAATGGATGAGGTGGCTGAACGTCTGCTGAGCATCAAAGGCAGCCCGGCGGCTACCATGAAAGAATATCTTGAACTGGCTACCATTCAGGAAGCTACAGGCAAAGAAGACACACGCGGCATGGTTCAGTCGCTGATTGAAGACTTCGCCACCGTGGCCGAAGAGCTTACAGAAGGCATTGAGCTGGCTGAGCAGGTGAGTGATCAGCCAACGGCCGATTTGTTCATCAAAATCCGCAGCGATTTGGAGAAAAATCAATGGATGCTGCGTTCTTTCCTGGGCTGATCATACATTGCGAATAATCGCATCTACAATAGAAGTAAAGCCTCCAGTGCGGGGGCTTTCTTTTTTGATTTTTGTTCAAATCTAAGAATTCGTATGCTGCGCTGTGTGAAAATAGATATTTGTAAAAAAACATGGTTTGTAATAAAATTAGTGAGAATCATTGATAATCACTCCGCGACACTTTATAATAATTATAATATGATATAAAATCTAATTTTGCTGGCATCAGGGATATCCTGTTACAATACAGCTTTCTGATTTCGCAAATCGAACAATGGGGGGAAACATTATTATGGCAGCAGATTTTGTCATTGAGGGACTGAAAGCATCAATTGAAGGAAAGGAAATTCTGAAGGGAATTAACCTTCAAATGAAGGGCGGCGAAATTCACGCCATCATGGGACCGAACGGTACCGGTAAAAGCACCCTGGCTTCAGCTCTGATGGGTCATCCCAAGTACGTAGTTACTGAGGGTACAGCTGTTCTGGAAGGCGAAGACCTGCTCGAAATGGCTGTGGATGAACGCGCACGTGCCGGTCTATTCCTGGCAATGCAGTATCCAAGTGAAATCAGTGGTGTAACGAACTCCGACTTCCTGCGCAGCGCGATCAATTCCCGCCGTGAAGAGGGAAGCGAGATTTCCTTGATCCGATTTATCCGTCAAATGGAAGCCAAAATGAAAGAACTGGATATGAACCCTGAGTTTCTGCACCGCTACTTGAACGAAGGCTTCTCCGGCGGCGAAAAGAAACGTAACGAAATTCTGCAAATGATGATGCTGGATCCTAAGATCGTCATTCTTGACGAAATTGACTCCGGCCTTGATATTGATGCGCTCAAAATTGTCGCTGAAGGCGTCAACTCCATGCGCAGCCCGGAACGCGGCTTTCTTGTGATTACCCACTATCAGCGCCTCTTGAATTACATCAAGCCAGATTATGTGCATGTCATGATGCAGGGACGGATCGTGAAATCCGGCGGCTCCGAACTGGCTGAGCGTCTGGAAGCAGAAGGTTATGAATGGGTAAAGGAAGAGCTCGGCATTGAAGATGAAACTGTAGGACAGGAAGCTTAAGAGACGCCAGGAAGGAGGAAACCACTTATGACGACGCAAACCATTCTTCCGGTGGATGCACAGCTGCTCAGCGAATTGTCGCAGAGCAGCGGCGAACCGGGCTGGCTGAAGGACAGCCGTTTGAACGCACTTACGCTGGCTTCAGGGCTGGCATTGCCGAAATTGGAGAAGACCCGGATTGACCGCTGGAATGTGAATACTTATGGAAGCTACAAAGCAAGCCAGACCATTACTGCACTTAGTGAAGCCCCTGCTTCTGTTGCGGCTCTGATCAAGGATCAGGAGGAAGGCAGCCTGATCATTCAGCGCAACTCCAGCGCCGTGTATGTCCGGCTTGCTCCGGAGCTAGCGGCTCAGGGCGTTATTTTCACCGATCTGCAAACCGCAGTCAAAGAGCATGGGGATCTGGTGCAGCGTTATCTGCACAAGGCTGTCCTGCCTGACGAGCATTCCATTGCTGCGCTGCATGCGGCCCTTTGGAACGGCGGGGTATTCCTCTATGTACCTAAGAACGTCATTATTGAGACACCGCTGCAGGCGGTTCTGCTCACAGATGATGCTGAAGCAGCTTTTGTTCCGCATATTCTGATTGTTGCCGAGGCTAATAGTTCTTTGACCTATGTCGACAACTATGTATCGGACAAAGCGGAAGCCGGACTGCACAACGGTGCGGTGGAAGTATTTGTAGGCGCTGGTGCCAAGGTGCGTTATGCTACGGTTCATCAGCTGGGTGAGGATACGACCGACGTGACTTACCGTCGTGCTATTGTTGAGAATGATGGAACGATTGAATGGATTGTAGGCGAGATGAACTACGGCGATACCGCCAGCGACACCAAGTCCGTGCTGAAAGGCAACGGATCCAGCTCGGACGCCAAAGTCATCGCAGTGGGATCGGGCGCGCAGAAGCTCAGCTATACAACACAGGCCCAGCATTTTGGCAAAAACACGCCGAGCGATATGATTACCCGTGCGGTTATGCGCGATTCCGCAACCTCTATTATTAACGGTATTACGAAAATCGAGAAAGGCGCAACCCGGGCCGATGGCCAGCAGACGGAGAAAGTTCTGATGCTGAGTCCCAAAGCACGTGGCGACGCCAACCCGATTCTGCTTATTGATGAAGATGATGTTACAGCAGGCCATGCCGCTTCCGTAGGACAGGTCAATTACGAGCAGGTATACTACCTGATGTCCCGCGGGATTTCACGGCATGATGCAGAAACACTGATTATATACGGCTTCCTTGCACCTGTAGTGTCGCAAATTCCACTGGAGGGACTGCGCAATCAGCTCCAATCTCTTGTGGAAAGGAAGTTAGGCCAATGATTAACAGCGCCATCCGGGAGCAATTTCCCATATTGAACCAGAAAATCAACGGACATCCTCTGGTGTACCTGGACAGCGCGGCAACCTCACAGAAGCCGCGTCAGGTCATTGAGGCCGTGAAGTCTTATTATGAATGGGATAACGCTAACGTGCACCGCGGTGTCCATACACTGGGCAGCCGCGCTACGGACGCATATGAAGGAGCCCGCGAGAAGCTGGCCAAATTCATTCACGCCCGCAGCACGAAGGAGATTATTTTTACCCGCGGTACAACAACCGCCCTGAATATTGTGGCTTCGTCTTACGGCCCTGCACATGTGGGGGAAGGCGACGAAATTGTCATCACCCAGATGGAGCATCACAGCAACTTCATTCCTTGGCAGCAGCTTGCAAAGAAGACAGGAGCAACCTTGAAATTCCTTCCGCTGCAGAAGGATGGAACGATTACACTTGCAGATGCCGAGGAGACGATAACGGATAGAACCAAGATCGTCGCCATCGCCTATGTCTCAAATGTAATGGGTGTTACCCATCCGGTAAAAGAGCTGGCAGCCATCGCTCACCGCCACGGTGCTGTAATTGTTGTGGACGGGGCTCAGAGCACGCCGCACATGAAGGTGGATGTTCAGGATCTGGATTGCGATTTCTACGCATTGTCCGGCCATAAGATGCTTGCACCTACAGGTATAGGCGCCTTGTATGGCAAAAAATCCTTGCTAGAGGCTATGGAGCCTGTCGAGTTCGGCGGCGAAATGATCGATGATGTGGGCCTGTATGAATCTACCTGGAAAGAGCTGCCCTGGAAATTCGAAGGCGGTACACCAATTATCGCCGGTGCTGTTGGCCTCGGAGCAGCGATTGATTTCCTTCAGGAAATCGGGATGGACGAAATTCATCGCCATGAGATGGAGCTTGCTGCTTACGCGGAAGAGCGTCTCTCAGAGGTGGACGGACTCACCATTTATGGACCGCGCAGCCGTCAGGTCGGTGTGGTTACCTTCAATCTTGGGGATGTTCATCCTCATGATGTGGCTACTGTGCTGGATGCTGAAGGCGTTGCTGTCCGTGCCGGGCATCACTGCTGCCAGCCGCTGATGCGCTGGCTGCAGGTCAGCTCGACCGCCCGTGCCAGCTTCTACCTGTACAATTCGGAACAGGATGTAGATGCGCTGGTGCAGGCTTTAATCAAGGCAAAGGAGTATTTCGCCTATGAACTTGGATGACTTATATAGACGCGTAATTATGGATCATTATAAAAATCCCCGGAACCGTGGTTCTTTTGCAGATGACGCCGTGAAGATTGAACTGAACAACCCTACCTGCGGCGACCGTATTACACTTCAGCTAAAGGTGGAGGATGGCATCGTCAAGGATGCCCGTTATAGCGGCGAAGGCTGTTCGATCAGCATGTCGTCGGCTTCCATGATGACGGAAGCGGTCAAAGGTCAGACGATCCAGCATGCGCTTGACCTGGCTGACCGTTTCTCCTGCCTGATGAAGGGCGAAGCAGCGGATTTTGATGACTATGAAGATATTGAAGCCCTTTCCGGTGTTAATAAATTTCCGGCGCGGATCAAATGTGCGACACTGGCATGGAACGCGCTGCGCAAAGGTATAGACGAGGAAGAAGAAGAGCATCACCAAGAACACTAAAAACAAGGAGGCTGACACCATGGCTAAGAAAGCGCCTGATATGGAAGAGTACCAATACGGGTTCCGTGACGAGCATAAGTCGATATTCCAGTCTGGTAAGGGACTTACGGCCGAAATTGTTAAGGAAATCTCCGCCATCAAGAATGAACCGGAGTGGATGCTGGAATTCCGTCTGAAATCTCTGGAGCAATTCTACAAAATGCCGATGCCAAATTGGGGCGGCAATCTCGACGAGTTGGATTTTGACGAAATCCAGTATTATGTAAGACCTTCCGAGAAGCAAGGTAAGACTTGGGAGGAAGTTCCTTCCGAGATTAAAGAGACCTTCGACAAGCTGGGTATCCCGGAAGCGGAACAGAAGTTCCTGGCCGGGGTCTCCGCCCAGTACGAATCCGAGGTTGTCTATCATAGCATGCAGAAGAGCCTTGAGGATCAAGGTGTGATCTTCACCGATACCGACACAGCACTGCGTGAGCACCCGGAACTGTTCAGAAAGTTCTTCGGTACGATTATCCCGCCTGCGGATAATAAATTTGCTGCACTGAATAGTGCGGTATGGTCTGGCGGAAGCTTCATCTATGTTCCGAAAGGTGTGAAATGCGAAGTGCCTCTGCAGGCATACTTCCGGATTAACTCTGAGAACATGGGCCAATTCGAGCGTACTCTGATTCTTGCCGATGAAGACAGCTTCGTGCATTATGTAGAGGGCTGTACGGCTCCAATCTACAGCACAAACTCTCTTCACAGTGCGGTGGTTGAGATCCTGTGCATGAAGAACGCGCGCGTTCGTTACACAACCATTCAGAACTGGGCACCGAATATCTACAATCTGGTTACCAAACGTGCTGTTGCGGAAGAGAACGCTACGATGGAATGGGTCGATGGCAACATCGGTTCCAAGCTGACCATGAAATATCCCGCAGTGGTACTCAAAGGCCGCGGAGCCAAGGGTTCTGTATTGTCCATCGCGGTTGCGGGCAAGGACCAGCACCAGGATGCAGGTGCCAAAATGATTCACTTGGCTCCGGACACGACTTCGACGATCGTCTCCAAGTCGATCAGCAAACACGGTGGTAAAGTAACGTACCGTGGACTTGCTTCCTTCGGCCGTAAGGCGGAAGGGGCGAAATCCAACATCAAATGTGATACGCTCATTCTGGATAACCTGTCCACTTCGGATACGATTCCTTACAATGAGATCATGAACGATAACATCGTGCTTGAGCATGAAGCGACTGTCTCCAAGGTCTCCGAGGAGCAGCTGTTCTACCTGATGAGCCGCGGCCTTACTGAAGCCGAAGCGACTCAAATGATCATCATGGGCTTCATCGAGCCATTCACCAAAGAGCTGCCGATGGAATATGCGGTAGAAATGAACCGTCTCATCAAGTTCGAGATGGAAGGCTCCATCGGTTAACAAAAACAAAAGATAAAGGGCAGAAGGCGAACTGTAAAGTTCGTCTTCTTCTTGATTTAGGCTGTCTTCTTTAACAGATGAATCTGTTTGAGAAGGCAGCTTTTTCGTTGCGTCAATTTATTCGGAAAGAATAAATATACATAAAATACATTAAAAGTCTATGCTCGCCCGCAGGAAAACAGGCTGAATCTTGGATAATCTTAATCCAATAGGATTCAGGAGGAAATGGAAGCATTTAAAGCTGAAGCTGTCCTTTTCCTGGAGAGGAAGACCGATTCTTTCGGGAAAAACCGAGAAAACGGTGATTTCTCCCCTTTGCCGCATTAAATCAGGGGTGATAAACTGCATAAAGTCACTAAAAATGGAAGCGCTAAAAATCTAAAGCTTTAAGGAGGAGAGATATGGATGTTCTCAGGCAACTGCGGGGCTTTTATCGGGAGAAGCTGCACTATCTGATTCTGTCGATTGTTTGTTTGGCGGCCGCAACTGCAGTGGGGCTTATTACCCCCAACTTGTTAAGACGTTTGATTGATGATGTTATTGTGCCCATGAAGTTTACTGAGGTGCCCGTTCTTGCTCTAAGCGTATTGGCTGTCGTTTTTGTTAAGGCTTGTCTGCAGTTTGCGCATGGTTTTTTCGGAGGACGGCTGGGTAACTTTCTGGCTTACCGCCTGCGTAATGCCTGCTATGAGAAGCTGCAATTCCTGTCTTTCCGCTATTATGACACGGCGAAGACAGGTGACCTGATGTCCCGGCTGACCGGGGATCTTGAGGCCATCCGGCTGTTCATCGGCTTCGGATTTGCCCAACTGCTGAATGTGTTTTTTATGGTGCTGTTTGGATCCATTATGATGTTCACGATCAATTGGCAGCTAACCCTTGTCACACTGATCACTATGCCGTTTCTGGCTGCTGTCGCATTCCGATTCGAATCTAAGATTCACCCGGCCTTTCAGGAGATGCGGCTTGCGCTTAGCGCTCTTACAACGGCTGTCCAGGAGAATGTTACCGGTGTGCGGACGGTCAAGTCGTTCGCCAGAGAATCCTTCGAGGTAGAGAAGTTCTCACACCGTAATGAACGCTACAAGGATAATCAGATTTTTGCCGCGGAGCTGTGGAGCAAGTTTTTTCCGGTGATGGAGCTGTTGGCTTCGGTCAGCGTAGCGATATTGCTCGGAGTTGGCGGAACACTGGTCATTAAGGGACGGATGTCGCTTGGTGAGCTTGTAGCCTTTTTCAGCTTAATCTGGTATATTATCGGCCCGGTCTGGGGCCTTGGCTTCCATATCAACAACTATACGCAATCCAAAGCTTCGGGAGAACGTGTGCTTGAGGTGCTTAACCAGCCTATCGATGTAAAGGATAAAGATAATGCCCGAGAGCTTGTGGCAGCAGAGGTGAAGGGCGAAGTCGTCTTTGATCATGTGACATTTGCCTACGGCAACAAAATGCCTGCAGTCAAGGACATTCATTTCAGCGCCAAGCCAGGGGCGGTCATCGGGTTCCTCGGCGGTACCGGCTCCGGGAAATCAACCATTATCCAGCTGATGATGCGGGCTTATGATGTGAATAAAGGCAGCATAACCCTGGACGGTGTGGATATCCGTGAATACAATGTGCGCAGCCTGCGGTCACAGATTGCTACGGTGTTCCAGGAGACGTTCCTGTTCTCCTCCTCGATCCGCAACAATATTTCGTACGGCCTGAAGAATGTGAGCATGGAAGAGATCGTCCGTGCCGCACAATTAGCGAAGGCTCATGATTTTATTATGGAAATGCCGGACGGGTATGATACGGTGGTCGGCGAACGGGGGATGGGACTCTCAGGCGGTCAGAAGCAGCGTATTGCGATTGCCAGAGCCCTTCTGAAGAATCCGCGGATTCTAATCCTCGATGATGCCACCAGTGCCGTTGATATGGAGACCGAGCATGAGATCCAGGCCGGATTCCAGGAGGTTATGCGCGGACGGACCACCCTGATTATTGCCCACCGGATCTCCTCGCTGCGGCATGCCGATCAGATTATTGTCATGAATGAAGGTCATATGGTTCAGCAGGGTACCCATCACGAGCTGATTGAGGTTCCCGGTCCTTACCAGGACGTCTACCGGATTCAGTATGCTGATTATCTGGCCAGGGACAATGGAAGAGGGGCAGGTGATACGGCATGAAGCTGGAAGCTGACCAAGAGAAATCCGTAAAAATAAAGCAAGGTTCGGCCCAGGAGCAGACGCTTGACGAACGGTTCGTGTACAAGGATGATGACGTCATTGACAAGGCGTTCGACTGGAAGCAGTTCACCAGGCTGTTCAGCTATATGAAGCCATATGCCAGACAAATGCTGCCGCTCGTGTCGGTGATGATGATCCTCGGCACGATTACTAAGCTGACGGTCCCTTACCTGACGAGTATGGCTATCGATAAGGCGATTGCTCCGAAGTCGGGGAATCCCAGTCTGACTCTGCTGTACACCTTGACGGCTGCAGTAATTGTACTCTATCTGATTCAGTGGATCGCTGGGGTCTACCGGATCAAATACACGAATGTAATCGGACAGCGGGTCATATACGATTTGCGCTCAGACCTGTTCAGGCATATTCAAAAGCTTTCCTTCAACTTTTTTGATAAACGTCCGGCCGGTTCGGTGCTGGTTCGGGTCACCAATGATATCAACTCCCTGCAGGATCTGTTCACCAACGGGGTCGTCAATCTGATGATCGACAGTGTGCAATTGATCGGAATCATGGTGATTCTCCTGCTGATTAACTGGAAGCTGGGGCTTGCGGTGATGATCACTGTACCGGTTATGTTTTTTGTCTCCACCAAGCTGCGCCAGAAGATCCGGATTGCCTGGCAGGATGTGCGGATGAAGAACTCACGAATCAATTCCCATTTGAATGAGTCGATTCAAGGGATCAGAGTGACCCAGGCCTACACCCAGGAACAGGAGAACATGAACTATTTCGACGCCATGAATATGGATAGCCGGAAATCCTGGAACAAGGCGTCGGCGATGAACCAGGCGTTTGGACCGATTATTGAAATTACAGGCGGCTTCGGAACGATGATTCTCTTCTGGTTCGGGGCATACCTGATCCAGACCGGTGATCTTACCGTGGGCTTTCTAGTGGCATTCAGTACCTATGTCAGCAACTTCTGGGACCCGATCAACCGCCTGGGCCAGATGTATAACCAGTTGTTGGTGGCGATGGCTTCCTCGGAACGGATCTTTGAGTATCTGGATGAGCAGCCTGCCGTACAAGACCAACCAGGGGCAACACCGCTGCCGAAGATTCAGGGCGATATTCAATTTAATAAGGTAGTGTTTGAATATGAAAAAGGCCGGGCAGCCCTGAAAGGCATCGATCTCGATGTGAAGGCCGGCCAGTCGATTGCGCTTGTCGGTCATACAGGCTCAGGGAAAAGCACCATCATCAACCTGATCGGCCGGTTCTATGATATCAAGAGCGGACGCATTACCATCGACGGCAGGGATACACGTGACGTCACGCTGCAAAGTCTGCGCGAGCAGATCGGAATCGTGCTGCAGGATACGTTTATTTTCTCAGGGACAATCCGGGATAATATCCGCTTCGGGCGGCTCGATGCTACGGACCAGGAGGTTGAGGATGCAGCCAAGGCAGTGGACGCCCATGATTTCATCAGCAAGCTGCCCGGAGGCTACGAGACCGAGGTCGAGGAACGCGGCAGTGCGCTCTCCATGGGACAACGCCAGCTGTTGTCCTTCGCCCGTGCGCTGCTGGCCAATCCGCGGATATTGATCCTGGATGAGGCGACAGCAAGCATTGATACTGAGACGGAGATCAAGATTCAGGAGGCGCTGAAGATTCTGCTTCAGGGCCGGACGTCCTTCATCGTCGCCCACCGGCTGTCTACTATCCGGCATGCGGATAAGATTGTCGTACTGGATCACGGCGAGATCAAAGAAGAAGGTACCCATGCCGAGCTTACAGCACGTGATGGCATCTATAACGGTTTGATCGAAGCGCAGTTCCGCTTCCTGTAGCATATAACAGCAGCAGCCCTTTCCGGCACATTCAAGTGTGGAAGGGCTGTTTTATTTTGGCCGTTTGCCTGCTCTGCCGGTTACCCTGACTTCATACATTTGTGCACAGATCTCCTGCTGCCACTGGGTATCCTCAGTATCAGCGGCAAGCTTGGCTTCATTGTTCAGCCGTGCCATTTCCCAGCAGTACTTGGCGTTTGCCTGCAGGCAATGACGTTGCTCGGTTTCTTCCTCGTCTGTCAACGGGCGCTTGCGGCTTAAGGTGTACAGCTCTGCAAGTCGTTGATGAATGGCAAGCATTTATGCCTCCTTGTAAGTTTTGTTTGTGTTCATATCCTTGAACTACCTCGAACAAAACGGGGTTCGTAAGCATCTGCCTAGTTCGTGAGCATAAGCCTTACGTATTATCTGCTATCAGCTTCGCCATGGGACCAATGGTCCAAACCTGGGGGAGAGACCCCGGACATAAATTTTTCGTAAAATTAAATACAAAAACCTTGTAATCGCTTTTATTTATGCTACAATAACAGTAATACAGGATTGTGACCGGTAACGCGGGCAATGCCTAAGCTGATTCGAGTATCATTTAATTAATGATATTGGGATCAACTTAGGCTTTTTTTGTACAAACTATGTGACAGGAGGTGACTACAGATGATTATAGAGAAGGTGCTGAACAATAACGTGCTCCTGACGAAAAACCAGAAGGGCAAGGAAGTTATTGTGATGGGAAGAGGTATTTCCTTCAATAAAGTGGCAGGCGATTATGTGGATCCCGCCAAGGTCGATAAAATCTTCCTGCTTAACGAAAACGAATTCACGGCCCGGCTAACCGAACTGCTGAATGATATTCCAGTGGCTCATCTGGAGCTGGCGAGTGAAATCGTAACCTATGCCAATGGGATTCTGGGCACCGAGCTCAGCGATAATCTATATCTGACCTTGACGGATCACATCCACTTTGCTGTACAGCGTATGGAGAAGGGGATTTTCCTGAAAAATGCGATGTTGTTTGAAATCAAGCGGTTCTATAAAAAGGAATTCTCCATCGGAATGGACGCGCTGAAATTTATCGAGAAGGCGACCGGTTTTGCGTTAGGTGAGGATGAAGCGGGCTTCATAGCACTGCATCTGGTGAATGCGAAAATGGACGGAAATGAAATGAAGTCCACGATCAAAATGACGGAGATTGTCCAGAATATTCTCAACATCGTCACCTATCATTATAAGGTGGTGCTGGATGATAGCTCACTCAATTATTCGCGGTTCCTGACACATTTACAGTATTTTTCCATGCGGGTACTGAAGAAGGAAACCAGCACCAGTGGAGAGGACTTCTTGTACAATCAGGTCAAGCAGACGTATGTCAAAGCTTATGAATGCGCAAGCAAAATCAATGATTATGTGGAAAAAGCGTATGCTCAGAGTCTGAGCAAGGATGAATATGTCTATCTGACGATTCACATCCAGCGTGTCACGGAGCGCAACAGCCTGGAATAGGAACGGTATTACCAGGGGGATAAGGAACAGACAACTAAATACGATCATTGGACAGGGTGTTACTGGTAAAGCAGGCAAAACCTGAACTGATGGCAAAATAAGCGTGAATTTGACGTTTCCTTTTGCTGTGAGTTCAGGTTTTTCTTGTTTACAGAGGGATTAAAGATAACTGCTGGCACATCATAACCCTACTGTAACGACAACAATAGATATCCATTTTAATCTAAAAGGAGCAAACCATATGAGCAACAAGGACTTGTCCAAACAGATCATCGCACTTGTTGGCGGTGAATCCAATGTGAATTCGGTTTTCCACTGCGCCACACGGTTGAGATTCAAGCTGAAGGATAATGGGAAAGCAGATAAAGCAGCACTCGAAAAAACGCCAGGTGTAATCACAGTGGTCGAGAACAGCGGCCAGTTCCAGGTTGTCATCGGCAACAATGTCAGCCAGGTTTTTGATCAGATCATGAAGGAGACCTCCTTACAGGATGCGGAGAAAAACGGCAAAGATGATGATTCCTCCGAAAGTACAGGTGTTCTCGGCAAAGCAGTAGATATTATTTCAAGTATCTTTTCTCCTATACTCGGGGCACTTGCAGGTGCAGGGGTCCTCAAAGGATTGCTGGCGTTAATTCTGTCACTGAAGTGGATCAGCGCCACAAGTGGTACCTACCTGATTCTGAATGCGGCGTCGGACAGTGTGTTCTACTTCCTGCCGATATTCCTCGCGGTAACGGCGGCGCGCAAGTTTAAAGCCAATCAATTCGTATCCATCGCCATAGCCGGAGCATTGATCTACCCGTCGGTCATTACTGCTGTCGGCTCCACGGAATCGCTGAATTTTATAGGAATACCGATTGTACTGGTCAATTATTCCTCCAGCGTTATTCCGATCATTCTGGCGGTATGGGTACAATCCTATGTAGAGAAATGGTTTCGTTCATTTATCCATGAATCGGTCCGGAATATCCTGGTTCCGATGTTCGCACTACTGATTGTCATTCCTTTGACATTCCTGGCGTTTGGTCCGGTAGGCTCACTGATCAGTGAAGGACTCGCTTCCGGGTACACCTGGCTGTATAATCTCAGTCCGCTTGTCGCCGGGGCTATCGCCGGAGCGTTCTGGCAGGTGTTCGTTATCTTTGGTGTTCACTGGGGCTTTGTCCCGATTATGCTCAGCAACATCGCTACGCTTGGTTACGATACCATGCTGCCGATTCTGGCGGCGGCTGTACTCTCCCAGGCTGGTGCTGTATTCGGCGTGTTCCTGAAGTCCAAGAATACGCAGTTAAAAGCGTTAGCCGGATCATCTACACTGGCTGCTGTGTTCGGGATCACCGAGCCAACCATCTACGGAGTCACCCTGAAGCTTAAAAAGCCTTTCATCTACGCCTGTATCTCAGGGGCAATCGGGGGGGCAATTATCGCAGCGGGTGGTGCCAGAGCTATTGCGTTCTCCTTGCCGGGGCTGCTTGCGCTGCCAACGTATTTCGGTACAGGATTTGCCTGGGCGGCTATCGGGATTGTGGTGGCCTTTGTACTTGCCGTTATTCTGGTATTCGTGCTTGGGTTTGACGATCCAGAAGCAGCGGATAAGGAGAATACTTCCCGGCCGTTCGTGAACCAGGAAATGACACAAATCGATAAAGAGATGATCTTCAGTCCGCTTACGGGTGCGCTGTTGCCGCTGGAAAGTCTGCCTGACGAAGCCTTCGCCACAGGGGCAATGGGAAAAGGGATTGTGATAGAGCCGTCCTCGGGCGTATTGACTTCCCCTGTGAATGGGACTGTAACGACCGTATTCCCTACGGGTCATGCCATTGGTATCACCTCTGAAGGCGGTGCGGAGCTGTTAATCCATGTTGGGGTCAACACAGTCAAGCTGAAGGGTAAGCATTTCTATAAAAAGGTGCAGGAAGGTGACAAAGTCGAGCAAGGCCAGCTGCTGCTGGAGTTCGATGTGGATGCGATTCGCGCAGCCGGATTCGTGACGGCTACACCTGTGATTGTAACCAATTCTGCTAGTTATCTGGATGTCCTGAAGAATACGGGTACGGAAGCAAGAAACGGCGAGCTTTTGCTAACACTAATACACTAGAAGCCAGAGGTGGCAGCAAGCCACACTGGAGGAGAAGGAGCGTAACAGATGACTGCAATCCAAAAAGGATTTCCGGAAAACTTCTTATGGGGCGGTGCAACCGCCGCCAACCAGGTCGAGGGTGCATATGATGCAGACGGCAAAGGCTTGTCCAGTGCGGATATGGTCGCTTATGTGCCCAAGGCCGAGCGCAGCAATGATCATGCTATTGAAATTACATCCGAGCGGATCGATCAGATCCTGTCCGGGGAGTTCACCGCACGGTTTCCGAAGCGTGAAGGGGTGGATTTCTATCACCGGTACAAAGAGGATATTGCTCTATTTGCTGAAATGGGATTCAAGGTCTTCCGCCTGTCGATCAACTGGGCGCGGATCTTCCCGAATGGCGATGATGCGGAGCCGAATGAAGCCGGTTTGCAGTTCTATGACAATGTATTTAACGAGCTGCATAAATACGGCATCGAGCCCCTGGTAACACTGGCCCATTACGAGACGCCGCTGGGACTGACGCAGAAATATAACGGGTGGGCTTCACGGGAAGTCATCTCCTGCTATACCCGTTATGCGGAGACCGTATTCCGTCGCTACAAGGATAAGGTGAAATACTGGATCACCTTCAATGAGATCAATATGATGACTCTGAGCCCTTTTACCGGAGGCGGGGTTGTGATTGACCGGGCGGATAACAAGCTCCAGACGATCTATCAGGCACTTCATCACCAATTTGTGGCGAGCGCGCTGGCAACCAAGCTGGTGCATGAGATCATTCCCGGCTCACAAATGGGCTGCATGCTGGCACGGATGGAGAGTTACGCCAATACCTGTAACCCTGAGGATGTGCGGCTCAATCAGCACGAGAATCAGATGAACCTGTACTTTACGGATGTGCATGCCCGTGGCGAGTACCCCAAATATATGGAGCGTTACTTTGCAGAGAATCATGTGGTTCTTCTGAAAGAACCGGGTGACGACGAGATTCTGAAGCTTCACACCGTGGATTATGTGGCATTCAGTTACTATATGACGCTGACCGTTTCGGCCAGTCCGGAAGGCGAGCGGGCGCAAGGCAACCTGTTCGGCGGTGTGAAGAACCCGTATCTGAAGGCCTCCGAATGGGGCTGGCAGATTGACCCCATCGGGCTGCGGATCATGCTGAACACGATGTACGACCGTTACCAGAAACCTTTGTTTATTGTAGAAAATGGTCTGGGTGCATATGACAAGGTGGAAGCAGACGGCTCCATTCATGACACCTACCGGATCGACTACCTTCGCCAGCACATCGCACAGATGAAGGAAGCCGTCCTGGACGGCGTTGAATTGATCGGCTATACCAGCTGGGGACCCATTGACCTGGTGAGCATGTCCACCTCGGAGATGTCGAAGCGCTACGGGTTTATCTATGTGGATCTGGATGACGAAGGCAACGGAACCTTAAACCGTTCGAAGAAGGATTCTTTTCATTGGTACAAAAAAGTCATCGCCAGCAATGGTAAGGAACTGTAAGGTGGGGGCTGCAAGCGGCTGCGGCTGAGCTGGACCGGATATTGATTGGCCCGCCGCTGCGAGTTGAAGTTCTACGAGCCGAACCTGGGAACGTGCAGAAGACCAGCTCATAATAATAACAGGAGATTCCCATACCGTCCGGTGAGGGAGCCTCCTGTTTATGTTTTTATTCAGCAAATGATGATTGCCTTCTGTTACGGAGAGCCATTTATAAAACTGGGAATGAGTGAGTAGAGCTGAGAGTGTTTGGACCTGTGTGTTCTGCTGTGCAGAGGGATGACGGGCGCAGAAGGCAAACGTGTAGCGCGTAGGAGCTGCAGTTACGTGAAGTGGAATTCGTTCACTTCAATAGATGAAAAATCGTTATACCTAGGGTAAAGTGGGAAAAAGTAGACTTAATTGAAGCCAATTCACTCAAAACGATGGAAATCGGCCGAATTAGGTATCCTTTCTCCAACTATAACTTGCCGGGAAGCGGGAAGAAGTAATTTAGGTTCACTTTTTCCACCTGAGCTTACTGCGGGCCGGATAACTGAACACATACTCTGTAAAACCAGGACACAATTAGATTATTCCTGGTCCCAATGGACACTTCCAATGGGGCAGGCCAGTTACGCCAATAAAGATTTGAAGCTTCAGCCCTTGCACAACTAAGCAGGGAGCTTCAAGGCGGACCGATGCGCGGAACATTCCTTCCGTCCGCAACAGCCGCAGACTTCCACCAGGCTTCCGGTGCCAGAGGATGGACCCTTAGAGCCCTCCCTTAGCTAAGGGAGGGCTCGGGAGGGACCGGAAATCCGATTGCAAGGGGTCGCCCCCTATTCCATATAAATCTCTACCACCGTAATCTTGCGTTCGCGGGCCAGGTCCAGAAATTTGCCTCCGCTCTGCACGAGCGGACGAAAAACGTCGAGCGGATTGTTCATGATGATTACACCCATGTCCCCTGTGTTCAGGAGCACGTGTTTGCCAATGAAGTTGGGCATCAGATGCTGGATAAAGGCTTGTACCGGTTTCCCGTTCAGCTTACCGAAGCTGAGTGTGTTGATCTCACGAAGCACCGAAATCAGTTCCTGTTTAGACTGATATATCCGGTGAGAGGTCATGGCGCTGTAAATGTCGGCCACAGCAGCGATCTGGGAATAAGGGTGAATATCATCTTTGGTCAACTGATGAGGATACCCGCTACCGTCTTCACGCTCATGATGCTGAAGTGCCACAAGGGCGGTGATGGGGTCATCCATGGAATTGCGGATTATATCATAGCCGTAAATCGTATGTAGTTTGATTTCGTCAAATTCTGCCGCAGTCAGCTTGCCTGGTTTGTTCAGAATGTCTGGAGAAATCCGGCATTTGCCGATATCGATGAGATAGCCGGCCCGGCCGATTTCATAGCATTCCTTCTTCGAATATCCAAGCCATGTTGCTATATAATAAGAAAGCATGCCCACCTGCAACGAGTGGTTATAAGTATAATTGTCTTCACGGTCAAGCAGTAACAGTAAGGAAACCACATCCTTGTGTTTGTCCAAGGATTTCAGCGAAGGCTGAAGGACATCATCCACCACTGTCTGATTGAAGCTGCCCTTAGTTAACGCTTCCATATACACCGATTCAAAACCGTCAATCATGGTGTTGAAATTACTGGATACTGCCTCGATGACAGACGATCTGATGGAAGGAGCCGGATCTTCCTGAATGGATTCGATATCAACGTAATCTACTCCAAGCTGCATCAGTTTAGCGATCTCTTCTATTTGGAGTTGTGTTCCTTTGGGCAAAACATGCAGCCCTTTTGAGCTAAAGGTATCCATCCGGAGGGAATCCCCTGGTTTCAGATCCGTCACGTGTACTCTCAATGACTATGCCACCTTACTATAGCGATTTTTTCCAGCATAGCAACAAAATTAAGATTATTCAATAGGTGGAAAAGTTATTGATAAGCGGTTACAGAGTGCGGTAATTCATAGCATCAGAATCCGCTCCAAGCCACTGTTCTCCAGAGTCGCCAATGTCTTTTTTCCATACGGGTACTATAGCTTTCAGCTTCTCAATGGTATACCGGCTCGCCTCATAACAGGTATCACGGTGAGGGGCAGATACGGCAATCATCACGCTTGCTTCCTTAAGGCCTACAAGCCCGGTCCGGTGTGAAATGGCACAGCAGGCATCCCACTTCTCCTCGACCTCCCTGCCGATTTCCTGCAGCTTGGAGAGAGCCATAGGGACATATGCTTCATAGTACAATGCTGTTGTGCGCTGGGTGCCGGTCATTTCACGGGTTGTGCCGACGAAGAGCAGGGAGGCACCATGACCTGTATCCAGCACTTTATTCAGCAGAGCTTCTCCGTTAAGGGGCTGGCCTGTGATACTGAACCGTCCGTCCGGTGTTTCCAGGTCCTCATCTGCCGGTTCTCCTCCAGACACGGGAGGAATGAGTGCGACCTCGGAAGTTTCGGAAATGACAGAGTCCTCCGGCGCATACTCATGGTCAATGGCAACCAGAGACACTTTGATCTGCGGGGCGGCATCCGGATAGGAGGCAGAGAGCAGCTCCTTGAGTCTTCCGGCAGTAAGCGGAGCCTCATGGGAATGGAAGGTCAGCGACGAGGAGCCGATGATTTCGGCCAGACCAGCGAACAGACGAATAGTCACATGCATGTTTAATTCACCTCGGAATGTATGGGTTATTGGATTTTCAATAATGTTTCCAATATACCATATTGAGCCTGAAAATGTTATGCTAGGCTCTATAAGATTACAAACCTGCCGCTTATCATAAAACGGCTTCACAGGTGGGAGGAAAGAGAAGCATATGGAGCGAGCGTTGCAAAGGTTGACCCTAATTCACACCAATGATATACATAGCCACTTTGAAATGATGAGCCCTGTTGCTGCTGAAATAGCCAAACTTAGGGCAATAGCAGGGGACGAGCCTGTGCTGTTAATGGATATCGGCGATCATATGGACCGGTTCTCCGTAGAGACTGAGGGGACCATGGGACAGGCGAATATCGACATGATTAACCTGACTGGGTACGATGCCGTAACTATAGGCAATAATGAAGGTCTGACCTTCCCCCGGGAGATGCTATCTGTCCTGTATGCAGGCATCCAGTGCCCGGTGGTATGCTGCAACATTCTGGAGAGCTCTACCGGAGAGCCTCCCGGCTGGATGAAGCGCCATGCGATCCTGGAGAAGGACGGCACCAAGATAGGGGTTACTGGAGCTACCGCAGCTTTTGCCTCTTTTTATTCGCTGCTGGGCTGGGAGGCGCTGGACCCGGAGATAGCGCTTCGTGAACAATGTGAACTGCTGGCTCCGCAGGTAGATCTTCTGATTATTCTGTCCCATCTGGGGCTTCCGGCTGATAGGCGGCTGGCCGAGCAGCTGAAGGGGGTTCATGCCATTCTTGGCGGCCATACCCATCATATGCTGGAGACGCCGGAGATTATTAACGGAACTGCGGTCTGCGGTGCCGGTAAGTTCGGCCGTTATGTGGGACGGCTTATTTTTGAGCGGGCGTCTGCCAGTCATCCTTTTGAGCTCGCAAGTGGTCAATGTTTTCCCGTAGACCCGTCGCTTACTGAGGATGTGATACTTCCTGCGGCGGCGCTGCATCTGCAGCATGGGCGGGAGGTTCTTAACGAGACAGTAGCCATCACCGACCGCGAGCTTGCGCTGGATACGCAGGGAGAATCTCCTTTCGGCAACCTTCTGGCGCAGGCTGTAAGGCGCTATACAGGGGCACCGGTATCACTGGTCAACAGCGGGCAACTGCTTGAATCTCTGCCGGCGGGCAACATTACTGCAGGCATACTGCATGCACTGTGCCCCTCTCCAATAAATGCCTGCGTTGTTCAGCTTAAGGGTGAGGATATCCGCAGGGCTCTTGAGCAGAGCCTCACAGAAGAGTATCGGACCAAGGCGATTTTCGGCTACGGATTCCGGGGGGAGGTACTGGGAAGCCTTGCGGTGGATGGATTAAAAATCCTGTACGATCCAAGGGCCATGCCTTATGATAACGGTATTGCCGTTTTTGTTGCCGGGGAACCGCTGGATGAGAATGCTATATATTCAGTGGGAACACTGGATATGTTCACGTTTCGCACGGGTTATGAGAGCATTGCAAACGGAACAGAACCGTTGTACCTGTTGCCTCATTTCCTGAGGGATTTGCTGCGGATGGAACTGCAGCGTCCGGGAAGCCTTGAAGAAAGTGAGTCTCTCCGCTGGGAGAATAGGTCTGTATAGTTACTGACTTTACTATGTATGAGTATTAGGAACACTAACCGCATTAGGTTTCATTTTCTTATGATCAGGAGGATTATATGGATACTATTACAGCAATTATTCTGGCAATTGTAGAAGGAATAACAGAATTTATCCCGGTATCATCCACGGGACACATGATTTTAACAACCAAGCTGCTCGGATTTGATGAGCAGTCACCGATTATGAAGACGTATGAGATTGTCATTCAGCTCGGAGCCATATTGGCTATTGCGCTGGTGTACCGCCAGCGCATTTTGAGTCTGCTGGGCATCGGGCGCAACCGTTCAGGCAGAGGCGGAGTCATGCCGGCTTCCAGACTGAATCTGATCCATGTTCTTCTAGGGATTGTACCGGCCCTTGCGGTAGCCTTCTTAGCCCGTGATTTCATTAAAAGTCTCTTTGGAGCCCCCACTGTACTCTGGGCGCTTGTCGCCGGCGGGATTCTGATGATCGTCGCAGAATGGGTGAACCGGCGGAAGATCCGGATCACGGCTCACGAGCTGGATGATTTATCTTACGGCCAGGCGCTGGCTATTGGTCTCTATCAGATTATCTCCGTGTTGTGGCCGGGATTTTCACGCTCCGGATCGACCATCTCGGGCGGTATGCTAAGCGGGGTCAGTTATAAGGCTTCAGCGGACTTTTCGTTCCTGATTGCAATCCCAATTATGTGTGCGGCATCAGGTTATGAGCTGCTCGATTCCTATCAATATTTTACGAAAGATACGATTATGGATTTCGCGATCGGGTTTGTGATTTCATTTGTGGTTGCATATGTGGTTGTGGTGGCGTTCATGAAAATGATCCAGAAGATCAGACCTACCCACTTTGCGATCTACCGCTTTATTCTGGCAGCTGTGTTCTGGCTGTTTATTATGCGTTAATTCACAAGCTCATGACTAATCGCTCAAGGTAACGGTATAACACAGAGGTCACCTGGGGATTTGAAACAGAATAGCAATTTACCGTTAAAGGCAGGAGTGAGCCAAGGTGCGTCTAGTATCCGTGAATCGGCTTCAGGCGGGAATGAAGCTGGGTAAAAAAATATATAATGATGAAGGGCTGGTTCTCCTTTCGGATGGAGTAGAGCTTACTGATGCACTAATCAAGCGTCTGGCCAAGATTGACATCGGCTATATCTATATAGAGGATTCCCTCACGGAAGATGTTGAGATTACCGGCATGCTGCAGGACGAGACACGCAATCAGGCGCTCAAGGTCGTCAGGAAACAGTTCCAGCAGATGTCAGGAGCATCCGGCATTACTAAAGGCTTTTATCATCTGGATAAGAAATTCTCCAAGGTGATGGATTCCATTCTGGATGATTTGGCTACGCAGGAAGATCCCATGATCATGCTCCTTGATATGCACACAGCCGACAACTACCTGTATGCCCACTCTCTGAATGTATGCCTGTATACACTGGTCCTTGGTATTGCTTACGGGTACAGCAGGGAAGAACTGCGGGTTATCGGACTGGGTGCACTGCTGCATGATATCGGCAAAACGCAAATTCCCGTCAAAATCGTGCAGAAGGCGGGCATGCTCAGCGACGAGGAGTTTCGGCACATGCAGGCTCATACGGAGATCGGCTACCGGATTCTCAAGGAAGAGCCGAATATCCCGCTGCTTGCAGCGCACTGCGCACTGCAGCACCATGAGCGCATTGACGGTTCGGGGTATCCCCGCGGGCTGACCGGTCCGCAAATACATGAATATGCTAAGTGGCTCGGCGTTGCAGACTCGTATGATGCGATGACCTCGAACAGGATCTACAAGAAAGCCATGCTGCCGCATCAGGCGGTAGAAGCGCTGTATGTAGGTTCAGGAACACTATATGAACAGAAGCAGCTCGAGCTGTTCAGAGACCGTGTGGCCATCTATCCGCTTGGATTAACCGTCAAGCTTAGCACGGGGGAGAGCGGTGTCGTAGTCAAAATTGACCCGTCAACGCCGCACAGACCGGTTGTGCGTGTGCTGAACGGACCTGAAGGCGAACCGGTCGTTCCGTTTGAGCTTAATTTAGGCAGCAAGCTTTCTGTAGTAATTGTGGATGTGACCGATGAAGACGGGGCTGTGGTGAGAACCACCTGAGTTCCGGTTCGAAGCGAGGACAGGAAACGGGCAGGCCGCATGAGTGCGGAGCTTCGTTGCCGTCCCGCTTTTTTATTTTACAGATGGACGGTATAAGCGGCTTGTGTGGACCCCTTTCTGCAGTTTTTTGCAAAGTCGTGGTATGATATAGGTTAAGTTACCGTTCTTTTTCACTTCATTTGGGTTAATAATAAGGAATACGCATCGAAGGAGCACCATGAAAATGAGTATATTAGAGCCATCATCATCACCAATACGGGAGCTGTCGCCAAGCTACGATCCCTGGGACCCGATCACTTCACTCCGCCAGCATGGGCGTCATGTGCTGACCAGTGTGGAGATGACGGTTACCAATCTGTGCAACATGCGCTGTGAGCATTGCGCGGTTGGCGACAGCCTGACCACCAGAGAAGGAGAAATGCTGCCTTTAAAAAACATGCTGGACCGTCTGGAAGAGGTTGAACATCTGCAGACGATCAGTATTACAGGCGGCGAGCCGATGTTCCGCGCCAGTACTGTGGAGAATACCATCGTGCCGCTGCTCAAATATGCCCGTGAACGGGGTGTCCGTTCACAGATCAATTCCAATCTCACGATGCCTTACTCCCGATATGAGCAGCTGCTGCCGTACTTGGATGTCATGCATATCTCTTTCAACTATGTGAATGGAGATGACTTCCATGAGGTGGGCTTCGCGAACAGCGGCCATCCGGTTTCTAAGGAAGCAGCTTACCGTCTCTATGACACTATGCTGGAAAATTCCCGCCGGCTCAGTAATGACGGTATGCTGATATCAGCCGAATCAATGATTAATTACCGGACGCATAACAAGCTGCCGGCCATTCATAAGCTGATTGGCGATATGGGGGCAAGACGGCATGAGGTGCATCCGATGTACGCGTCCAGCTTTGCATCGAAGCTGCCTGTGCTCTCCCTGAAGGAAATGGGGGCAGCGATCCATGATCTGCTGGACCACCGCAATCCCGAAATGTGGATGCTGTTCGGCACACTTCCTTTCTTTTCCTGCAGCTTCCTGGAAGAAGACCAGAAGCTTCTCCGCCGGTTGCGTGAGGAGAAAAACGTTACCCTGCGCAATGATCCGGACGGAAGAAACCGGGTGAATGTCAATTTGTTCACAGGGGATGTGTTTGTGACGGATTTTGCTGATATATCCGCCTTTGGTAACATTGGCAGCGGCAAGCTGGATGATATTTTTGCCGAGTGGCAATTGAAACATCCGCTTAATCAGAAGGTGAACTGCCACTGTGATGAAGCCGGCTGCTGTGGTCCCAATCTTCTCGTAGCTGATATGTATTATCCGAAGGTTGATTTCAAAACAAGAAAAGCGATCACTCTGTAGAAATGAGGCGTTGTTATTGTGCATACGGAATTTGAAGTAGGGAGATTGCTGCTCAATCTTTTGCTGGTTCTGGTGCTCGTATTGTTGAACGGCATCTTTGTGGCAGCAGAGTTCTCGCTTGTAAAGGTGAGGCAGTCGCGCCTTACGCAGCTGGTCAGTGAAGGCAACAAGATGGCCGGGTATGCGCTGAAGGTTAACAAAAAACTGGACTCCTATCTGTCGGCTACCCAGTTCGGGATTACACTGGCCTCGCTGGGGCTCGGTTGGGTCGGGGAACCGGCCATTTCCGAATTGCTCGTCGAGCCGCTGATGGTTCAGATAGGTGTTACTGATCATACTCTGATCTCCACAGTGTCTGTGATTGTCGGGTTCTCAATCATTACGTTTTTACATATCGTGCTGGGGGAGCTGGCACCAAAGTCCCTGGCCATTCAAAAAACAGAAGGCTCCGCGCTGCTGCTGTCCGCGCCGCTGATGTTCTTCTATAATGTGTTTATGCCGTTTATCTGGGTGCTGAATGCTTCGGCCAATGCGCTCCTGAGGCTGGTGGGCGTAGAGCCGGCCAGTGAAGCGGAGGCGGCCCACTCTGAAGAAGAAATTCGTATCCTGATGAATCAAAGTGCCAAAAGCGGGGTCATCGATAAGGATGAGATGAAGCTGATGGACAACATCTTTGAATTCTCCGACCTGCTGGCCCGTGAGGTCATGCTCCCGCGTACGGATATGGATGTGTTATACAGCAATCTTTCTCTGGAAGAAAATATGCGGATTATTACAGAAACAAAGCATTCCCGCTATCCGGTGGCTTTTGAGGACAAGGACCGGATCATCGGCTTCATTCATATCACCGACCTGCTGTTTGCAGAGGCAGCGCAGCAGAATGATCTGGCTTCGCTGGTCCGCCCTATCCTTAATGTGCCGGAATCCATGGAGATCAGCCATGTGCTGCGGCTTATGCAGAAGAACAAGGCCCAGCTTACACTGGTGGTGGATGAATATGGCGGGACAGCCGGACTGCTCACCGCCGAAGAAATCCTTGAAGAGATCGTAGGTGACCTGCATGACGAGTTCGAGGATGAACGTCCAAGTGTGGAACGCAACGGAGATTACATTTCTGTTGAGGGCCGGATGCTGATCGAGGATGTAAACGACCTCACCGGTGTAGTGATTGAAGACGACGAAGTGGATTCGATCGGCGGCTGGTTGTTTAAGGAGCTGGAAGGTAATCCATCCAAAGGCAAGCGGGTAATCGTTGGTGATGTCACCTTTGAGGTGGAAGAATCTACGCGTCTGCGGATCACCAGAATCAACATCCACCGGGAAACACCGTTGGCAGTAGATGACGACGAGGCTGGGGAAGATGAGCAAGGCTTGTAACAAGCGAATGATCCAGCCCAGATATAGGCCTGTAAGCCATGAATGTTCTGATTGGAAGTAAGGGTCTGTCCTTAAGAAGATTTTGATAACTGAGACAGCTTTCTTCATTCTTATAACCACAAAAAGTGAGCAAAGCAGCGATTCTCCTGTTACTGGAGAATCGCTGCTTTGCGTTTTTGGACTTCCTTGCTCCAACTTCATGTTATGTTTAATCACATATATTCAGATGATATTAATTTGTATCCCTTTACATTTTCGAATCAAAGTAACATTACCCTACATGATAAAGTTGATACGCCTATCTCGCCAGCGTTCTTCCCTCTTATATACTTTTCTCAAGGAATAAAGAGGGGGATTGCAAGATGAGCAAAAGGACCGCGTATATGTTTATTTTTCCAAGCCTGCTGCTGACATTAGTACTGGGCGTATATCCGCTTCTCTGGGCTCTCCGGTATATGTTTTACAACTATCAGGGCTATGGAGAGCCAGTGTATATCGGACTGGACAACTTTTCCCGTCTGATGAGGGATGGGGAGTTCTGGAATTCGGTAAGGAATACGGGGATCTATGCCGCAGGCAAATTAGTAATCACGATTCCGCTGTCGCTGATCTTTGCGTTTATTTTGAACCGGAAAATCAGAGGCAGGACGCTGCTCCGGGGTATCTATTATCTGCCTACGGTCTTCAGTGCATCAGTCATGTCCATCGTGTTCTTCATCATTTTCAATTCCTACAATGGCGTGCTTAATCAGTTCCTGCTCAAATATCACGTGATCGGCGAGCCGGTGAGCTGGCTGGGCCCCAAATACGCGATGCTGACGACGATTATGATTGCTATCTGGGGGGCTGTCGGAAACTATATGCTGCTGTTCCTTGCCGGACTTCAGGGAATACCGGAGGATCTGTATGAAGCGGCTTCCATAGACGGCGCAGGCGAAGTCCGAAAGCTGTGGAGTATTACGATTCCGCTCCTGGGCCCGGTCATGCAGATGATCATTATGCTCGCGATTACCATATCCCTGAAGGGATACGAGAGTATCATGGTGCTTACCCAGGGTGGGCCGTACAACAAGACCGAGGTGATGTATCTGTATCTGTTCAAGCTTCTGTTTCCGATATCACCGGAAGTACAGACCCAGCAGCAGCTTGGCTATGGCAGTGCGGTAGGCTTTGTAACAGCGCTTATTGTCGGTGTGGTAACGATGATTTACTTCTATTTCTCCAAAAAAATGAGCAACATATCTTAAGACGGGGAGGATCAATCTATGGTACAAAAATGGCTGGGAAAAACGATTCTGTGGGTCTTCCTTCTTGTCAGTGCCGCAATCACCTTATTTCCCATTGTTGTCGTGATCTTCGGCTCGCTGAAGACGAACCTGGAGCTGACTACTGGTGCTACGGTGCTGCCGGCTACCTGGGAATTTGGCAACTACGCGACAGCCTGGAAGACGGCGAACTTCTCGCGTTTTACCTGGAACAGCCTGTTTGTCAGCACGATGACGACGATCGGCTCGCTGCTTGTGGCCGCGATGGCGGCGTATGCCGTGGACCGGGCTTCTTTTCCGGGGAAAAAGATATATACTGGGCTCTTGGCGAGCACCTTGTTCATCTCAATCGGTGCGGTGGTATTGCGCCCGCAATTCGATCTTATGGTTCAACTAGGCTTGCAAAAATCACTCTGGGGCGTCATTCTTATTCTAATAAGTGCCCACGCTGCGACTTATTTTATGATGATCGGCTTTCTGAAGAATATTCCTCGCGAGCTGGATGAGGCGGCTTGGATCGACGGCTGCAGGCCCTCAGCGGTGTTCTGGAGAATTATTCTCCCCTTGCTTCGTCCGGCGCTTGCGGTGGCGGGGCTCAGTGTGTTCCAGAATTCATGGAATGAATATATTCTGCCGCTGGTGTTCACGCTGAGTAATCCTGCGCTGCAGACGCTGCCGGTGGGGCTGGCGAATCTGAGATACGGCATTGGCGCGGCCTCCGAATCCCAGCTGATGCTGGCAGGAGCCTGCATTTCCATTTTGCCGCTCCTGGCCGTCTATCTGTTCGCGAACAAATCTTTTATGCAGGTTACACTCGGTGCCGTAAAAGGATGATGAAGGATGAAGTGGAGCTTCTACAAGCTGTCGCTCAAGAACCGCATTCAGATTCTATATGTATTGCTTACCTTTCTGTGCATCAGCGCGACCGGATTATTCTCTTATAATTTTGCCGCAGATGTCATTGAGGAGAATTCGCTCAAGCTGAAGCAGACCCTGCTGAACAAATCGGTGCAGGCGCTCGATGAAAGCATGCGGCATATGATCGTGTCCCCGTATTCCATGATGATGAGTGAAACCTATGGTAAGGTCATGTCGGATGTGCGAAACGAAAATACGGAACACTTTTACCAGAATCTTTCCCTGCTTCAGACTCCCTTTGAACAGCTGCGACAGGTCGAACCGGCCGTAGAATCGGCGCTGCTTGTTACACCTGTCGGGGAGTTCTATGCTACCAAGGATACGGTGATCAGCCGGGGAAGATTTAATCTGCTCTACCAGGAGGAGCTGAAGGACGACTCCTGGAATGTGCACTGGGTGACAGGACATGAGGATACCCTCTTTCAGGGGGAGAAGCGTGTGGTATCCCTCATTCTGCGCCCTTTGCGCAATACCTTGAATAATTACAGCCTGCCTGGCGTGTATCTGATGGTGAATTATAAAGAAGACTATATCCGCAATGTGATTGAGCAGAATTTGATCGATGATCAGATTAGGCTTTTTTTGCTAAAAAGAGATGGTACCCCTGTCATTCCTACCTCCTATCCCGCGCTTGACGAATTCAAGGATGCTCCATTTCTGAAGAATATCGGTGATAAGGACCAGGGTGCCTTCACTTATGCCAATAGGGAGGATGAACAGCTGATCAACTTCTCAGCGCTTGGCGTGAGTAAGGACTGGATGCTGGTAAGTGTTCAGACCAAGGGGGATCTGCTGGGGCCTATGCGGCAAATCCGCTGGCTGATCCTCGTCATCATGATCGTGTGCATGGTTGTAGCGCTGATGTTCTCCAGCTTCCTCTCCAAGCTGCTGCTGAAGCCGCTTCATAAGCTCTATAACCTGATGCTCCGGGTTGAAAATAACGATCTGGAGGTACGGTTTGAGAGCAAGTATGAGGATGAGGTGGGCGTGATTGGGCTTCGGTTCAACCGGATGCTTGCACAGATTGAGAATCTGATTGAGGAGATCAAGATTTCGGAGGAGGAGAAGCTGAAGTTCGAGATCAAAGCGCTTCAGGCCCAGATCAATCCTCATTTTCTGTATAACACGCTGAACACCATTCTATGGAAAAGCGAGAGCGGACGGAGTGAGCAGGTGGGAGAAATGATTGTCTCCCTGTCCTTGCTGTTCCGGCTGGGCTTGAACAACGGGCATGAAATCACAACACTCCGGCAAGAGCTGGATCATGCGGAGCAGTATATGCTGCTGCAGCAGCAGTGTTATGATAATCTGTTCACTTATTCGCTTCAGGTGCCGGATGACCCTGGTCTGCTCCAGGCTCCTGTCCTGAAGATTCTGCTGCAGCCGCTTGTCGAGAATT
This sequence comes from Paenibacillus sp. P46E, assembly GCF_001909095.1. Classification (NCBI taxonomy): domain Bacteria; kingdom Bacillati; phylum Bacillota; class Bacilli; order Caryophanales; family Paenibacillaceae; genus Paenibacillus; species Paenibacillus sp. P46E. The sequence continues at coordinate 273,520 of NZ_LVYZ01000001.1, forward strand.
CGATCCTGCACGGCTTCAAGGATATGGACGAGCCTGGTCATATTATCATTGAAGCACTGCGTGCCGGGGACTCTCTAGAGCTGCGCGTGAAGGACAACGGCCGCGGGATGGATGCGGACAAGCTGAATAGCCAGGTGAAGCAGCAATTCGAAGGACACTCCAGCTATGCCTTGTACAATATCTTCAGCAGATTGCAGCTGAATTACGGAGACCGGGCCTCTCTCCGCTTCTTAAGCGTTCCACAGGTGGAGACTATGGTTGTAATTACAATCCCATTACACTAGGAGGAGTGTTCATGAGTGTTCTGACAATGTGCGTAATGGATGATATCCAAATGGTAGTGAGCGGTGTGGCTTATCAGATCCCTTGGGCAGAGCATGGGATCGAAGTGATAGGAACGGCAGGAGATGGTGAAAAGGGTCTTCAAATGATCCGGGAGCTTCGGCCCGATATCGTCCTTACCGATATTTGCATGCCCAAACTGGGAGGCTGCGACATGATCCGCGAGATCGTGAGAGAGGGACTGCCGACCCGGGTGATTTTTATGAGCGGCTTCAATAATTTTGACTATGCTCAGGAAGCGGTGCGTCTTGGAGCCGCTGATTATTTGCTGAAGCCTTTTACGCGGAAACAGGTGGTGCAGAGTGTGCTTAAGGTCCGCAAATCGTTAGAGCTGGAACGGGAAAAGGCGGACAAGCTGCTCCGTCTGGAACAGGAAGTGCTTAGAAGCAAGCATCACCTCCGCGATGAGTATCTTCGCAGTCTTTTGCATCAAAGTGCAGGGGTGAATCCGCTTGGGCAATGGAGTGAATTCGGGATAGGTGACCTGCTGCCTTCCTACCAGGTGCTGGTCCTGGAAGCCGAATACCGTTCTAGCAGAGAACCGTCGGGAGCTGAGGCTTTTTCCAGCAGAATCATTTGGGAGGAAGCTGACAGATCACAGATAGAGGCGCTGCTCAGCGCGGCCGTTCCGTCCGTTCTGTTGCAGCAGAACGGACATCGCCTGGTAGCGCTGGTCCGGAGTACGGCTGTGGAAGAGGGGGAGAGGCTGTGGGAGCAATGCGGGAATTCCCTGAAGGGACTATGCCTGTATCCTGTATCTGTGGGAATCAGTCTGGTCAAGCAGGAGCCTTCCGCTATGCAGAGGGCTTACCGGGAGGCCGAGAAGGCACTGGAGTACAGATTCTACAGCAATGGGGCCAGCGTGCACAGCTACGCGAGGCTTGATCTGGAGCGGCCTGTTCCGCGCTACTCTCCGGAGAAGGAAAGGGGGCTGTTGTATGCGCTGCGCAGCGGCAGCAAGGAGCAAACACGTGAGCGGCTGGATGAAATATTCTTGACGTGGATTCTCCAGGCTGCAGAGCCGGACCCGGCAGCGCTCATTCAGCTGTTCCAGACTTTGATCTCAGCCGTATACAGAACGATGCTGGAGCTTATTAAGGATGAGCAGCATGCAGAGCTTGAGGCGAAAATATCGCAAATTCAGAGCCGGGAGCGGCAAAATTATACGGAATGGATGCAGGCCTTGGCGGAATTCTGCGAGTTCTCCTGTGATCTGATGCAGAGCCGGCAACTTAAGGATTACTCCCAGCTCATTACTCAAGTGAAGCTGTATATTGAGCAGAATTTGAATACGAATCTGACGGTCAACAGCTGTGCCAAGGCGGTGCATATCAGTCCAAGCTATCTGGCCAACCTGTTCAAGAAAGAAACGTCTATGACGCTTGCCAGCTACATCGCCAATGTGCGTATTGAGAAGGCAAAGGAATGGCTGATGGAGGGAATTCAGGTACAGCTGATCTCCGCACAGCTCGGTTATGAGGACCGTCCCTATTTCAGTGAGATGTTCAAAAAACACTGTGGAGTTACGCCTTCCACCTTCCGTCAGCAGTATTTTGAGCAAATGAACCCGAAGAAAAGATGAATTCCCCACTCTACCCTAGTTGATATACCATACACACATGTCATATTACACCTTGTATCCTATTAGCAAGGGATCGTCAATAAGGTCCCTCAACTAATAACCGGGGGGATTGAAAATGCAAAAGAAATGGTTGGCAATAGCAGGGAATGCTCTTCTTACATTGGCTCTGGTTGCTTGTTCATCGACGAATAGTACGAAAAATGAGAAAACGGATTCGGCAGGAGCATCCGCATCATCAAAGACGAAAGTTGTCTACTGGACACCTGACCGGCATGATGCAGAATTCATGCAGGCGAAGGTGGATGAGTTCAACAAGACGAACACCGATAATATTGAAGTTGAAATGAGCGTAATGGGCGATAACTATCCGCAGGCTGTCGACATTGCTTTTGCCAGTAAACAGGCCCCCGATGTGCTGCAAATTGACGATTTTCAGACCTATGTCAAGAAAGGCTACCTGACTCCGATCAATGATTATATGAACGCTGAGATGAAGAAGACCTTTGAAACGACTTTGATTGACCATAAGAACGAAATCGACGGAAAGATATATACATTGCCGAATACCGGACAGACCTGGAGGCTGATTTATAACCAGGATCTGTTCAAGGAGGCCGGTATTGCGAATCCGCCAACAACGCTGGATGAGATGGTGGCCGATGCCAAGAAAATCACTGAAATGGGCAAAAGCAAAGGCATCTACGGTTTTGCGAGTCCATTCAAGGGCTCAAGCGGCTTCTTCCGGCCAGCCAACACGATTGCACCTGCCAGCACCACAGTAGGGGTGGACGGCTTCAATTATGTTACAGGTGAATATGATTTCAGCATGTATAAGGGAGCGGCCCTTGCGCTGCGCCAGATGATGGAGGACGGTAGCATGCTTCCGGGTGTTGAAAGTTTGGATATTGACCCGTTACGCGCACAATTTGCCCAAGGCAAGATCGGCATGTACTTTAATCACTCTGGTGAACCGGGTGTCTACAAAGAGCAGTTCCCGACAGAGATCAATTGGGCGGCTGCACAGCCTCCAACGGAAGACGGAACCATCAAGGGTGCTGTACAAATTGTAGGCGGTTCCTACATCGGCATCAGCAATGACTCTGCACATAAGGATGCAGCCTGGAAATTCATGGAGTATGTCTACAGCCTGGATCTTCAGACGGCTTATTACGAGAATGGTTATGGCGTATCTTTGATCCCTGCGGTGCTGGAGAAAGGTAAGAAGCCGGAGATCAAGGGCATTGAAGGCTTCCTTCCGAAAAAATACGATGCGCTCTACCCTGCAAATCCTACAGTAGCTACAGAGAGCCAGGTAGAAGGCTCCAAGTGGGCGGAGGAATTCTCCAAATTCGTCCTGGCCGGCGGTGACGTGGACAAGGTGGTCACGGATTTGAACACCCGTTACAATGACGCGCTCAAGAAAGCCCGTGAGTCTGGCTTGACAACCATTCAGGCAGACCCAAGCTTCAGTTCAGTCAATCTGCAAGGGAAGCTGTCGAACGAATAATGGGTACTTATTATTTAACCCATAAAGAGCTGGAACAAGCTGCCCGGCTGTACCGCGAGGCATATCCCGCGCTTGCCGACGCTTCACTGCTCATCGCAGACCATGCCTGCGCGAATGAGCTGATGATTCCGTATACGAATGATCTCTCAACCTGGATCCATATGGGGGAGCAGATCGACTGGCTGTATAATCCCTCGAAGGATCCCGAGTTCATCTGGGGAATTAACCGGCACTGGCATATGCTCGACTTGGGCAAGGCGTATCTGCTGACAAAGGACGAGAAGTACGTCCGGACGTATATCCAGCATTTTCGGGGATGGTGCATACAGAATCCAACACCGGCACTGCCTTATGAAGAAGCGGTATACTTCCAGCTGCCCGGTCCGTGGCGGCTGCTGGAAACCGGCCTGCGGGTACAATCCTGGATTTCGGCTTATGCTTATATGCAATCCAGTGAGCTGCTTGATGCGGCATTTGTCCGGGAGCTGCATGCCGCTCTGGAGCAGCATGCAGAGTATCTGACCCGTTATCTGGGCGGGACGGAGATCAATCACGCCATAATGCATATGCAGGGCCTGTCCATGATTGCCGAATTCCTTGACCGCAACGAACGAGCACCGTATTGGCGCCAGCTCGCCATGGAGCGGTTGGAGCTGTGTCAGCATCATCAGATTGGCCCGGAAGGGGTGCAATCTGAGCTGACCACCCACTACCATGATGCCAGTATCGAGATGTTCGGTACGCCTTATCTGCTGGGGAAGCTTGCCGGTCACCCTTTTCCCGAAACGTATGGAACCCAGCTGCGGCGGATGGCTTCCTTCTCGCTGGCGATGATCCGCCCGGATCACCGCTCCACAGCGATCGGAGACTCGGATTGGGTCAGTAACGGAAGAGAACGGGTCGCCTTTCTCGGAGCTATACTGGAGGATGACGATTTAATTGCTCAAGGCGCCGTCAGTTCTGAGTTTCTGTGGCTGTTCGGTGCTGAGAAATATAAACGGTATGCCGAATTACAGCAGAACATGCAGGTGGAAGCGGGTAGCCAGGCCTTTCCGCAGACCGGATACTATATGCTGAGGGACACGAATCAATATCTCTTCTTCGATGCGGCGCCGATGGGAGGCGCACATGGCCATGCCGACGCACTTAATCTGGAATGGTACTGGAAGCGGCAGCTGATCTTCGCCGATCCCGGAAGGTACACCTATGAAGAAGGCGAGTGGAGGCATTATTTCAAAAGCACCGCCGCACATAATACGGTTCTGGTGGACGGACTTGATCAGACGCCGTATGTATCCACGCAGCAATGGGGCCGGCCCTTGGCTGAATGCCAGACTCACCGCCGGGTGAGCAATGAGGATTATGACTTCATCGATGCTTCGCATAATGGCTATATGCGGCTGGAGCAGCCGCTGCTGCACCGCCGGTGGCTGCTGATGGGGAAAAGCGTACCTCTGCTGATGATTATCGACTGGCTGGAAGGCGAGGGAAGACATGAGGTGGAACAGCGTTTTCAGCTTCACCCGGATGCGGCAGTCTCAGGGACTGTGAACGAAGAGCTTTATCCGGCGGTGAAGATTGATTATCCCGCCAATGCGCTTAGAATGCAGATCTGTTGGGCAGCCTGTGGGCAGGACTCACAGCCGGAGCATCCGCAGATAGATCTGATACCAAGCTGGGTATCGGAGATTTACGGCTCCAAGCAGGAAAGTATGAGCCTCGCTGCCAAGCTGGTGACCGGGGAAAGCTCGGGAATAGCGGCGGTCGTGCTGCCTCAAGATTTGAGGCTCCCGGCAGATGGAAAAGAGTGGCGGCTTGAACGGTTGGATCTGAATCACACGGAGCAGACGGTGACCCTCGCATTGATCTGCGGCAGCCACAGACTGGACGTCGGGGTCAATGGAGAACAGGTCCATTGGAATATGAGGGACCTATAGAGCTTGTGAAAAATAAAGTGGATAGCAGTGGGCAAAGTGTCCCAGGTACCGTTTAGCGGTTCTTGGGACACTTTTTTGCGTAATTCTATATCTGATGGACGTTTCGGCTTAAGCGGATAAGAACTTTCCTTGGTCTACTGGCTGGCTGTGGGTCATAGATTTATTACAAAGTACTGTGTTTACTCCGGTAAGAAGCTGAAAGTAAACAGAGGAGGAGAAAAGTATGAATCCCCAGGAACGCGTATGGACACCGTACCGTGGCCCGTTTGATCCTTGCCCGCCGGTGCCATTCAAGACTTATGTGGTACCCCCGAATCAATTTATCAATTTCCAGCCGCCTAACTTGCCGCAGTTTACCTTGCCCGAAGCCCTAAAAGCAGGTACACTTTGGCCTGCTCTGTTCAGCCCGTATGAATCCAAGAGCAAAGGAGGCAAGTAGACATGGAAGCAAGTCCTTGCGAACCGCGATACTATGAGATGCTGGAGCAGCTGCAGGTACTCGATTTTGCATTGGTGGAGCTGAATCTATATTTGGATACTCATCTTGAGGATTTAAAAGCTATCGAGCAGTTCAACCAGTTGACCCAAGAGCGTACCCGGCTGGCGAACCAGTTCCAGGAGCTGTACGGTCCGCTGCAGAACTTCGGCCGTGCCTATTCGAAATGTCCATGGGAATGGAACCAGACACCCTGGCCCTGGCAGGTCTAGCTGGCTGGTGCTTTCGTAGTGAGACCAAACCAAGCGTATGCTTCCGAAGTGAGTTTTGTACGAAGCGGATTCAAGGAGGCATATGCTCACAAAACTTTGAGGAGGGATAGTTCCCAAATGTGGATATATGAGAAAAAGCTGCAATATCCGGTACGTGTCAGCAAATGCGACGTACGGATGGCGCGTTATCTAATGGAGCAGTACGGGGGAGCGGACGGGGAACTGGCGGCTGCGCTGCGGTATATGAATCAGCGGTATGCCATTCCGGACAAAGTAATAGGTGTGCTGACGGATATCTCAACCGAAGAATTTGCCCACCTCGAGATGATCGCAACAATGATCTATAAGCTGACCAAGGATGCCACCATAGATCAACTGGAGGCCGCCGGACTGGGCCCGAACTATGCGACACGGGATCACGCCTTGTTCTACAACAACGCAGCAGGCGTACCTTTCACCACGACTTATATCGCGGCGAAAGGTGATCCATTGGCCGATCTCTACGAGGACATTGCCGCCGAAGAAAAGGCCCGGGCTACATACCAGTGGCTGATCGACATGACCGATGACGTGGATCTGCAGGACAGTCTGAAGTTCTTGCGGGAGCGTGAGATTATTCATGCGATCCGGTTCAAGGAATCGGTGCAGATTATTATTGAGGATAGAGATAAGAAGAAGGTGTTCTGAGCAGTTTAGGTGCTCATTCTCACTATATAAGTCGCCATTTTGGCGGCTTTTTTGTTGTAATGAATAAAAGTTCTTGTCCCAAACTAGGGATAACAACGAAAAGATCGATAGTAGTCAGACACTTGGTTGGTTAACTTACGCTGTGTTAATATAATTGAATAATAAACCAGAGGAGGAAAATCATTGGGTTTTAAAAAGATTTATATCTTATTGACATCAACTCTTCTACTTTTTGTACTGGCAGGTTGCAGCAGCAGTTCAGGGGCCAGCAATTCCAAGGTCGTCAAGATGGAGCCAGATACGTTCTCGGAGCAGGATATGGCCATCTACAAAGTAGATAACAGCAAAGAAAGGGTCAGGTACGGCATGCAACGCAAGGATGCGGAGAAGGTGCTAGGGACCGGAAGTGTAGGGATTACCAATTCGTATACATATGAGTCTGGAGTAAGCGTGCTCTACAGGGATGATAAGGCCGTAGCCATAACCCTGAAAAGAGAATCCCAGGGGATATATAGAACTACCCGGGGGGCTGAAACCGGCATGACGAAAGCGAAAATTAAAGAGTTATACGGAGAGAAATATGCATTTGAGAGTAATGAGAAATATATGGAGTATTACTACGATACAGAAGCGAAGCAACTTGTGGAAGGATCTGCAATAAAGTTGAATTCGCTCTCGGGGGAAGAGCTTAGAGCCAAACAACTGGTATCAACAGCCTATGATGCGGAAGGGAATGCTATGCTGATCATCCTGCTGGATGGGCAAGCCGCCAACACTTTCAAATAATATCTAATTGTTCATTTAGGAACTACTTCACACACACCGTCATTGTATGCCGGTGTGTTTATTTTTGTAAATATAGATTAGAGCAGGACAGCCTGAAGTTCCTGCGGGAGCGGGAGATTGTGCATGCGTTGAGGTTCCCCGTTCTCTTCTATAAGAGAGCGGTTTTTTAGGTTTAAAGCCCCTGTTTGATCAAACTCCATATACGTTCGAATCTGTCTTGGTAGTCTGGGTAATTCCAGGATTCTTTGAAGGATGGGAGGCTAAATACCGCAAATGCGGATAGAATCGCCTCTGCTCTTTCTAAGTGGGGATCATGATAGTCCATGAAGCCGTCAATAATCTGGTAGGAATCCCATAGAACGTCGCGCAATACCAGTGGATTGCTATCAACGTATTGCGTATTCAGGGCGAACATCTTGGGATTCTCGTTATAGGCGCGTTTTTTGGCATTCGCAAAGGCCCAGAGCCAATCATGGAGCCATTCCTTAGGATTAGCCGAATTAGTCATATCAATTTGAATTTGTTCTGAAATCATCCGGTTGAACCAGTTCTTAGAGACGGCTGCCCAGAGCTCTTGCTTATTCTTAAAGTGTTTATAGAGCGCTGCGTGGGTGATACTTAATTCATCTGCAATTTGGGAGAGCGTCACTTCGGATTTTTCCGTGCGCTCCATTAATGCCTCGGCTGTTTCAATAATGAGCTCTTGTGTGATTTTAGCCATTTTGCTGCCAACCCTTTCTTCTTCAATAAATTCCTTAATCATCGTTTGTCCACCTGCCTGTATTTTAGCATATACAATAGTAAGTAACAATTGTTGACTTTTGTAACCTGTGGGTTTATGCTTGTTGTGTAAGTTACAAAAACTAATAAATGTTACTTATTATTCAGTGCAAAGGAGGCCATCCATTATGAAAGCAGCACAGATCACCAAATATTCAAAAAAGTTCATAGTAGAAGTCAACGATATTCCAATTCCGGAAATAAGTGATCACGAAGTTTTGGTCAAGGTGAAGGCAGCAGCAGTTAATCATTTGGAATTGCTTATCGCTACCGGAAGCGTGAAGCTGATCCAGGATTATGAGTTTCCACTGGTACTCGGTAACGAGCTGACGGGTGTTATTGAGAAGGTCGGTAAGAACGTCTATGAATATAAAGTGGGTGATGCCATTTATTCACGCCTGCCGCTACACAAAATCGGTGCTTTTGCTGAATACGCGGCGATTAGTGCAGATGCTATCGGTCACTTACCTGCTAATCTGGATTTTGTGACTGGTGCTGCTGCGCCATTAACAGGATTGACTGCCTATCAAGGATTACATGAAGAATTAGCTGCAAAAGCTGGCGAAAGCGTGTTTATCCCCGGAGGTTCGGGTTCATTTGGCCAAATGGCTATTCCTATCGCCAAAAGCATGGGGCTTAAGGTCATTGTTAGCGGAAGCCCGCAAGCACGTGAACGGACGATAGCGGCTGGTGCCGACCAATATATTGATTACACCACAGAGAACTATTGGGAACAACTTCGTGATATAGATTATGTGATGGATACCTTGGGACCAAGCGAATTTGATCATGAACTTGTCATTATTAAAGCAGGCGGCCGACTTCTTTCTCTGCGTACCGGTCCTAACAAACGTTTTGCCGAAGATATCGGCTTGTCAGGCTGGAAGCAAAAGCTCTTCGCCATTGCCGGGGCTAAATATGATTACAAAGCGAAGAAAAAGAAGATTCAATATCATTTTATTTTTGTACGGAGTGACGGCGAACAGTTAAAAAAAATTACGAAGATTATTGAAGATAACGGGATTGTCCCAGCGGTGGACCCGACAGAATTCCACATTGAAGATATTAACGAAGCACTGAATTTTGTGGCTACAGGTCATCCCAAAGGAAAAGTCATTATCCGATTCTAAGGAGAGTAGACGATAACAATGAAATTAATAAATAGAACGATATTGGTGACAGGCGGGACATCCGGGATTGGCTTTGCTTTTGCTAAACGTTTTCTTGAGATGGGAAATACCGTGATCATTACGGGGCGTTCACAAGAGCGTATCGACCAGGCAGTGAAAAACAATCCCGGTCTCATTGGGCTGGCTGCAGACGTTAGTGATCCCTCAAGTGTTGAGCAGCTTGCCAAAGAACTCGCTATACACTATCCAAAACTGGATATTGTTTTTAATAATGCTGGTATAATGCACGAATTTGACTTATTTGATGAAAGTATCACCTATGAGCGCCTTACCGCAGAAATCACCACAAACTTAAACGGCACAATCTATGTCACTAAGGCTTTATTGCCACTGTTAGCCAAACAGCAGGAGGCCATGATTGTTAACGTCAGCTCATTACTTGCTAATATTACAGTTGCTAACGCACCGACTTATTCTGCAACGAAGGCTGGCGTCCACATGTTCAGTGATGCATTACGCGAGCAAATCCGTGCCAAAGGAAAAAATATTCATGTGATGGAACTTTGCCCACCCGTTATTTCCGAAACCAATCTCACAGATACGTATGACGAAGGGTTCCTGAATAAGATGATCTCATTGCCATTGGCGAAGCTTGTTAAGGCGGGGATTACAGGGATGGAAAAAAACAAAATACGGGTGAACGCAGGTTTTGCCAAAGTGATGCGCTTTTCCATGAAGTTCGCCCCGGATTTCATCACACATACCTGGGGTCAAATGATTCTAAAAGCAAAATAATTCTTTACCGATCGTTCTATAATTGTTATACTAGTGCAAGTAAGGTCTAACAAAGTCTTGTTTGCCTAAACTAGAATGATCATTCTCGAATGACTATTTAATACAAAACCAAAGGGAGAGAATAATGATGAAGTACACAGTGATTACAGGAGCAAGTTCAGGAATTGGATATGAGACGGCATTGGCGTTTGCTGCACGCGGTAAAAACTTAATTTTGGTAGCTAGACGATTAGATAAATTAGAAGATCTTAAATCAACAATCCAGGTTATGGATCCTAATGTAAATGTTATTGTTCATACAAGTGACCTATCTGTTACAGAACAGGCCTACACACTGTATAAGACCTTGAAGGAATACCAAATTGAGACCTGGATTAATAATGCCGGGCTTGGTGAAGCTTCTTTTGTAGCAGAGCAGAATTTAGCTAAAGTTGAAACTATGTTACGTGTTAACATCGAATCCTTGACGATCCTGTCCACACTATTTGTGCGGGATTATGCTGATGTAGAAGGCATTCAGTTAATTAACGTAGCATCCGCACTCGGATATGCCATTGCTGTTGGGAGTGTTGCTTATTCTGCATCTAAATATTATGTTAGTGCCTTCACCGAAGGGCTTGCCAAAGAACTGGAGCTTAAAGGTGCGAAATTAAAAGCAAAAGTATTAGCACCAGCAATAACCGAAACGGAATTTGTGAAGAAATCGATCGATGCTGAAGAATTTGATTACAAAGCAAACATGCCTAAATACCATACTGCCAAACAAATGGCGGGATTCATGGTAGAGCTATATGATAGCAACGATGTGGTTGGTATTGTTGACCAGAACTATGACTTCAATCTGAGAAGTCAAATCTATCCGATCATCTCAGAGTTTTAATTCGAATCCATCTATTCGATTACATTCATTTGAAGAGGAGAATATTAGGATGGACAAATTATGGAGTAAAACGAAAATCGGAAACCTGGAATTGCCGCATCGTTTAGCAATGGCACCTATGACACGCAGCCGGGCTGAGGAAGATGGTACACCAGGAGAATTGAGTTCCCTCTATTATGCTCAAAGAGCATCTATGGGACTCCTCATTACGGAAGGCGTACAGCCTTCTGATGATGGTCAAGGGTATCTATGGTCACCTGGGATTTATACCGGTCAGCATATAGCAGGGTGGAAAAAGGTTACGGATGCGGTTCATGCAGCCGGTGGATTTATGTTCATCCAATTAATGCATGCGGGCCGTATGTCACATCCCGATAATACCCCCCATCATCGTCAACCCGTTGCACCCTCAGCCATTGCTCCCGGTGTTCAAATGTTTACGACCACCGGAATGCAGGACATACCCGCTCCGCGCGAGTTAAGCATAGAGGAAATTCAAACGACCATTGCCGATTTCCGGAAAGCTGCAGCAGCAGCTATTGAAGCCGGTGCGGATGGTGTTGAAATTCACGGGGCAAATGGATATCTTATTAATCAATTCATCGGAGAAAATTCGAATACACGGACGGATGAATATGGTGGATCTATAGAAAATCGTGCCCGTTTCGCGATTGAAGTTACAAAAGCCATAGCCCAAGAGATTGGGGCAGAGAGAACAGGCTTCCGCATTTCGCCAGGGACACCTCTTGGTGGAATTCAAGACGGGGAACAAGGTCCAGAGCTTTACCGTTACCTGACGCAAGAATTAGCTGAATTGAATTTAGCTTACCTTCATATTATGCACCTTGGAAACGAAGAATTGCTCAAAGACATTCGTGCGATATGGACAAATCCATTATTAGTCAACCGGGCGGGAAGGGCTCTAGAAGATCTAAGTATCGATCTTGAACATGGCCTGGCTGATATGGTTCCCGTAGGTGCATGGTCATTAGCGAATCCGGATTTAGTAGAACGACTTAAAGCAGGTGCTCCATTGAATGAAGCAGATCCTACAACCTTTTTCGGGATCGGAAGCAAGGGATATACGGATTATCCTACGCTCAAAGAATTGGAAGCTCAGAAGGGTTAAGTATATTGTCTTGAAAGCAGGTGAATATGAATTGAAAACAATGGTTATTATCGGTGCAGGGCCAGGTCTGGGCTTTTCACTGGCCAAGACATTTGGAAGACATGGATTCCGGATCGCTATGGTTTCAAGAACACAAGAGAAGTTGAATCAATATGCAGAGCAACTAAACAAGATAGGAATTGAAGCGCACGGTTTTGCGGCTGATATTACTAACAAAACACAGCTTACAAGAGCATTTCAAGAAATTAAGAATACATTTGGTACAATAGATATCATGGAATTCAGCCCGCATAGTGGAAATGTTGCAACGACATCTGTTCTGGATACGACAGATGAGAGCGCACTTCAGATTTTCAACAATGTTGTAGCTGGAGCCATAAATTCAGCAAGAGAAGTCATTCCAGAAATGACTGAAAGAGGTGAAGGCGCGCTTCTTTTCACGAGCGATCTTTCAGCAATGAGTCCAAGCCCCATGTTTGGTAATTCAGGCATAGCGATGTCAGGGCTGCGAAACTATATCCTAAATTTACACGAGCGTTTGCTTCCTCTCGGGGTATTTGTTGGTCATTTGTCTATTAGTCCTTTAATCAAGAAAGGTACAGGTTTTGACCCTGATCAAGTCGCAGAAGCTTGGTATAATCTATACGAGAAAAGGACAGAGGCAGAGGATACTTTCCCCAAGGGAATCATGCAATTTATTAATTAACAGAGAACGAGGGGTGTAAGAGGAATGGCATTTGAACGGTGGCGGGGATTTGTTCAGGCCTGGCGGGATTACCCGTTTCCGGAAGGGAGGCGGATCGGTGAGTGGTATACGATAGAATCCCTATTAGGGGAAGGGAGCTACGGGCTTACTTACCGGTGCAGTGATTCCAGGAATGGAGCCCTTCTAGCCGTCAAGCAGTCCAGACCGAGCAAGAAAGCGGTGGGACGGAGTATGCTGGCCAAGGAGCGGGATATCTTACAGGCCATGAATCATCCCCACATTCCCAAGTGCCGCGGTTACTTTGAGCAGAGGGGTTCCAACTGGCTGGTAACCGATTATATAGAGGGTGAAACGCTGGAGGATCTGATCTTCGATGAGCACAGGGTCTACGGGGAGCGGGAGTGCCTGGCCACAACCCTGAGACTGATGGAATTGGTAGCCCATGTCCATTCGCGTGGATATGTTCACCTTGATCTGCGGATTCCTAATGTGATTCTCCAGAACAATGAAGAAGTATACTTGATTGATTTCGGGTTGGCAAGGCGGATCGGAGAGGCGGAAACGGTGCTGGAGAGGCGGAGTCCGAAGGTGGAGGAGATACCGAAACGGAAGCCGCCGGTTATTGCCTCGGATTTGTATGATATCGGGCAATTCATGCTGTTCATGCTGTATTCCGGTTTCAGACCCGATCCGGGAGTGGCGGAGCGGAGCTGGCGGGAAGAACTGGACTTGTCGCCAGGAATGCTGCGTATCGTATCCCGGCTTTTCGGAGAACAGGAAGCCTACCCGGATACAGCCGTTTTTATCCGTGAAGCCGAAGCTCTGCATGAGAGTCTGCAGTGATATTGATTTACATACAAACAAGGCGCCTTCATCCAAAAGATGAAAGGCGCCTTGTGATTTTGGAACAGTTCTCAAACAGAGAAGGATCAGCTTGAGCTGCCATAGCGATTCTTATAATATTTATGTCCATTTCCTCCATGGTGTGCGTCCGAAGATGAGTGGCGCTTGTATCCGTGACTACTGCTGGAATGTCTGCCGTACACAGGCCTCCCTTTATGACCGCTTGAAGATCTGCTCCGCCTTCCATGTTGGGAGTTTTCCATGGAGTGCAGGACTTTGCCGAGAATTTTTTTTAGCATCATGTTTCCTCCTCTAGGGTTGTATAGGCCGCTTAGTGCGGTCTTATTCTTTCATTACCCTGTAGTACGGTATTCATACCTGCTGGTTTCGTGATTAGTTAATGGTTATGTTAACGTTTCAGCCTCTTTCATAGAATCTTTCTTATTACTTAGGAGGCTTGTGCTGTTAATAAGCACGAGTCCAAGGCCAGCCAAGGTGGCACAGGCAATGAAGATCGCGCGGTTCCCCATCCACTCCCCAATGCTCCCGGCCATGAATCCGCCAAGCATAAGTCCGATGGTTGTAGCATTAGAATACATTGTTGTAGCGGTTCCAGGAGATTCAGGAATTAGCTCCTGACAATAATTGAGGCCAACGCCCAGGACAATGGATACGTAGGCAGCATTCAGAATCTGGCAAGCTGCCAGCTGCCAGGTTGTATCCGCCCCAGATGACACAACAAAATATAGAACGCCAAATACACCAGCGGCTTTCATTATAAATGTATTGCCATACCTTTTAGCCAATAGACCGAATCCAAGCATAAACGGGATTTGCAGCAGAGCGCCCAGCCCAACCAGCCAACCGACGGTTTGGTCTGTGGCGCGAAGATCAACCGTAGTAAGCAAAGGTAAGGCAATTCCTGACATGGCATTACTGGTCTCGAAAATCATGAAAGCTGAGATGGAGACCCACAGCAGCCAGCGTCCCGTTTGTTGGGTAGTCTTGGTCTGCGCCAAAGTCAGGTCCACGCCAGTCAGGGAAGGATGATCATATCTAACCAGATATACAAATACAATCAACGCTATTACAGCATAGAGACCCGCAACAAACAGGAATAACAGGCTATAATCCCGATTTCTGATCAACAAGGGAGCAAGCAGGGGACCTACTACCCACGAAAGGGAAAATAAGGTTCTTTGCAGAGATATCGCAATGTCTGCGTCCTTGTTCACCGCAGTGGCTGCATCCCTTACATAGGCAAATATTTGCGGGAATACCGATGTCGCCAGAGCAATGAATGTAATGGATACGATCAGTAACGTGTAATAATTCTCAAAAACAGCAAAAAGAGAATAACCGATAATTGCTGCTGATGACGCGGCCAAAAGTATGGTTTTTCGATTAAGCCGTCTGTCAGATAACCTGCCGATCCAACTGGACACCCCCACCTCGAACATAGAGGAGACGGTCAAAAATATCCCCAGCATCCATGAGCTCATTCCAATTTGCTGCATTCCGAACAATGGCATGAATGTCATAGTCAAGGAGAACCCGACACCCATCAGAAAGGTGCAAGCCAAGGCAGGAAGATATGCCGGGATGCCTCTCGATTCTGCTAAATCGGCCAGTAGTTGTTTTAATATGCGTTGCATCTGGATTCGCTTCCCATCTGCTCAGAAAGACGGATTAATTCTCTCCAGATATTTTGCAGCTTAATGCTTCTTCTATAATCATCATCGAGTTCATCAATCAGACGGCTTGCACCACGTTCCAGTTCCTCAGCAACCTGGCGATATTCGGCCAGCCCGGAGGGCAGTAGAATTCTGTGTGCCAGGTCATGCACCAAGCCCAACCTTGTCTTCCTGTCCAGGTTCATCTGGCATTCGGATAGCAGATTCACCAAAGTGGAGGGTCCTGTATCCCGGAGAATATGAAAACCGTTCTCTTCAGGCAGGGCTAGCCGATGTAAATAATTGTAGCGGAATTCCGTTATGAAAAAATTGTAATCGGCCAGCTTCGCGATGCCTTTCCAATAGTTCAAAGTCCCGTCCTGCTGCTTACGGGTGTATTCATGGGCATGAATAATCCGCTGGGTATGATAGACCGCGGGGACTTTTAACAGGGAGCCCAATATATAAGTGTGATAATCGAATCCGATACAGCGGGAGCCGATAAAATTGGGAATCCACTTAAAAATCTCCATCATCGCGATATTTCCGCATTCAGGATAATTGGGGACAATCTCAGGGATATCGGGAAGCTTCTCACAGGTGATCAATAACGGCCGAGTGCGGAAGTTCAGCTCGCCATCACTGTACTTAGCGTCGATGTAAGCAGGTATCCGGGCTTCGGGTATGCTTAATAGGGTCAGAAATTCATTGAGTGTCTGTGTGTTATGCTGCTGAAGCAGCTCCAGAGTCACATTCCAATCCCCGATATAATCGCTGCCTGCGATCCAGATTTCTTCTGGCAGTAATTCATCCGTAAGGCTCTCGCAGGTATCCATCATAGAAAGCACCTCGGCAACCTTTTTACCGATAAACTGCATTTCCCCCGAAACCGGATACAACGCCTCATCACCCAGGGGAGTAAAACAATCTGAATCTCTGCGGTGAATGACCTTCCGCCCGTACCTGGCAGCAGCGAGATAGAGCATATTAAAAACCTTACCATAATCGACTTCCTCCGGGTGAGGATAGAGCAATCGGGTTAATTCAGCGAGATCCCATTGTCCATGCTCTGCCAGGTCTTGAATCCACTCTAATTGGTCATTGAGGTCATGGTGAATGATCGGAATGGAAGTGGTCTTCTGAAGTGCCATAATGTCTTTCTTGTTTTTTTTCACTACATGGGAAGGTCCATTATCTAGGATGATTAACTCTTCCGGATCGATTCCCCGTTGCTGCATGGATGTCATTTCAATTAGGATAGATTGGACAGCAGGCAGTACAAGGCGATTGGTCGGGATAGCAAACATTAAATGGGTCATCTCCTATTATATAGATAGATTAGAGGAAGGGAAATTATAGCATATCTGATAAAATTACGGAATCGATAGTTTGCCTTGTTCATAACCTGGTAAGCTGGTAATAAAAAATCCCCTTCCCCAGCAGAATGTTCGCCGGGAAAAGGAATGGATGTAGGGTCTTACCGTTTATTGACTCCCCGTTGAGAGGGTCTAAGCGTTATATCCAAAGCCCAGAATAGTAAAGCATTTATCCTGATCTTCAGGTGACATTTTGATTTCGATTACATGCTCTTGGCTGTGCTCATTGTGGTACAGAATGACCGGGTTACAGTGGGTCCAGTTATTCCTGTGCGGATCGGCGGTGGTTACCAGCTGGCCGTCCACATAAATCTCCGCTTTACCGAACTCAGGGCTGCCGGAATCCTTGTATACGAGGATAAGGTTTTTACTGGTTATACTCAGCCTGAAGCTGTCCGGCCCGGACGTGGCCGAATGCATCCAGTTATAAGGGAATTCGGGCGTCCCAACCGGGCTCAGATCCATTTCCACCATCTGCAGTTCTGTATCTGTACCCGTAAATCCACCCGCTTCGATGACAGCACCTGTATGGCTCTTGCGGTCAAGCAGACGGGTAGAGGCAAAATCATTCCCGAGAACCGGCAGTTGATCCAACGTGATATCCTCTTCGTCCATACCCAATTTATAGGTTTCAGAGAACAAATAAGAGAGACAGTCCGCCATGACCCGGTGACCATCATTAGTAGGATGGTAGATGTCATAGAAAAATTGGCGTTTCGATATGATGTTGCCCTCAGCCTTGCTCAGGCGGAACTGCCCGGTCACCGCGTCCTTGACGCTCACCATGGGGAGGTTATAGTGCCTGCCCACGGGAGAGAGCCGTTCCTGGAGGTTCCAGTCATTCACAAACACGCTAAATAGCAGAATTACGGCAGGCTGGTTACGCGCAGAAAGGATCTTCAGACAGAGGCTTTCATAGCAATTGCCCTTCGTTTCATCCCCCTCGTCATTGACTGCAAATTCAACCACCACAATGTCTGGCATTACGGCGCCGTCCCTAAGAATGTCCCTGTCATAGCGGATCACTCCAAGTTCCGAGGGCGTACCCCCTACACCGGCTTTTACATAATGAATGTTCTCTCCCCCGTCCCGGCCGAACAGTTCCTTGAATCTTACATAAGATTGATAAGCATAACATTCCGTATGTATCGGTTTTGCTCCCGCACCCTGAGTAATAGACCCACCGATATAGGCAATCGTAACATCCTCGCCTCTCACTGCTTTATCTATGGCGGATTTTAATCTTTTATTATTACCGGAATGCATCAGGGACTTCGCGATCATATCCCGGTATTCCTTGGAACCGTATGCAACCGGTGGCTCAGCTATAAGCTCAGGCGCAGTATATCCGTCGTTCAGATAGAACATAATGCTTGCCGTTGCCAGCTCGCCTTCGTGGCTGAACTCAAAGGCGAATTTGCCGGGGATGTCATCCTCCTCAGCCCACTCGATATCCTCCAACCGAAGCACCATCTCTGTTCCGTCGTTCGGGCATGGAACAAGCAGGCGGGTGCCTGTCTCATACTTGCTCGTTCTGCCCCAGTTCTGCAGAAGAAAAGAAACTGCTGCTTCCCCGCTGTTTGTCTTGACGGAGACGCCGATACTGTGGACTAATGTGCGGAATCCAGTCCAACTGCCCAGTAGAGCCAGCATCTCTTCATCCGTAACGCCGCCAATATATTTGGCCTTGTCAATCAAATAGCTGCCATCCAGATAGATCTCCTGCGAAGGCCGGCCTTCGGCCCTGGCAGTCGCCTCAATAGCTGTTTCGAATAATATGAAAAAACCGCTTCTTTTCTCCACCGGGTCCTTAGGTGCCATAGGGCCTTCGTTATTGCCGTCAGCAATGATCCTGTTATTGTCTTTCACTTCGACCAGCCTCGCTTTTATATAAGTATGAATGCGTTCACATTAACTTATATTATAGACATGGACGTTGGATCAGCTCAACGAGCAATAGGGATTTGTATTTAGTTATTACAAAAAGTCTTTAGTTTACCCAAAGCATTCCCATCGGTCATCGTAGGCTGTACTTCAACCTGAAGGCTGTTATTGCCGGGCGATGCGGCCGAAGCGCTTCCTGATATGATAAACAATGAGCAGAAGTGACGGGAAGACCAAAGCGTAGGTGATGTCCCAATCCAACCAGCTAGGGGTGACTTCCTTAATGTAGAAAATAATATCTTTGGCCAGCAGATTCGACATACCATAAATCAGAAATCCTACCGGAAAGATCAGGGGCTTGTAGGTTTTCAGTTTCAGCAGTTGAGCTGTCCCCAGGACAAAGGCGTAGAAGTAAAGCGCTGTTTTGAAGTATGTGCTTATAATCCATGTGGTGGCCATCAGCGCTTCAATCCGCTGCAGAAAATTGCCAATGTTGATTCTTTGGGCAAGAACATAAGCTGCATAGAATACATGCTCGGAAAAATAAACCCCAAGGATCGTCAGGGAGAGAAACAAAATCAGATTAAGACTAATAGCTGCGATGAACAAGGTTATAAAAATGTCCCGGCTGGTTTTGCTATGTTTTTGGGCAAACGGATAGATCATGAAGAACACGCACAGTTCCCCGAACGGGTAAAAGACGCCGAACAAAATGGTATGCAATACGTCAAGAAGACGTGTATGCAAAATAGGATGAATCCGCTCCATTTCGACATTGGGAAACAGCAGGACGATCAGGCAGATTAAAAAAACCGCAAAAAAAGGAAAGAAAATCTGTGCAGACCGGCCTAAATTTTCTAAACCCAGTCTGAGGCCGTACACCAGCAGAACAATTGCCATGAAGCGGATCACCCCGCCGGGTGTGCCCTCATAAATTTGTGTACACATGAAGTCTTCAATTTCCCTGACATAAGTGGATGCCGCCATCAGGAAAAAGAATAAATAACTCACCGCTACTGCTCCGCCCGCCCATTTCCCCAAAATTTGCATGGAAAGCTCGATAATTGTTTTATTTGGATTGATATTTGCGGCGGATAACATTAATTTGACGGTTGCCAGTCCCAGCGGAATACTGATAAGTCCGGCAATCCATGCATCCTCGTGGGCCCCTGTGGTCATGATTGAAGGATAGACAAGCGCCATATCCCCAATAAGTGTAAAAAGCCCTAGAATGATCATTTGAGCCGTACTGATCCGGTCCTTTTCAAGACTCATGAGATTCCTCCGTATCGGCTGCAAACGGTCCTTCAGCCACTTTTTTTCCTTTCCTTAGTATGCAAATATCTTCCACAATTATGCATCCTATACATAAATGAAGATAGACGGGGATAATTATCAATTTCCGAATCATACTATGTATACTTGTTCGTGGAAAGTGGAGGATGCGAATTGAAAGATGGCACATTGTCACCCTGTCTTAAAGATAATCAGATGCAGTTGGTTCAGCTTCTCGGGAAAAGCACCGATCTGTTGATTAAAGAGCTGCAACCGGATCCTTATACGCAAATCGCCGTGATATATATAGACGGTCTTGTGGATACCCAAGTGCTGCATAATTCCATACTCTTTTCGCTTCAGGAAGGCTGTACCCCGGATCGGCTGAAAGATTTAGATGCGGGGCAGAAACTTGATCTTCTGTACAAACGCATACTGATGGCAGGAGATATGTCCGTCACCCATGACTTGAAACCATTCGTTCATCAGTTGTTGTCCGGTAATGTAATGGTGCTGGTAGACGGAACACCCAGCGCTCTTCGGATCGGATTACCCGGATGGGAGGACCGCAATGTAAGCGAACCAAGCTCTCAGACAGTTGTACGGGGCCCGATGGAAGGATTCACGGAGAATTTACGGACGAACACGGCGCTGATCCGCAGGAAAATCAAAGACAGCCAGCTATGGCTGGAGACTGTTGAGATTGGCAGGGTGACCCAGACCAGTGTGTCCATTATGTATCTCTCTCACATTGCAAGCCCTGATCTGGTACAGGAGGTAAAACGCCGATTAGGCAAAATTGATATAGATGGCATTCTGGAGAGCGGATATATCGAGGAATTTATTCAGGATACGGGGGTCACACCTTTTCCGACCATTTATAACAGTGACCGCCCGGATGCCATCGCGGCAGGAATCCTTGAGGGTAAAGTGGCGATTCTTGTTGACGGTACGCCGTTTGTTTTGCTGGTGCCCACTTTTTTTGTTGCTTTTTTTCAATCTGCAGAAGATTACTACCAGCGGGCGGATATTGGTACCTTGCTGCGGTTTATCCGATTCTTATCCTTTTTCATTACCATGCTGGCGCCGTCGCTTTATGTGGCAGTTACTACATATCATCAGGAGATGATTCCTACCACACTTGTTATCAGTCTTGCTGCACAGAGGGAGAGCGTTCCCTTTCCGGCGTTCGTGGAGGCACTGCTGATGGAATTGACGTATGAGATTTTGCGGGAAGCGGGGGTGAGAATTCCGAAGAACATAGGGCAGGCGATCTCGATTGTCGGTACGCTGGTAATCGGCCAGGCGGCGGTTTCGGCAGGCTTTATCTCCTCAGCGATGGTCATTATTGTATCCATTACAGCCATTTCCAGCTTTGTCATCCCTGAAACGGGAATGGCCATTGCCGCAAGGATGATTCGTTTTGCATTTATCGTTCTGGCCGGCTTTATCGGATTGTATGGCATTTTGTGCGGTGTCTTCATCGTTGTGATGCATTTGGCAAGCCTGCGTTCCTTTGGGATGCCGTATATGAGTCCAATTGCTCCATACCAATCCAACAATCTCAAGGATTCGCTCTTCCGCTTCCCTTGGCCGTTCTTGAAGACCAGACCGGCAAACAGTAAAATTCAAAACCTTAACCGTCAAGACACAACCAAGTGAGGACTGTTTATGGACCTTAAAAAAGGTAGAACTTTTTCTTTGCTGCTGTTTGCTCTTCTCGGACCTCTGCTGCTAAGCGGCTGCTGGGAAAGAACAGAGTTAAATGAAATGGCTTTTGTGCTCGGAATGGGTCTGGATAAGGCGGAATCCGGGTACAGGGTCACGATGCAGGTGGTTATTCCCTCCGCGATTTCCTCACAGACGGTTGGAGGATCAGGAGGCGGCGGGGTGCCGGTGGTTGTATCCAGCTTCACAGTACCGACAATTTATGAAGCAGACCGCCAGTACAGTCTTCTCAGTTCGAGAGATATCTACAAAGGGCATATCCGCGTATTGGTAATCGGAGAGGAGCTCGCTCGTGCCGGAATCGCCGAAGCTCTTGATGTGTTCCAGCGGAGCCGGGAACCGCGAAATGATTACTATGTCATGGTTGCGAAAGATGCCACGGCAGAAGAGGTCCTCAAAGTTCTTACCCCGTTGGACAAATTGCCAGCCAATAAATTGTTTTATGCTATGGAGAAATCCCATAAGTCATCCGCCAGGACAGTTGCGGTTCCTCTGAACGAATTTATTGAAAATATGATCTATGAAGGAATAAATCCGGTATTGACTGGTGTTGAGTTGTCCGGCAGTGCTAAAGAAGGTGAGCTGATGAGCAATCTTGACAAGAGTACTCCCAGAACGAAATTGCAATACCGCAGTGTAGCTGTATTCAAGAAAGACAAGATGATCGGGTGGTTAAAAGATAATGAGGTGGTCGGTTACAATTATATCTCCAATAAAGTTAATCATAGCTCTGGCCCTGTAAAAGGAGACGATGGCAAACCCATTGTTATTGAAGCGCTCCATACATCCACCAAACGTAAAGTGAAGATCATTGAAGGGGAGCCGCATATTTTCATTCATGTAAAGGCGGAATGCAATGTTGAAGAGGTGGAGAGCAAGGATAACCTGGAATCGGAGAAGGTAATCACTGAGCTGGAGAAGAAAACGGAAGAGCGGATTATCTTTCTGATGAAATCAGCCGTTGAGCAGATTAACGAGGATTTCAATTTGGATATCATGGGTTTTGGCCAGCTGATCTACCGTGCTAAACCGAAGGTCTGGGCCAGACTGCAGCAGCAAAAGGGAGATGATTATCTGAAGTCGCTGCCCATTCATTACAGTGCCAGCGTAACGATAACCCGGATCGGCGTTACGGACAAGTCTTTTATTGGTGATATCAAGGAGTGAGCGTAATGATGCTGCTGTTCTTTCTGGTGATTGCGGCAAGCTGTGTTGTCATCGATCTTCCTATACTGAAGAAGAAAAGCAGACCCCGTGACCGCCTGGTCTGGGTGCTGTACTGGATCCTGGGCATTGCTGCGGTCTACTGTTCGTTATACAAAGTCAAAGTCCCCAGCCCGCTGTATCTGGTAATGTTCATTTATAAGCCGGTCAACAGCTTATTTGAGATGTGGTTTCATTGACAGAAAAGCAGGAGTCATGTGATAATTGCCTGACGATCGTCAGGGAGGTGATCCATTATGACCGCTAATGCTATTTTGCAAGCCGCTATAACACAATTTGCCGAAAAAGGCTTTGAGGGTGCATCACTGGCTGGGATAGCCCAGGCGGTTGGTATTAAAAAACAGTCCATTGCAACCTATTTTCCTAAAAAAGAAGATTTGTTTCTAGCGGCTTTTCAGGAAATGGCCCGGCACTATATTGAGTTTCTGGACCAGTTGTTCAAGGGCATTCCGGGTATACCTGTGGAGGCGAGGCTGCGCGGGATTGTGTACCGGACCTACTATTATAGGGTGGAGCATCCCATACTGACCTCTTTTTACAAAAGAAGTGTTCAATTTCCGGCGCCTTTCTTTCAGGAGATGCTGGAGCAGCAGATATCAATGATGGAGAAGCAGTCCTCCGCCGTTTACCGGGCTATTTTTGAGGAAGGTATGAATACCGGACAGATTCGGCGGCAGCACACGGAAAGTCTCCTATCGGCTTATTATTGTTTGCAGGATGGGATTTCCATGCAGATGTTTTTTTACAATCATGAAGAATTCGAGCGGCGCTTGAAGGATATATGGGAGATTTTCTGGGCGGGCATTAAGCAAACTTGAGGAAGAGAGGATTGAGAATATGCGGGTAGACCGGGTTGTCACCGAAGAAGGGCTTCAGGAGGCTTTTAGAATTAGGCGGGAAGTGTTTGTGGAGGAGCAGGGTGTGGCGCTGGCAGATGAATTTGATCAACATGAGCAGGCTGCAGAGCATATATTGATCTATCAGGAAGAGACAGCTGTGGGAACGGCCAGACTCCGGAATGTAGACGGCTGGGCCAAGCTGGAACGGATCTGTCTCCTTGCCCCATACCGCAAAAGCGGTCTGGGTTCTGTTCTTATCGCAACATTGGAGAAAATGGCGGCGGAACAGGGGCTGCGGCAAGCCAAGCTGCATGGCCAGAAGCAGGCCGAAGGCTTTTATCAGAAGCTGGGATATGAGACGGGTTCACCCGTTTTCATAGAAGATGGAATTCCTCATGTACTTATGGTTAAGAATTTATAATAGAAAGAACAGTACATGAATGCGGTGTTGCTGCTGTTTGATACTTTACAGGAAAGGGTAAGTTTTCTGTGGTTGGGGTCATCTGACTACAGAGAGGAGTTGCAGGCAATGAAGCCAATACGGAAGTTCGGCGTTGCAGGTTCTATTGTCCTAAGTATCCTGTTGAGTGCATGCAGTAATTCGAATGAAACAGCAAATCATGCTGAAGCAACAACCGGCAATCAGCCGGCCAGTCCGGAAGCCAGTGCGCCGGCGGCAAGTGCGGAAGCCAGTGCAATAGCTAGTGCAGAGGCCAGCACAGAACCTAGCACGGAGCCCAGTGCATCTGCTTCTGATTCTTCTGAGAACCAGGCAGCGGATGACGGAGTGAGACCAAAGTATCTGCCTGCTGATTTCCCGCTTCCCAAGGACGTGAAGGTTCAAACTTCCAGTGCGGCGGAGAACGGCGGCAAGAAGTCTGTTCTGTTTATTTTCACCACTACAGAAGATATGGCTGCAGTAACCAAGATGTACAAGGAGTATTTCGGGACTCAGAATCTGACTGATGCCAGCCAGACTTTGGATGAGAAGAACCTGATCATCCAGGGAACGAATAGCGGGAAGCAGGAAGAATGGTCGCTAATCGGCGGGCCATTGACCTCGCAGAAGGGTGTTATTGAACTTACGCTGAACTGGTCGGAGCTGTAGAATAGGACAAGCAGACTGACGAAAGGGCGCGCCGGTATTCCATTGGCGCGCCGTTTTTGAGTTGGCTGTTTATACTCGTATAACCCTTACAAAAGCTATACCCGCTGCATCATTATATGAAAAAGGGAAGCAGGAACAAAGCGGCGATGGCACCAAAAGGAACGCGTCTCGGATAAAAACGGCGGCGTGGATAGAAACCGGGATAGTATCCAAATTGTCTGTAAGTAGACGCATTGGCAGGCATTCCGTTCATTTGCCCCATCATTTCGTTCGAAGGAACGGCCAGCGTAACATAGTCCTGATCAATATGAGCAATAAACCCGTCAAAATTCTGTCCGTCAGTAGTAGTGATACCCACATATTTATTCATACAGTTCCAAGCGAGTTGCTGATAGTTTGTATCCATGGATAACCTCCTCAAATCATATCTCGACAACAGTCTATGGACTGCAACCTATTGTGATCACGGCATATGCCCATAGCCCGAAAAATATCTGGATCTATATATTCAATACAAACTATTTTAAAATGGGTATGAAGCGCAAATTAGCCGGACAGGAGCCGGATATCGAAAGGAGCATGTACAAGATGAAATTCCGCAGATTAGGTGGAACCGGACTTAAGGTGAGTGAGATCAGTTTGGGAAGCTGGCTGACCTATGGAGGGTATGTAGAGAGGGACAATGCTGTAAAAGCTATTGAGACCGCTTACGGGTTGGGTGTGAATTTTTTTGATACGGCAAATGTGTATGAGAAAGGTGCGGCCGAAAAGGTGCTGGGTGAAACGCTGCGCGGTTTTCCCCGCGAATCCTACGTGCTGGCTACCAAAGTATACGGTGTAATGGGAGACGGGCCCAATGACCGCGGCTTGTCCCGCAAGCATATTACAGAGCAGTGCCATGCCAGTCTGAAGCGGCTGGGAGAAGATTACGTGGATCTGCTGTACTGCCACCGTTATGATCCGGAGACACCGATTGAGGAAACGCTGCGCGCGCTGGATGATCTGGTCCGTCAGGGCAAGGTACTCTATGTGGGTGTAAGTGAATGGACGGCCGCACAAATGGCGGAAGCACTGGCCGTTGCCGACCGTTATCTGCTGGACCACATCGTGGTCAATCAGCCGGTCTACAATATGTTCGAACGTTATATCGAAAAAGAGATTATTCCGCTGGGGATGCGTAAGGGCATCGGACAGGTCGTGTTCTCACCGCTGGCTCAAGGTCTGCTGACCGGAAAATACAGCTCGGTCTCTGACATTCCGGAGGACAGCCGTGCGGCGAAGTTGGACTGGATGCGTAAGGGAATTACCGAGGAGAAGATCGCCAAGGTCCGCGGGCTGGGTGCAATCGCCGCTGAGCTGAATATTTCTGTCGGCAATCTGGCCCTGGCCTGGATTCTGCGCCAGCCGAATGTCGCGAGTGCCCTTGTCGGTGCCAGCCGTCCCGAGCAGGTGGAAGAGAACGTGTTGGCTTCCGGCATAGAACTATCCGATGATGTTCTGACAGCGATAGAAGCCATAATTAGCTAAGAAAAAGGAGGGTGACCGGTGAAGGTACTATTTATTGGCGGTACAGGACTCATTAGCGAGGCGATCTCCAAGCTGGCTGTAGAGCGGGGCATAGAGCTGTATCTGTTCAACCGCGGCCAGCGGGACGAATTCGTACCGGAGGGGGCTAAGGTGATTCAAGGCGATATCCGCCATCCGCTGGAAGCCGCGGAGATACTGGGCAATTATGAGTTCGACGTGGTGGTGGATTGGATCGCTTTTACTCCTGAGCATGTACAGAATGATATACAACTGTTCACAGGCAAGACGAAGCAATATATCTTTATCAGCTCCGCCTCTGCTTATCAGAAGCCACAACAGAATTATCTGATTACCGAGGAGACCCCGCTTACGAATCCTTATTGGCAGTATTCCCGCGACAAAATCGCCTGTGAGCAGCTGCTGCTGGAAGCCTACGCGAATAACGGTTTTCCTGTTACGATTGTCCGCCCCTCCCATACTTACGGGGTAACGGCGATACCGGCAGGCCTAACCAGCTGGGCGCATCCCTGGTCGCTGGTCGACCGGATCCGCAAAGGTCAACCTATCGTGATTCATGGAGATGGAACATCGCTATGGACCCTGACCCATAACACAGATTTCGCCAAGGGCTTTGTCGGCCTGCTGAGGCAACCCGGAACGATCGGAGAAGCGGTTCATATTACTTCTGACGAGTCGCTGAACTGGAACCAGATCTATGCGGCTATCGGGAAGGCGGCTGGATATGAACCACAGGTTGTGCATATTTCCACCGATTTTATCACGGCCTTTACCCCGCCGGGAACAGCAGATGGACTGATCGGCGACCAGGCGGTGAGCAGTGTATTCGACAATAGCAAGATTAAGCGGCTAGTGCCGGATTTTGCCGCAACCGTTCCTTTTGCCGAAGGCATCGAGCGGTCTGTGGAATGGTTCGAGCAGCACCCGGAGCTGTGCACCATCGACACTGAATGGGGTACCATGGTGGATAACCTGATTGCGAAGCATGGTGTTGAAGCGAAGCCGCTCTCCTTTTACGTATGATGGCATGAAACCGGGATTCCTGAATATACTCTCACTACCGAATTTCCTCTAAAAGGAGTCCTGGCCTATGCCTACCCATCCGTATGTTTCCCGTTTTTTTGTGAATGCCGATGCCCGCCGCGATAAGCTTGTTTACGATTTGCCGGAATCCTGGTGGAGCCGGCCCTATGAATATGAATGGTGCACGAATTTCGTTTCCCCGCATGATGTGGTGCTGGATGCCGCCTGCGGGATCTCCCATCCGCTCAAGTTCTATCTTGCCAGCTACAGTGCGGAGGTTCATGCCTGTGACATGGATGCAAGAATTCTGTCCCGGGAAGCCATCATGGAAGAAATTGCCAATGATATCGGGGAGGAAGCGGCACAGCTGGCGAGAGCAGCGCGGACGAACCGCCTCCACCTGGCCCAGGCCAATCTGACCTCACTGCCGTATGAGAACGAGTGCTTCGATACGATCTTCTGCATCTCGGTGCTGGAGCACCTCTCTTTGGAGGAATCTGTACGAGCCGTTAGGGAATTTCACCGTACGCTGAATGGAGAGGGTCTGCTGGTGCTGACTTTTGACTATCCGACTGTTAATCTTTTGCGGATGAATGAAGTGCTGCTGCAGGCCGGATTTGAGTTCTGGGGGGAGACGAATTTCAAGCTTCCGGCGGATGCCGTGCGTACGGAGCAGTGGGGCGGGCTGAACTGTTTTCGGGCTGTGCTTAAAAAGGCGAGACTCTAGCATCTGCCCTTTATTTGGATATTCCTCTTTTCATATAGTAGAATAACAGGAGGTTACCAAATAGAGAGGGGTCAAAAGATTTTGCGCAGATTTGCAGTCATAACATTAACATTCATAGTACTTTTGCTGATTCCTGCACCTGCTGTTTTTAGTCAAGATGCTTCCGCGGGCGATAAGGTTAATCTTGTTTTTGCGGGAGACATCCTGCTGGATGGTTTTGTCGGCGACCAGATCGCCAAGTACGGGGTGAATTTTCCGTTTGCCAAGGTAGCACCTGTTCTGAAGAAAGCGGATATTGCTTTTGCCAACCTGGAGACACCGGTATCGGTGAGAGGGCAGGCTGCCGAGAAGACTTTTGCGTTCCGTTCCAAGCCAACAGCTCTTGCGGGACTGAATTACGCGGGGATTGACGGTGTGACCGTGGCGAACAATCATATTCTGGACTTCGGACAGAACGCTATGCTGGATACACTCGTTCACCTCGACAAATACAAGATCGGGCATACCGGGGCAGGCAAGAACATAGACGAGGCTTATAGACCCTTTACCCAGACGGTACAAGGGAAAAAGATCGCCATACTCGGTGTAAGCCGCGTGCTCTCCAGCCCTTCGTGGTATGCAGGCAAGAACAGTCCGGGCGCAGCTTCGGCCTATACGCCTGAACCGCTGATGAGCGCCATCCAGCAATCGGCCAAAGCGAATGACTACACTATTGTATACATCCACTGGAACAACGAGTTCAAGGATTACCCTGAGAATTACGCCCGCAAGCTCGCGAAGCAGATGATCGACAGCGGTGCGGATATCATCATCGGTGCGCACAGCCACTGTCTGATGGGGATTGAGTACTACAAGCACAAACCGATCTATTATTCGCTGGGTAATTTTGTGTTCAACCGTTCAACTCGCGGCGGCGACAAGACACTTCATTCTATGCTGGTGAACTTTGAGATCAGCAACAATGGTATATCCGGCAGAATTACTCCGGTCAAGATTATCGGCGGCCAGCCCAATTTTATGGGGGAAGCCTATAATCAAGATACGATCAAACGGATGAACCAGCTCTCGTTCAATGCCCGTGTAGCGGCGAATGGAGCGGTTAGCGAAAAGCTCTGAACCGAAGTGCTGAACGGAAGTGCTGAACGGAACCAACTGAACGGAACACTAATAAGTAGAACAGAATATCCGTCCCAAAGCAAAGCCTGAGCGATTAGCTGGATTATCGCTTGGGCTTTTTGCTGTTTAAGAGATCAGAGGTAAAAATACCTCTGAATTCGGCGCAGACAGGCAATATGGGGAGATCAGAGGTGAAAATACCTCTGAATTCAGCGTGGGCAGGCAAAATGGGGAGATCAGAGGTAAAAATATCTCTGAATTCAGCGTGGGCAGGCAAAATGGGAAGATCAGAGGTAAAAGTACCTCTGAATTCAGCCCAGGCAGGCAAAATGGGGAGATCAGAGGTAAAAGTACCTTTGAATTCAGCGCAGGCAGGCAAAATGGGGAGATCAGAGGTAAAAGTACCTCTGAATTCAGCACAGGCAGGCAAAATGGGGAGATCAGAGGTGAAAATACCTTTGAATTCGGCGTGGGCAGGCAATATGGGGAAAGGAAAAGTTGGGCAACCATTCAGGTTCCGTCAGGCCAGCCTAAATATCTTGTTTTGTATTAGAGTCCAGCTTTATTCCATAGATTCCCCCGGTACCTTCCCGGTGCTATCCCGTAAGCCTTCTTGAAGGCACGGATGAAATAATTGGGCTCCAGCCCCAGGCGGCCGGCGATTTCTTTGATGGGCATGTCCGGATACTCCTCCATCCACCTCACGGCTTGATTCAGACGCAGGCCCTGTAAATATGCATGAGGAGTAATGCCGTAGGCCTCACGGAAAATCCGCATGAAATGCTGTACCGAGTACCCCACAACATGGGCAATGTTGGACATCTGCAGCGTTTCGGTGAAGTGTTCCTGCATATACCCGGCGGCGCGGCGTAATGCTTCCTGTGCAGGGCTGCTGACCGGAAGAGAATCAGGACCAGTGGAGAGCTCAGCCATCTCCGACAGCAACAGGACAAATTCATAGAGTCTGCCGGAGATATATGCAGCCCGGGAGGTTTCGGACTGGTCCGCAAGCTCCCATAGCTGTTTCAGAGGATTCAACAGGGCCTCCGCGTCTGTCAGACAGATCTCTGTGCTGAAAGGCAGGCCGCAGCCGGTGATCAGTTCTTCCGCAATCCTGCCCTTGAACCCGATATACCCAAGCAGCCAGGGTTCACCAGGGAGCGCATAGTATTCATGAGGCTGCCCCGCCGGCAGAATAAGCGCCTGACCAGCCCCGATAGTCAGGCTTTTCCCGTCCTTGAAGCGTACCCGGCCTTTGCCCCTGAATGCGATGAAACATTGCGGCACAAGATAACCGGACGGGCGGGAGATCGGATGCTGCTCATGGCAACCAACGTTGTACAGGGCCAGCGGCAGCCGTGGGTTCAGATCATCCGCGGACAGGCGGAAGGGCAGAAGCATGCGTATCCCTCACCTTCAATTTGTGCTGTTCCATATTAGCATTGTGCTAACTATATTCTAATAATCTACTCTACAATGTGAATATAGTCTAGTAAGGAGGCGGTCGTTAGTGAGTGTGACAGCAGGGAGATGCAGAAGCCGGTTTGATGAGGATTGGAGTTTTTACAAAGGGGATATCCGCATTCCATATGCAGTTAAGGCCGGTATGACAGGCGGGATTACCGACTGTGGTTCCTTGCAGGAGGGAGAATGGCTGGATATTGCTTTTAACGATAAAGGGATGGGCCATCAGCAGCTGGAATGGAAAGCAGTATCGCTGCCGCATGACTGGTGTGTGGAGCAGCAGTATGTGCAGGATGCATCGCTCGGCTCGAGGGATGGCAGCCATGGCTATTTGCCGGGTGGAATCGGCTTTTACCGCAAAAGCTTCGAGCTCCCGGCAGAAGGCGCAGCGCGTAAATGGACGGTATCCTTCGACGGAGTTTCTGGGGTGAGCACCGTATGGGTCAATGGACATTTCATTGGCGAGCATCGGGGAGGATACACCGGATATTCCTATGATCTGTCCGATGTGCTTCGTTATGGCGGGGAAGGTAAGAATGTCCTATTAGTCAAGGTAGACGCGCTGGAGAATGAGGGATGGTGGTATGAGGGCTGCGGTATCTACCGCCATGTGTGGCTCGAAGAGACGGACCGCCTCCATGTAGCGGAGTATGGAACCTATATCACGACACCGGATGTGAGGGAACAGCAGGCCAGGGTGCATGTCAGCACCCGTATCTGCAATGAATATACAGAAGGCCGGGCGGTCTCGCTGCACACAGAAATATACGATGCTGCAGGCAGACAGGTAGCTGCTTCTGCGGCGCAAGCCGTTGTGGACGGGTACGGGGAGACGGAGCTTGAGCAGATTTTCAGAGTGGAGCAGCCTTCGCTGTGGTCGCCGGAGCACCCGTACCTCTATAAAGCCATATCCATCCTGGAACATGAGGGAACCGTGGTGGACCGGTATGAGACATCATTTGGTATCCGCAGCATCCGGTTTGATCCGGAGCAGGGTTTGTTCCTGAATGGAGAACCGCTGCTGATCAAAGGCACCTGCAATCATCAGGATTTTGCGGGAGTGGGAGTGGCGCTGCCTGACAGTATCATTGAATATAAGCTGAAGCTGCTTAAAGAGATGGGCTCTAACAGCTACCGCAGTGCGCATCACCCGCCTACCCCTGAACTGCTGGATCTCTGTGACCGGATGGGACTACTGGTGATGGATGAGAACCGCAAGCTTGACAGCAGCCCGAATGGCATAGCCCAGCTGAAGCGGATGCTGTACAGGGACCGTAATCATCCATCTGTCATGATCTGGAATCTGGAGAATGAGGAGGTACTGGAAGGCAGCATAACCGGCAGACGTATTCTGAAGACACTCGCGGATACCGTTCGCCGGATTGATCCAACGCGCCCGACCTCAGCGGCTATGAACCATGGCTGGTATGAGAATGGATATAATGAGGTTGTTGATATTACAGGCTACAATTACGGACACCGGGATCATCTGGATATCCGGGACCATGAGCTGCATCCGGAGCGTCCTATGATCGGCAGTGAATGCGCGAGCTATACGGTAACCAGGGGCATCTACGAGGATGATCCGGTGCGCGGCTATTGCTCCGAATACGGCACGAATATCCCTTCGTGGGGCTGTACTCCGCAACGGGCGTGGAGCGATGCCGTTAACCACCGTTTTCTTACCGGGGTATTCATGTGGACCGGGTTCGATTACCGCGGAGAGCCTACCCCTTACCTGTGGCCATGTGTGAATTCCCATTTCGGGCTGATGGACACCTGTGGTTTCCCTAAAGATAGCTATTACTACATGCAAGCCGTCTGGAAGGAAGAACCTATGGTTCATCTGCTGCCGCATTGGAATTGGCCGGGTTCTGAGGGACAGCCGATTGAAGTGAGGGTGTTCTCCAATACAGCTACAGTTGAACTGATTCTGAATGGCAGAAGTCTGGGTGAACAGCAGGTTGACCGGACAGGATATTTGTCATGGGAAGTCATCTATGAACCAGGGGAGTTAAAAGCACTTGGAACGCGGGATGGCCGGATCGTAGCTGAGAAAGCGGTGGTTACGGCGGGTCAGCCGCATCAGATCTGCCTATACCCTGACCGGACTGAGGTTGAAGCAGACGGCTCGGATACCATTCCGGTACGCGTGGCTGTAGTGGACGAACACGGACATATTGTTCCAACCGCAGACCCTGAAATCCGCTTCGAAGTGGAAGGTGCCGGAATTCTTCTTGGAGTAGGCAACGGCAATCCCAGCAGCCATGAGCCGGATAAGGCACCTGTCCGCCGGGCATTCAATGGCTGGTGCCTGGCCTTGATCCAGTCTTCCACCGAAGTTGGTCCGGTTACCGTACGGGCAGTATCAACAGGACTTATACCGGCAGAAGTAGTATTACATGCCGTTACCGGCTCCTAAATAGCAAAAAAAATAGCGACGGAAGGAATTCCGGCGCTTTTGCTGTGTTTCTCGACTGAAACGGATGCGGCCTCTTTCAGAGGACGGCGAAGCTATTTCTTCTGATGCCTATTTATTTCTGGGGATGGGGACGATAATATAGACATATCTGAATCCATACCAAAGGATGTTCTGCAACTGATGCCCAAGCTGAAGAAATATATGCCCTTCACCTATAAAATGATGATTCCCTATCTGCTGCTGGTCCTTCTTACCGATGTAACGATCGGCTATATCTCCTATTCCATGCTTACTGATTCGCGGACGGAGATGGCCGAGTCGAACATCCGGACGGGAATGGAACAGTCAAGGAACAATATCCGCTACCAAATGGACGAAATTCAGCGAATGTCGGACAACCTGTTTGGAAGCCAGCCGTTTCAGCGCGCCCTTGAGCTCAAAGGTACGCCGTTTGATATCTATCTCGCCATGATCGACCAGATCGTTCCGCAGATCACGGCACCGCTGCAGCTGTTCGGGAACAAGATCCGTTTCATGCTCTATACGCCAAACAGTGATCTGAACATTGTATCCGGCGACAATCTGAATGAGCCGATCTTAGACAGTGATTATTATATTCTGCCGCTTAAGGATATCGCTGATAGCGAGTGGTACAAGTCCCTCAAAGATTCGAAACGGGACAATCTCTGGCTGCAGATTGATACGGACAAGAAGCTGGGTAACCTTTCGCATGTCCGCAGGCTGGTTAATTTCAGCGATTACAAAACGGTAATCGGCTATGTTCGCATCACCGTATCCCTTGAGGATCTGTTCGGGGGCTTTGACACCTTCCCGCTGGAGGAGGGAATTACCCTCAGGCTTGTGGAAGAGACCACCGGCGATATTCTGTTCCAGCGCGGCACGGCGAATTATGATGAACCGGGCAGTAATTTCCTGAGTCTGCATGAAAAGATTCCCGGCAGCGGCTTCGTCATCGAATCTCTGGTGCCCTACACGTATTTAACGAAGGATGCCGGCAGGCTGCGCCGTGTAATTTTTGCAGTATGTGCCCTCAGCTTCCTGGTGATGACGGTAATTGGTTATGTGGTGGCGCGTCTGTCCGGGCGCAAGATGAGCCGGATCGTGGGGCTGGTGCGGTCCTTCCAGGAAGGGAACTTCCAGAAGCGCATCCGCTTCTCAGGCAATGATGAATTTGTACAGATCGCGGACTCCTTCAATGTGATGGCAATCAATATTCAGGAATTGATCAACAGCGTGTATGTGCAGGGCATCCAAAAGAAGCAAGCGGAACTGGAAGCGCTGCAGGCGCAGATTAATCCGCATTTTCTGTATAATACACTTTCAACGATAAGCAGCCTGGCAAACCTCGGGGAGATTGACAAAGTCACAGGGATGGTACAGGGACTCTCGCGCTTTTACCGGTTAACGCTGAATCAGGGTAATGTCTATATTGAACTGGAGAAGGAACTGGAGCAGGTCGCTACGTACCTTGAAATCCAGCGGGTTAAATATGCGGATGCGTTCACGGTATATGTGGATGTAGACGAGGAAATTCTGCACATGCAGGTTATCAAGCTGGTACTCCAGCCATTTGTTGAGAATATTTTCAAGCATGCTTGGTTTGGGGAGACGATTGCGATCCGTCTGACCGGCCGGCGGATAGGCAATAATCTTGAGCTGAAAATCATCGACAATGGAATTGGCATGCGTCCTGCGGACATCAAACGAATGATGCAAGGACCGAGTCAGGCCGGGGGTTATGGAGTGAAGAACGTGAATGAGCGGATCAAGCTTAGATACGGGGACAGCTACGGAGTGACCATTGCGAGCTATTATGGCGCAGGCACAACCGTTCAATTGTTGCTTCCCGCCGGGATGAAGGACAATGAAGAGCAGGATGTAGAATTTACCCCATAATTTGCAGCTTGTACTGACACAGGAGGAACATTAAGATATGAGCATTAACGTATTGCTGGTGGACGACGAAGCCATTGATCTGGAGTGGATGCGCCGA
Source organism: Paenibacillus sp. P46E (assembly GCF_001909095.1). Lineage (NCBI taxonomy): Bacteria > Bacillati > Bacillota > Bacilli > Caryophanales > Paenibacillaceae > Paenibacillus > Paenibacillus sp. P46E. Next base: position 308,750 of record NZ_LVYZ01000001.1, read on the forward strand.
AGAGTGCTGGCCAGCGGATTAAATATTACCGTAGTGGGCACCGCGAGCAGCGGCTTTAATGCGCTGAAAATTATGGAGGAAATACAGGTCGATATTATTTTATCTGACATCCGGATGCCGATTATGACCGGTACTGAATTTGCGCGCAAGGCCAAGGCGCTGAGTCCTAAGACCAAAATTGTGTTCATCAGTGGACATGAGGATTTCAGTTATGCCAAGGAGGCGATTGAGATCAATGCCTCGGGATATCTGCTGAAGCCCGTTCAAGATAAGGACCTGTACGATATGCTGCGGACACTGTGCACCAACATGGAGCAGGAAAGAGAGCAGGACCGCTCCTTCACCGAAGCCTTGTCCCTGGTGAACAAGGAGCTTCTTCTGCGCTGGTTCGATGAGGCCTCGCCTGAGCCAGCGGAGCCGCATCTGCGGAGTCTCCTGAATCCCTTGCTGCAGAAAGGCGCAGCCGCGGCGATTGTGGAGATCGATGATCTGGAGTGGAAAATGCGCGATTGGTCCGAGGAAGACACCCGGAGCATTACGCGGCAAATTGCCGGGGTGATTAAAGCCTTTGTCGAGGATGCCAAGCTGGGCATCTGGATCGCTGTCCACCATACCCGGTTTGTTATTCTGTCTTCACTCCCGCAGGACAGCTTTTTGAGTCTGCTGGAGGAATTGATCCGCAAAGTAGCAGATTCATCACCCTGCACGGTAACTGTAGGTGTAGGACAATACGCAGCAGAAGAGGCAGGATTACACGGGTCCTACCAGCAAGCGCAAGCGGCGCTGAGTGCGAAGTGGCTGCTGGGCAAGAACCGCCTGATTCGCGATACCATACAATCTTCGCCAAAGGGAACACCCGGCGGGCAAATTGAACAAACGGTAGATCAGCTTCTGGAGGCTATCATCCAGTATGATCTCGTAGCGATAGATGATCATCTGATGGTTTTGTTCACGAAGGACCTTCCCGGCGCCGGAAGGAAGGAAGTCTATGAGCTGATCATCCGCATTACCTCCAAGCTTCATGCTGACCTTCAGCAGCAGAACGAGAATCTGTACGAACTGCTGCAATGGGAATCCCATCAGCCGGATATCCTGTTCCAGTTCGAGACCATTCATGATATCCTCTCCTGGATGCGGCGCAGATTCTTCGAGCTATCGGAGCTGTTGTACGTGAAGCGGCAGCGGCAGAAGCGCAAGCTGATTGATGAGATTATGCGCTATGTTGAGGAGAATCTGGAGAAGAAGATTACATTAAAAGAGGTGGCGGCCCATTTTGACTTCACTCCTAATTACTTGGGCTTTCTGTTCAAGGAGGAATATGGGCTTCCCTTCAGTGAATACGTGAATGAACGTAAGACGAACCGGGTATCCGAGCTGCTTAGCGATCCGACTCTCAAAATATATGAGATCGCCGAACGCATGGGCTATAAGAATATTATCTATTTCAACCGGCAGTTTAAACAGATCACGGGTATGACGCCGGGAGAGTACCGCAAAAAGCATAAAATATAGCCGCAAAAACGTTGCCCCGGCCGTTTTCAGACCCCGGGCAACGTTTTTGCATTTTTAGAATAGCAACGGTTTCAAATGATCGTTGAAAAAGTATTACTTTTAGTTGATGGGCTGAATCCACACCAGGTAAGCGGTTCTCTATAATAAAGCTATAGAGAAAAGTGACATGGAAAGGGGATTCGAGATGAAACAGAAACAACACGGATTCTGGGATGATGTCAAGAAGCACAAGGCTTTGCTGCTCATGCTGACTCCTGCGGTATTGTTCTTCCTGTTATTCGCTTACGTGCCCATGGCGGGTATCGTACTGGCGTTTAAGCAATTTAACTACACAGGCGGTGTCTTCGGCAGCCCGTGGAACGGACTGGATAACTTTAAATTCTTCTTTGGCTCTGGTGACGCCTGGCGCGTAACCCGAAACACGGCGCTGTACAATATTGCATTTATCGTTGTGAACAACGTGCTTCAAATTTTTGCGGGCATCCTGCTGTTTGAGGTCGCCGGCAAATGGTTCCGGAAGATAACACAAACGATGTTATTCCTGCCTTACTTCATTTCCTGGGTTGTGGTTGGAGCCATCGCGTACAACCTGTTCAACTTCGACGTGGGTACCGTTAACGTATTGCTGAAGGGTCTCGGTATGGAGCCGGTTGACATTTACAATACTGCCTCTTACTGGCCGGTTATTCTCGTGGTTGTGTCTGCCTGGAAGACACTGGGGTATGGAACGATTATGTATCTGGCGGCTATCACAGGCATTGATACAGAAATGTATGAAGCAGCCGAAATTGACGGTGCGAATATTTTCCAGCGGATTATGAAGATTACGGTTCCGAACCTGATGCCTACAGTGATCATCCTGGTTCTGCTGGCAATCGGCAACATCTTCCGGGGTGACTTCGGGATGTTCTACAACATGGTCGGCAACAACGGTCTGCTGTTCTCATCCACGGACGTTATTGATACCTTCGTATTCCGGTCGCTCACAACCTCGAATGAGATTGGAATGTCCGCTGCGGCAGGCTTCTATCAATCCCTGCTTGGTTTTGTAACGATCATGCTGGCCAACTATGCTGTACGCAAATACGATAAAGACCGTGCCCTATTCTAAGAAAAGGAGGTAATGCCATGAGTACTACTGCAAAGATTCCAACCACAAAGGTGCGCAAGCGTGTTAATACGGACCGTCTGCTTCTGTCGGTTATCGGATATGTGTCACTTACCTTGCTTGCAATATTCTGTATCTTTCCCTTCATTCTGGTGGTGTCCTCCTCTCTTAGCGAGGAGAGCACCATTATCGAGAAAGGCTTCCAGCTGATCCCGACCGATTTTTCCACAGATGCCTACAGCCTGCTGTTTAAGTATCCGGCTGATATGCTCAGAGCTTACGGTGTAACGATCTCTGTAACCTTAATCGGCACCTTGTTCGGACTGTTTCTGACTTCAATGACAGCTTACGTGCTGTCGCGGAGAGATTTCAAATGGCGTGGACGCTTCTCCTTCTTCTTCTTCTTCACTACATTGTTCAGCGGGGGTCTGGTGCCGTGGTATCTGATGATCGTCAACTACCTGCATCTCAAAGATACGCTGCTTGTACTGATTCTGCCCATGATGATGAATGTATTCTACATTATCGTAATGAAGTCGTTCATGAGCAGCATCCCGGATGCCATTACGGAATCTGCCAAAATTGACGGAGCGGGTGACTTCCGGATTTTCATGCAGCTGATTGTGCCTTTGTCCAAGCCTGCGCTGGCGACCATCGGCCTGTTCATCGCACTGGCCTACTGGAATGACTGGTATAATGCACTGCTCTTTATTTCCAAGTCCGAGCTTATGCCGCTGCAATACTATCTCTACAAAATGCTGGGTAACATGGATGGCATGCGTAAGGCTATGATGGCTTCAGGTGCGGTAGTGAATTCCGATCTGCCTACAGAAAGCTTGAAGATGGCCATGACGATTGTGGCTACAGGCCCTATCCTGCTTGCTTATCCATTCATTCAAAAGTATTTTGTGCAAGGGCTCACTGTTGGTGCTGTCAAAGGATAATTCCGGGGCAACCCGGTTATCAACACAATATAAACCCAATACTAATTCATTAGGGGGCACTATCTGCCATGACAAACAAGAAAAAGAAACTTACAGTTACGCTGGCAACGATGATGACACTGGGTACAATCCTCAGTGCATGCGGAGGCGGCAACAACAACAATACAGCTGCGGAAGCCACAAACGCCGGAGCAAAAGCTACAGAAGGGGCAGCCACGAATTCCGGCGCTCCTGACACTTCCAAAGAGGTCAAGCTCAAAATGCTTCTGATCGGCGGCCAGCCTGGCGATTACGACAAGGTATTCGGAGAGCTCAACACCAAATTGAAAGAAAAAATCAATGCTACGGTTGAAACAGAATTCCTGGACTGGTCTGACTGGACCCAGAAGTACCCGCTGAAATTCGCAGCGAATGAGGATTTTGACCTCGTGTATACAGCGAACTGGGCCTTCTATAACGATCAGGCACTCAAAGGCGGGTTTCTGGAGCTGACGGATGATATGCTGTCCAAGTATATGCCAAAAACCTGGGAAGCGATGCCTAAAGTGAACTGGGAACAAGCGAAAGTGGACGGCAAGCTCTACATGGTTCCGAACAATAATGTGGAAGTTACCGACAAAGTTGTCCTGTATCGTGAAGACCTGCGCAAGAAATACAATCTTCCGGCAATCAACAGTCCTGAAACCTATGCCAATTACTTGAAAACGATTGCTAAGAATGAAAAAGGCATGAATGCGTTCGGAGCAAAACCTGCCGATGGCTGGAAGTTCCATGAGTTGGATCAAATCCTGCTGGAGCAGAACAACAACTTCAACCTGGTGGATGCAAACCTGCTGCCACTGGCTTACAAGCTGGATGATGCTACTGGTAAAATATTCGACATTTATGACACACCAGAATTCACATCGTTGCTGAAATACTATAAAGATCTGGCCGATAATGGCGCATGGTCTAAGAACGTAGTGAGCAACAAAAATGATGTATGGCAGGATGTCAAAGCAGAGAAGGTTTCCTCTTATGCCCACAACCTGGGTACTGTAGCAGCTAACCTTGCCGAAATGCGCCGTGACAAACCGGATGTGGAGCTGGCTATTGCCGATCTTACTCCAGACAAGAAGAAAATTGCTGCCATCGCAACCCAGAACGGGATGTCCATTCATGCAACCTCGAAGAACGCTGAACGTTCCCTGATGCTGATTGATCTGCTGCAGAATGACAAGGAAATCCACGATCTGACGATGTACGGTATTGCCGGAACCAACTATGTTCCTCAAGGCGATGACAAGTTCACTGCCGGCCCTGCGGCTGCGAATTACACAGGCTTCTCGAACTGGGGCTGGAATTCCCCGCTGAACCGTCAAGATGCGGCTTATCCGAAAGAAGCTGACGATATGTTCAACACTTGGCAGTCAAGCGTGTACCACTTCCCGCTGGAAACCTTTGTCTTCGATTCCGCAAAAGTGAAGAACGAAGTGGCGAATATCGGAAACGTAATGCTGCGCTACGCTATTCCATTGGAATATGGTTTGATTGATGATATCGAAAAAGGCCAGGCTGACCTGATCAAGCAGTTGAAAGCCGCTGGTATTGACAAGGTTCAGACGGAAATGCAAGCCCAAATCGATGCTTTCCTGGCTGCAAAAAAATAATAGCTGAATAAGAGTGAAGCTTATGTAACGGCTTCCGGGCTGCTCCAAAGCATTTGCTTTGGGGCAGCCCTTATTTATATAGAAAAGGAGCTGCAAAATATGACTTATACCATTCATGCGGGCATTGCCCCGAAAGACATTTATCCGGCGACCTTACGGCTGGGCGGAACCCATCCGAAGGGAGATCACATTAGCTTCACCAACTACTATATGGAACTGAACGGCAAGCCATATTTTGCCATCTGCGGCGAATTCCATTATTCCCGTTACCCGGAAGACTGCTGGGAGACGGAGATCCGTAAGATGAAAGGTTCCGGAATCAATATTGTGGCTACCTACATCTTCTGGAATCATCATGAGGAAATCGAAGGGGTCTTCGAGTGGCAGGGCAACCGCAATGTGCGGAAATTCGTAGAGCTGTGCGCACAGAATGGAATATATGTCATCCTGCGTGTGGGTCCCTTCTGCCATGGGGAAGTCCGCAACGGCGGGCTGCCGGACTGGCTGTTCGGGCGTTCCTTCGATGTGCGTTCCAATGATGAAGGTTATCTGCATTATGTCCACAGGCTGTTCCATGAGATTGGAATACAGGCGGCGGGGCAGATGTTCAAAGACGGAGGGCCGGTGGTTGGCATTCAGCTGGAGAACGAATTCAATGCCGCTGCCGCCTTGTGGGAGTTGACCGCGAAGCAAGGGGATGAGTACCTGAGCGGCGGACTTGGCGGCGAAGCCGGCTCCGAGCATATGCGTCTGCTTAAGCAGTATGCAGAGGAGGCAGGAATGGTTGCGCCTTTCTATACCAGTACAGGCTGGGGCGCTGCGCCATTGTTGGAGGATGAGGTGCTTCCGCTGTATGGCGGCTATGCCTATACGCCGTGGAGCATCAGCGAGCAGAATCCTGACCAGAAGCCGACACCGGAGTATGTATTTGTGAATTACCATAATGAAGCTGCTGAGACGGGTGAATTCAACCCTCCCTATCCCAAGACTAAATATCCGTTTGCCTGCTGTGAAATGGGCGGAGGGATGCAGACCTGGTATCTGTCCCGGTTCCAGGTGGAGCCGGAAAGTGTGATGGCAATGAGCCTGATGAAGATTGGGGGCGGATGCAATTTTGTCGGCTATTATATGTTCCATGGCGGTACGAATCCAATAGGAAAAACGGGCTACCTGAATGAGAGCACCACGCCAAGAATCACGTATGATTTCCAGGCACCGATCGGAGAGTTCGGGCAGATCCGGGATTCAGCTCATCTGCTGCGGCCGTTGCATTATTTCCTGCACCGGTTCGGGGAACGGCTTGCGCCAATGGCCACCGTCCTGCCGGATGGTGCGGAGACCATCACTCCTGAAGATGCGCATTCGCTGCGGTATGCCGTCCGCACAGACGGCAAAGCCGGGTTCCTGTTCGTGAATAACTATCAGGATCATGTCGTGATGGACACCCATGAGGATGTCCGGTTCGCCATTCTACTGGCTGACGAAACCATTGAATTCCCAAGAAAAGGCTCGCTAACCGTCCGCAAAAACGCGTCGTTTATCTTTCCGTTCAACTTTGCACTGGACGGGCTGAATTTGCGCTTTGCTACAGCCCAGCCAGTGACGCGGGTGGAGTCTGCGGATGCGGCTACGTACTTTTTCTCGATGCCGGAGGGTGTGGACGGGGAGTTTCTGATTGATGCACATGCAGCCATTACCGGAATATTAGCAGACACCGGAACGGTCGAAAAAGGTCCGGGGAACGAGTACACGGTTCTTATTCCGCATGACCGTCCGGGAATGATCCGGATTACACAGGAAGGAGCCCGGGAGATCCGTATTTACGCTATGAATGCCAAAGAAGCCACCATGCTGTGGGAGATGGAGGATGAAGGGCAGCAGCGGATTATTTTCTCGGAAGTTCCGCCTGTACAGACGCAGGACGGCATTGAATTCTTCAGCAGCGGTCAGAGCAGCTTCTCCTTCCGGGAATATGCCGGCGGTCCGGCGGCGCCTGCCCGGTGGACAACGGTGCACGCCGCCTGCTCGATTGCGCAGCATAGAGAGGAGTGGTTCCACAGCTTCGATCTGGAACTCCCAGCCAAGGAGATCCGGCTGGATATCCACCGGATTCATGACCACAAAATCGCGCTTCAACTTGCACCGGACCTCCTGGAGGGCGTGGAAGAGGTGCTGTTAAGCATCGATTACACCGGAAATGTCGGCTATGCCTTTGCGGCCGGCCAGCTCTTCCACGATCATTTCTATAATGGCGCGCCATGGGAGATCGGGCTGTCGCGCTTCAGGGATACACTGAGAAGCGGAGAGATCATCCTTGAGACCACCCCGCTGCGCAAGGGGGTCACGACTGTGGCGGCAGATGCCGCGATGGCGGTCGAGAAGCAGTTTGCCGGGGAAGCGACCGCTGTGTTCCACAGCGTTACAGCGGTTCCGGTGTACCGGGTGGCACTACGGAAATAGGCGGACGTTAGAGTGGGTCAATTTTCTGCTATGCAGTAGTAGGCCTGCCCGATTCGCCCCCATTCTAAGTCCGAGGCATGAAATAAAGTCATCTGAGTCCGCTTCAACCACTCATCAAGCACAAAAAGAACCACAAAAGCCCCGCCCAAGCAGATTTCTCTGCTGGGCGGGGCTTTTGTCTGTCAGCAGCAGCTTCCAGGTTGAATCCGAATCAGCCTTTCACGGCGCCGGCTACAACGCCTTTGACGATATACTTCTGCAGGAAGATGAACACGATGATGGAAGGCAGCACGGCCATTACCATCGCTGTCATTGCATACTGCCAGTCCGAGGTATATTGTCCAACGAAGGTGTAGGCCGCGAGCGTCAGGGTCTTCGTATCCGGTGAACCATTGACCATCAGGAGCGGGAGCAGGAAGTCATTCCAGATCCACATTACGTCAATGATAACGATGGTTGTCGTTACCGATTTCAGCAGCGGGAAGATGACACTGAAGAACAGCCGGAAGCTGGAGGCTCCGTCGATTGTGGCGCTCTCATCGATTTCCAGCGGAATTCCTTTTACAAAACCATGATAGATGAACACAGCCAGCGGTGCGCCGAATCCCCAGTACAGCAGTCCCAGTCCCCAGGTACTTTCGGAGAGGTTCAGGTTCTTGGCGGTTTGCAGCACGGTCAGCATGATGGACTGGAAAGGGATCAGCATCGGCATGATGCACAGGAAGTAGATGATTCCGCTCAGTCTGGATTTGGTCCGTGCCAGCTTATAGGCGGCAATGGATGAGACGAATACGATGCCCAGCAGACCAAGGCCGGTAATCACAAAGTTGTTCAGGAACAATCTCGGATAGTTGATAAATTTCCAGACATACGAGTAGTTGCTGAGCGTCAGATGCTTCGGAAGTGCAATTACGTCGGTCATGACCTCGCTGAAGTTTTTTAACGAGTTGATAATGGTCAGGAACAGCGGATACAGGAACAGAAGAGAGAGGATAACCAGAACCACTTCGAGAATGATCCGGCCTGCTCTGTTGTTGTTTGTTTTCATTATGCCTCAACCTCTCTTCGTTTGAAGACTGTCAGCTGGATAATCGTCACTACCAGTACAGCTACGAACAGGATAAGCGCTTTCGCTGTTCCGTATCCGTACAGATTGTTCTGGAAGGTATCCCGGTAAATATCGTAAGCGATACTGTAGGTAGTTCCTCCGGGACCGCCGCCGGTCAGCGACAGAATCACATCGAACACCTTGATCGAGTTGGTCAGCGCCATAAATACCGAAATCGTTATGGATGGAGCGAGCAGCGGCAGTGTGATGCTGAAGAATCTTCTCATGGCACCTGCACCGTCAACTGTGGCTGCTTCTTTAAGATCCTCAGGGACAGACTGCAGACCTGCGATATATATTACCAGATAGAACCCGATGGACTGCCAGATTGAAACGCCTAGAATCGAGATAAATGCCAGCCCCGGCGTTCCCAGCCAGCTCAGTCCGAAGATCGACCAGCCTGTACTGTCACCCAGCGAGTTGAAGCCCTGCATGAAGATGAATTTCCAGATGAAGCCGACGATAACAAGGCTGAGAATGTAAGGGATGAAGAAGGCCGCTCTCAGCCATGAGGTGGACTTCAGCTTCATATCGAGCAGTACGGCCAGCAGTATCGCCAGCACGTTGACAATCACAATGTAGAGCACCGCATATTTGATCGTGAACCAGGCCGCATTGGAAAAGTTAGTATCGCCTGAGAAGATCATTTTGAAATTGTCCAGGCCGACGAATTTGGGATGTTTGGATATTCCGTTCCATTTCGTCATGGAATACCGGATGGTCATGACAAAAGGAATGTAGAACGCAACAGCGATACAGATTAGAACGGGGAGTGTAAACAGCCCAAAGTCTAATTTCTCGCGCCATCTTCTGCCGAGTGTTTTTAACATGGAAGCACCTCTTCTTGATTTATAGGGTGGGAGTCTTGTACTGGCTTGCCACACATAACCATTCCGGTTAGTCTATATTGTGTATTATAGAGCAGACCCCTATACTCAAAAATGGATTTAAGAGTACAGTTAGGGGTAAAAAGGTGAACTGAACATTTCCCCGCAAAGTCCGTGCAAGAAGGAGGAAGGCACCATCAAAAGAATCTTATACAAGCTGTTTGAGCCTTTGCTGGAGCGGATTTCCCGGCGTCTGGCGAACAAGCTGATCCTGTTGTTCACGATTATCATTATTCTGGTTGTGACCTCACTGACGTTCATTTCCTACGGCATGCTGCGCAAAGAATCGGTGAACAGCAGCATTTCCAGCACCCGTAACAACCTGCTCCTGGTGGGGCGTAATCTGGAGAGTTATCTGGACGGGATCGGCCAGCTGTCACTGCCGCAGATCTCCTATGATGAGTTCAACTACGCGATTCTGCATGAATCCGGGGACTATGCGTCCAAGATGTATGTAGAGGATTATTTGAAGAATCTATATTTTTCGCGCAATGATCTGGAAGCGATTTACCTGTACGTCATCAAGGAGCACAAATATTATTATGTGACCAAGGAGAACTATAATATTACCGTCCGGGTGGCACCGCATCCGCCGATCGAGAATCTGTCGTGGTACAAGCGTGCACTGGCCAGCCCCTTCAACCGCTCATACCAGTCCTTTGTGATGGATCGGTCGCCTGAGGAGAGTAGTGGCGATTATCCTATCAATACTGAGAAAAGCTTCATGGGCTACCACCGGCTGCTGCGTTCCATTGTGACCCGGGAGCCACAGGCTGTGCTGTCCCTGTATTTCAATTCCAGTGTGACGGATGAGATTATGAAGGATATTCCCTTTAATGAGGGGGAGCATCTGATGTATGTCAGTCCCGACAATCAGCCGTTTGTGGTGGATGACCGTGAATTTGTTCTCAAAAGTGAAAAAGCGGGGCTGCTGGAGAAGCTGACTCCAGCCCAAGGCGGACGTTTGACCTGGTCGGACAGCGGGCAGAAGTATCTGGTCATGTATGACATCAGCCAAAAGGAAGGCTGGAAGCTCATTAAGCCGATTCCCTACAAGCAGATCTATGAAGCTGCGACGACGACGCGTAAACTGAGCTATTCGATTGGTCTGCTCTTTTTGATGGTGTCCGTCATTCTCGTCAGCTTCACATCCAATAAGATTACCAGTCCCCTGAAGAACCTGTCGCTGCAGATGAAACGCTTCAGTACCGGGAGCTTTGATGCCGAAGCAACCGTGGAGGGCAGTGATGAGATCGCTTACCTGTCACGCCATTTCAACAAGATGGTGGAAAAAACTAATGAGCTGATCAATGAGCGCTATAAAATGAAAATTGTCGAGAAAAACGCTGTGCTTAAGGCACTGGAGGCGGAGATTAATCCGCATTTCCTCTATAATGCGCTGCAGGCCATCTCTACCAAGGCACTCAAAAATAATAATGATGATATTGTCGAGATGGTTGATAATCTGGCACTCACCCTGAGGTACTGCATCAGCGGCAGAGATGTGGTGCAGGCGCGGGAGGAGCTGAAGCATATCGAACGTTATCTGGCCCTGCAAAAAGCCCGCTTCGGCAGCCGCATGCAGGTGGAATACGCCTGGGATGACAGTCTCCTGGAGCTGAGAATTCCCAAGCTGTCGATTCAGACCCTGGTGGAGAACTGTATCAAGCATGCATTGGAGAAGGTATCCAGTACGGTTACCATCCGGATTGAAGCTCATATTACCCCCGAATATAGCGTGATTTCTGTATTGGATGACGGACCAGGTATATCGGAAGAGCGGCTGCAACAGGTAATTAGCACCTTGCAGATTCAGTGGGATGACCGCGGCGGAGACTCAGCAGAAGAAGAGTATGCGGAGAGCATCGGCCTTAAGAATCTGAATACCCGCCTGAAGCTTCTATACGGTGACGAAGCGGGGCTCACTATTGCCAGCAATGAGCAAGGAACACAAATGGATATGCGGTTACCGCGGGGAGGGCTGGGACAACATGTATAAAGTACTGATCATAGACGACGAAGAGCCGCTGCGCGAAGCGATCAATATTCTTGGCGATTGGAAGGGCCTTGGCGTTGACCAGGTGCTCGAGGCGACAGACGGAAAAATGGGGCTGGAAATGCTCCGCGGGCATAAGATTGATCTGGCCTTAGTGGATATGAAGATGCCGGAGCTGAACGGGAGCGAGCTGCTTAGAATCGCTGAACATGAATTTCCCGATTTGCTGCTGATTGTGATTAGCGGCTACAACGATTTTGAATATACCCGGCAGGCTATCCGCTCCAAGGTTGTGGATTATCTGCTGAAGCCGGTCAACCGTGCGGATCTGAACAGTGCGCTGCGGAAGGCTGTCGATGTGCTCGAGGCCAAACGTAAGAAGGAGAGCGAGTTCATTAACCGTAATATCACACTGAATATGTCTCTTCCGAAGCTGAAGGAGAAGATGTATCTGTCGATCATAGAACGCAGCTTCAAGAACCAGTCCAATGAGGCATTTCTGCCGCTGATCGGTGCGGATAAGCCCGGCAATCATTTCGCCGTAGGCGTTCTTCGGATGCTCAATCTGGAGCAGGTGCGTCATCACCGGTTCCATGAGGACCGGGATTTGCTGCATTTTGCCGTCACTAACGTCATGAGTGAGAACAGTGACGGCCATTTCGAGGCCTTCAGCTTTGCCAGTCCCCGCAGCGAGCGGGAATTCATCGTTATATTTACCCTGAAAGGCAGCTACGGGGAAGATGCGGCGTTTCTCTCGCTTCATCATATGAAGAAGGCGGTATCCACGCTGAAGGAACTGTTCGGGATGATTTGTGCGAGCGGGCTTGGACAGCCTTACAGTGATTGTCTGGACATTGCGCAGTCCTATGAGCTGGCTACGGCTGCGCTGGATGGGACCGATCTGCTGAGCCTGAAGAGCAGTGTAGTCTCGAATGTGGGATATACGAAACCAGCCGCCAAGGACAGCCCTTCCCTGACAGGGCGGATGCCGCTGATCCGAAGCAGCCTGGAGAGCGGAAATACGGGCCATGCGAAGAGCATTCTCAGTGATTTTACGCGCAAATGGAAAACCTCGGAGAGGTTCAGCCTGGGCGAAGCGGACCGGACCATTCAGGAGTTTATTATTTTGCTGGGGGATATCGCCCAGGAGCTAAATGCGGTCCCTGAGCGTTTGCTCAGTACAAAGCGCCAAGGGCTGCGGGGGCTTGGGATTGGCAGCGATTTTGCCACCTTTGGAGAGTTCGAGGCCGTGCTTAGCCGAATTCTGGATGTGTATGCCGGAGAAATCAGCAGATCGCTTGCCGGAGACCGGGGCAGTGTGCTGGAAAATATTAAAGCATACATTGATAACCATTATTTCGAGAATATAAAAATATCGATGTTCACGGATAAGTACTTCCTGAGCAGAGAATACTTAATGAAGCTGTTCAAGGGCCAATATGGATATGGCATTCATGAGTATGTGCAAAAGGTGAGAATGGACAAAGCCAAAGATCTGCTGTCGGACCCCGCGCTCAAAATCCAGGATATTTCGGAAAGGCTGGGGTATAAGGACAAGAACTATTTCAGCAAGGCGTTCCGGAATTACTATGAATGTTCACCTTCTGAATTTCGGCTGCTGCTCGCAGAGGGAGAAAAGTGAAACGGTTACATCAGCACACTTTTTTACCCTCATAAGATCACTTATGTACATTCTTATCCTTTTTCTTTTTATTTAAAATAACACCAAGACCACAAGAAACATGAGGAAAAGGGGGCAACACATCATGAAGGTAAAAAGATTTATGGCTCTATCCGCGAGTATGCTGCTCGCAGGAGGACTGCTGGCCGGCTGTGGCGGGAATAATACCAATAATGCCGCTAACAACACAGGTGCAACCAATGCGCCAGCTAATACGGCTACAGATTCATCTAAGCCTGTCACGATTAATATGTTCACCGCATCTCCTGAATACACTGATGCTTTCAATGCTTACATTGCCGAATACAAAAAGGTAAAGCCGAACGTTACCATCAACCTGGAAATTATGCAGGCCGACTATAATACGGTCCTCAAATCGAAAATTGCCGCAGGCAGCACACCGGACGTCTTCCAGACTACAGCTGGCGGAGATATCGACACTTTTGCTGAATACAGTGCCGATCTGACCAACGAACCGCTGGCAGGTGCGATGACGGATGCGGTCCGCTCCAACATGACCTCTTCAGATGGCAAGGTGCTTGGACTTCCGGTCAAAGGTAACCTGTTCGTCCTGATGTACAACAAAAAGCTGCTTGCTGATGCAGGCATTACCGAAGTTCCAAAAACTACAGCCCAGCTGGATGATGCCATCACCAAGCTCGAAGCCAAAAAAATTACGCCTTTTGCCAACGCTTATAAAGAGTGGTGGGTCTGGAAACACATCTTCCAACACTTCGTGGATGCGGCCGCTACGGATGCCGGCATGGATGCTAAGACACTTGTAGGCAAATTCATCGCCGGAGATACTACCTTCAAGGATCATCCTGTACTGTACAACAACTTCTTCAACTTCATTGACACCACGGTCAAACACGGAACGGACAAGCCGCTGGAACGCGACAGCAATGCGGAAGTCAGTGACTTCGCTCTTGGCAAAGCAGCGTTTATGACGGGTAAAGGCGCATGGGATGAAGAAGCCATCAAAAAGATTACCCCTGACTTTGATCTCGGCATCGCCGGATATCCGGTCAGCGACAAGCCAGAGCAGGCACAGATTATTACCGGTGCTGACCAGGCACTGCGCATTAACAAGGATTCCGCTGTAGCTAAGGAAACCATTGAATTCTTCAACTGGCTGTATACTTCCGAGTACGGTAAAAACTGGTTCTCCACGGTGGCAAAAGTAATTCCACCAATCAAGGATGCTCCAATGCCTGACCTGCAAATGCCTAAGGAAATGGTAGAAATCCTCAAAACCGAGAAATCCGGCGACTTGTCGGTCAACTACTCTCTGGATACCTTCCACCAGAAATTCGGCGAGCTGATGCAGGCATACATCGGCGGCAGCAAATCCAAGGATCAGGCCATCGATGAAATTCAAAAAGCCTGGATTCAATTCGGATCAGCTGAACAATAAGATTTGAATCGCTTCCATCCCGGGACGGCTCTTGAAGGTAAGATTTCATTTACCGGATAAGCCGTCTTTTTTATGTAACACAGATTTCGGGGCGGGAAGCACCAGTGGCTTGACGTAACTGCGGGGAATGTTTGGATTTCCGGCCGCTACCGCTCCTCCAATTCCAAACTTCCCCTCCGTTACTTCTTCACTTTTGCAACAGATCTAAAAATCTTTAGTTACGAATACAAAAGACACCTTATAATTAGGAGACACAAAGCAGGGTAGAGACAACCACATTTGTCAGGAGGCCAAATGATATATGGACAGCAAGCTCATTGAAATTGCCGAAAACGGACTTTATCTTACGATTGAAATTACGGAGCAGCAGGATGTCCGGCTGCTGCATTTTGGTGCAGCGCCATTAGAGGATGGAGTAATTGCGGAGAAGAGCAAACCGGGGTTCCGGCTGCTGGAACTGCAGCTCTCAGGCGAGGACAGGGATGAGTATCACGGGCGCACGCACCGCGCATCCTACCCGGGGCTGCGGATGGAATATGCAGGTCATAAGGACAGCGTAAATGCCCTTGGCCGCAAGCTGGAGATCGGTCTGGTTGATCCGGTTTCCGGAATTAGAGCCGAACAGCATATTCAGTTTTATACCGGCGTACAGACAGTCCGCTGCTGGACGGTGCTGAAGAACGAAGGTACGGAAGTAGCCGCTGTCGAATATCTTTCGACTTTTGCGCTTACCGGAGTAGATAAGGAAGGCACCGGAGACCGTAACGACAAAATAGAGGTCACCCTTGCCCACAGCGGATGGCAGAGTGAGCTGCAATGGCGGACCTACCGCCTGCCGGAGCTGGGCATGTCCCATCTGGCGGACCGTGGCTCCAAGCGTATCGCCGCCAGCAACACCGGCTCCTGGTCGGCGGCAGAACTGCTCCCCATGGCTGTCCTGCACAACAAGGAGAGCGGGACAAGCCTGTTCTGGCAGATTGAGCATAACGGTTCCTGGCACTGGGAGCTGACCGATCAAGTGGATCAGCTCACACTGCTGGTCAGCGGACCGACCGAGCATGACAACCACTGGTGGCTGAAGCTTGAGCCGGGCGAGGAATTCACCTCGGTTCCGGTAGCCGTCGGCGCAGTGCAGGATGGCTTTCAGGGAGCAGCAGAACAGCTTACCGCCTACCGGCGGATAATCCGCCGTCCGAATGAGGATAACGAGCTGCTGCGGATTATTTTCAATGACTATATGAACTGTTTGTGGGGCAGTCCGACGACGGAGAAGCTGTTGCCGCTGATTGATGCCGCCGCCGATGTCGGCTGTGAATATTTCTGCATCGACGCAGGCTGGTATGCACCGGGAGAATGGTGGGATGGCGTCGGGCAGTGGGAGCCCTCCGCCGAGCGCTTCCCGGAGGGGATTAAATATGTGCTGGATTATATCCGCAGCAAAGGGATGATTCCCGGCCTCTGGCTGGAGCTTGAGGTGATGGGGATCAACAGTCCAAAGCTGGCTGAGACCGATGACAGCTGGTTCTTCATGCGCCATGGCAAACGGGTGAAGGACCGCAGCCGATATCAGCTGGATTACCGGAGTCCGAAGGTTATTGCGCACGCTGATGGAGTTATCGCCAGATTGGTGGAGCAGTATGGAGTCGGCTATATCAAGATGGACTATAACATCAATGCAGGCATAGGGACGGAGACGGATGCTGACAGCTTCGGCGACGGACTGCTGCAGCATAACCGGGCTTATCTGGCCTGGCTGGACAGCATTTTCATCCGTTACCCGGATCTGGTGATCGAGAATTGTTCCAGCGGCGGCATGCGAATGGACTATGCCATGCTCAGCCGGCACAGCATCCAGTCGACCAGCGATCAGGAGGACTATGTGCAGTACGCGGCAATTGCCGCAGGGTCGCCGGCAGCACTCACGCCGGAGCAATCAGCTGTCTGGTCCTACCCGCTGCGTGAAGGTGATGATGAAGAGGTCATCTTCAACATGGTCAACGCACTGCTGCTCCGTGTGCACCAGAGCGGACATCTGGCGGAGCTTGAGCCCCGGCGCAGAGAACTGGTGAAGGAAGCCTTGGATTATTACAAATCCATCCGCGCCTACATTCCGCAGGCGACGCCGTTCTGGCCGCTGGGCCTGCCTGATAGTGAAGGCGCATGGGTCAGCTTTGGGCTGCGCTATGGCGATACACGCTATCTCGCAGTCTGGCGGATTGCCGGAGAAGAAGCAGAAGTTAGGCTTCCGATTCCCGGGCTGCAGGGCCAGGCTGCGGAAATACGCTGTGCTTATCCGAAGCAGCATCATTCGGATTGGAGCTGGGACAAGCCGGCTGGTGTGCTGACTGTCTCGATCCCGCAGGGCAAGACCGCCCGCCTATTCGAAATTCAAGTCTGATCCTCTGACATGAACTGATATTATGAAATTCATATCAACCCTCCGCCAGCAGAAACCGTCTTTCTGCTGGTGGAGGGTTTCTTGTTCTGTAAATGCGTCTATTTAGTTTTCTAGCGGATTATATTCTTTTTGTAAAATAAAAAACTGTTAATGGGTATGAATTTTGGATAAAATAGTGATTAACCTAATATTTTGTCGAATTTGCTCTAAACTTTGTTGAATATTTTGTCGATATATATCAAAAGATGTAGAAATAAAATTGACAGGAAAGAAATAGCACTTTACAATGCAGATATAGGTTAATCATTTCTACTATTTAGAAGCTTTGATAGCTTTTAACACCAATGATTATTAAGTGTTATTTTAAGGGAGGATGCATAGTGATGAAAGCAACAGGAATTGTAAGAAAAGTAGATGAACTGGGAAGAATCGTGATTCCGATTGAACTACGCAGAACGATGGGAATTGACATAAAAGACCCGCTCGAGATTTTCGTTGATGGGGAAAAGATCATTCTCAGAAAATATGAGCCTACCTGCATCTTCTCCGGCAGTGCGGAAAACCTCATTAACTTCAAAGGCAAAATGGTCAGCAAAGATGTGCTTGACGAATTGATCGCCAGCTTCGACCACGTATAAACCAGTAACCAGCAGCATTACATTTTAGACAAAAGGGACCGTAGGGCATACACCATAATGGTGGATTGCCCTACGGTCCCTTTTGATTGTCTAAGCAAAAAGACGGCATCCCGCAAGCCCTGTGGCTGTCTCGTAATTCAGCTTGGGGCGGGGTCCTCTCCACTGGATTCCAGCACATGTTCCAGCTTCATAATGAAGGCCTTGTATTGCACCAAACCCAGCTCAATGCACAGCTTCTGGTGGGGACTGAGTTTGCTGTCCAGCTGGTTCATCTTCTGTTCCAGATCGGTGTACATGTCCCGCTTGTTTTGGAGGCCTTCGCGGAGCAAAGTATCCATGGTTTCTTCATCCGCCATATCCCCGAAGTAGAGATGCATTAGAAAGTCCGAGCGCAACACTTCTTTTTCCGCAGGTTGAACCAAATAGCTCCGGAAATGCTCTTTACCTGCCTCTGTGATGGTGTACACATTTTTATCCGGCTTGCCTTCCTGCCGTACGGATTCCTTGGTAATCAGGTTCAGCCCTTCAAGCTTGCTGAGTGTAGGATAGATGGTGCCAAAGCTGGCATCGAAGAAAAAGGAAAAATACTCCTCGAAATGCCGCTTGATCTCATAGCCGGAATGTGGCTTTTTGCATAGAATTCCGAGTATTACATCTTGTATGTTCATGAATATCTGCCGCCCCTCTGTTGGAATCCATTGACCGAGAATCTGAGTTATATATCAAAACGAAATATAACATATTGATATATTTATCACAAGCGCACTGGCCTGTACATAGACAACACCTGCTGCCATCCTATATCATAGGGCGTAAGACGGAAGCATACTGCCTGCAGAAGGCAGCATCTACTGAACCATAGAGAAGGGTTGGGTCATCTCATGAGTACGAAGTTGAAGAAACCGGAAGCGATCATTTTTGATATGGATGGAACGTTGTTTCAGACCGAAAGTTTGCTGTTGCCCGCTTATCATAAAATGTTTGATGTTTTGCGGGAAGAGGGCCTTTATTCCGGGCCTACTCCACCAGAGGAGCGAATTCTAAGCAGCCTGGGCATGCTGCTGTCACAGATCTGGAAGAATGTGATGCCGGATGCCGATGAGGCTGTTCACCGCCGCGCAGATGAGCTGCTGCTACAACAGGAAATTGAGGGACTTAAGGCAGGCGGCACCCTTCTGTACCCCAAGGTAACCGAGACGCTTACGGCACTGCATGAGCGCGGAGTCAAGCTGTTCGTAGCGAGCAACGGGCTGGAGGATTATATTCACAGCGTTGTTGTGGTGCATAAGCTGGAAGAGCTGTTTGAGGGTCTCTACAGTGCAGGCGGACAGGGTACCGCTACCAAAACCGATCTGCTGCGCATCCTGCTGGACGAACATGGTATTAAAGAAGCCTGGATGGTCGGGGACCGTTCTTCCGATGTGGAGGCCGGCAAAGGCAACGGGCAGACGGTCATCGGCTGCGCCTACGCAGGGTTCGGAGGCCAGGATGAGCTGAAAGGCTCAGATGTCATTATCTCCGCATTCGATGAGCTGATCGGCCTTTACGATAACAGCACGGAGTAAGCTAAGTAATGAATCCAGTCGGCAAGACAGTCCAAATTAGGGAAAGGCAAATTCACACGGGTGTCATTATCGCCGTATTACCGGCGTTAAGGGCACCCGTATTGATGTCCAGGGATATCCCTTCGAAAACAGATTTTCGGATAAATCCCGAAATTTCAGCGGTGCAGCGGATTTAGCTGTAAATTTATTTTTTAATGAATGAACAATCCTGCCTATTTCATAGTCTTTTCTCTATATAGACCTGAGAGGAGACTTACAATGAAACGTATCATAGAATCTGTTATGCAGCGCGCGACGATTATTCTGGTTTGCGTCCTGCTCATCTTGGCTTGGGGAGCGGTATCCGCCTATCAAATGCAAAGAGATTATCTCCCCGGCATCAATAACACCACGTTAATGGTATCCCTGCGGGCATCCTCCTACCAGGCGGACCAAATCAGACGCGATATCACAACCCCTTTGGAGGAAGCCATCCGCAAGACGAATGGACTTACCAATCTGGAGACCACCTCGTACGATGGCGGGCTCCTGATGAATCTGTATTACCCGATGGATTACAATATGGAACAAGCGGAGAATGCGCTTAAGCAAGCGTTGAACGATGCGGCCTTGCCGGATGGCGTTAACAAGCCGGTGGTCACCCGCTTGACCTCCAGTACCTTCCCGATTCTGAGCTACAGCCTGACAGCTGCGAGTGGCCAAGTCGATGATCTGACCCTGCAATCCTCTCTGCAAACGGATATTGTTAACCAATTGAAATCCGTTCCCGGAGTGGCGGATGTACAGACAGTCGGCGGGGCGAATAAAGGATACGTCGTTGCACTTCGGATGAAGGATCTGGTGGCTAACGGCATGTCTGTTGACGATTTTAACAAATCTATTCTACTGGATCTCCCCACCCTGCAAGGCAACATTGCCAATGTCAAAGCTTCCTTTCCCATTCGAGTAGAAGGCTGGGATCTCACGGAACAGCAGTTGAACGGCCTGGTGATTAAAAATAAAGATGGGGACAGCGTCCCCTTATCGGCTGTGGCATCAGTATCCCAGTCGCTGACCGATGTCAAAACCGTCTCACGAACCAATGGGAAAGCCAGTGTGCTTATTAATGTCATCAAGACACCTACGGCAACCATTACAGATGTTGCTGCGCATGTAAAAGAACGTGTCTCCGGGATTTCCGCTGTAAAAAGCGGTGATGTAGCGATGACTTTGCTGACGGACCGCGCGCATGATTTGAACAGCTCGCTAAAAGGGCTGATTCGCGAAGGCTTGCTCGGCTGCCTGTTCTCCATGCTCTGCGTGCTGTTCTTTTTCCGTAATGTGCGGTCCACTCTTCTGATTGCCGTATCGCTGCCTATTTCGCTGCTGGCTACGGTGGCTGTACTCAAATGGATGGGCGTTACGCTCAACATCCTGACCGTGTCCGGGCTGATTGTGGCCATGGGACGGATCGTGGACGATGCGATTGTGATTCTGGATAACATCTACCGCCGGGTACAGGAAAATAAAGACAAGCCCGTACTTCACGTCTTGGCTTCTGCAGTAGTGGAAATGCTGCCGGCCATATTCGCTTCTACGGCGACTACCGTTGCCGTCTATGTTCCGATTGCACTAGTCGGCGGCATCATTGGCGCTTCGTATTCCGGCTTTGCTTGGTCCGTCGTCATCGCGCTTGGAGTATCGTTCCTTGTCGCCATGCTGGTTATTCCTTCCTTCGCCTTCATCGGCTGGAGAGAACCGAAGACCCAGGCAGTCACGCTCGAACCTCTGATGAAGCCATTTCTTATGTCCGCATTGAAGCACAAAAAAACAGTCATCAGTATCTCGCTTATCCTCTTTGTCATCGCCGGGCTGTTCGCTGCGCGGCTTCCATTCAGCCTGCTGCCGAGCACAGCCAGCGGTCAGGTAGCGGTTAAAGTGGAACTCCCGAAAGGAACGCCGCTCTCGGAAGTGGATAAGGAAGTCAAAGCGGTGGAAGATGTTCTCCATAATAACGCCGGAATCGCTTCTTATTCCGCTACCTTCGGCTCTTCGTTCACGCCGCAGGCAGATGATGTATTTGACCAAGGCGGCGGATTTATTCAGCAGCCCAACATAGCCAATCTTTCCATCCAATTAAAAAACGTAAAGGCGGTCAATACGTTCATACCCGCTTTGCAATCGGATCTATCCAGCCTGTCCGATCGGGCTGCTATTACGGTAACCAATCAGAACATCGCAGGCGATGATTCGACGATCAAAATCATGCTGACGGGCGCAGATGAGCAAACACTGGAGAAGGCTGCTGATCAGGTCCGAACCAAACTGGTCGATATCCCGGGACTAAGCGTTTCCGGTAAGACGGATATGACCAATGGCATTCCCAAGTTCACTGTCGTTATGGATCGGGAAAAAGTGAAGCAGGCGGGCATTAATGAGGCTGATATTAATAACCTGCTGAAACGGTACATGACCAAGGGGAAAGATTTTGATATTATGACATCAACAGGAACAGGGGTTATTCCGGTAGACGTGTATATCGATCCTGTTCAAACGAAATCCGTCAATGATAAGACATTGCCCGTCTATACACCGGAACAAGTGCTGGCTTCTCTGTCTGCGGAGACCTTTACCGGCAGCAATGGTCAAACGTACCGGTTCGATCAATTGGCCTCCATTCAGAAAAGCGATGCAGTTTCGTCCATTCAAGAACGCGACGGTCAGCCCTTTGCTGTGGTTAGTGCACAGATCATTTCCAGTGACATGAGTAAAGTGTCAGGAACCGTGAATCAGACTTTGAAGGATATGCAGCTTCCGGACGGGGTGACCTACTCCCTGGGGGGCATTACCCAGCAAGTTACGCAGATGATACTCGAGATGACGATAGCAGTGGTGGTATCCATCCTTCTCGTTCTGCTGATTACCAGTTTTGTCTTTAAAGGCTGGAAAGCGCCGTTTGCCGTATTGATCAGTATTCCACTGGCTTTATCCGGTGTGGTGATCGCTTTATATGCGATCCATGGTCAATGGAACCTGGCTGCGTTGATTGGGGTGTTGATGCTTACCGGTATTGTAGTGACCAATGGAATAGTTCTCATTGATAAAATTGAACGCAACCGCAAAGAGGGTATGAGCCTCCGGGGCTCGGTTGTTCAGGGAAGTCTGTCACGGGTACGGCCGATTATGATGACAGCAGGCACTACAGTGCTTACCCTGATTCCCCTTGCCTTATCTCATAGCGCTGATACGGTCATTTCACAGGTGCTGGGCATTGTGGTGATCGGCGGGATGGTTACCTCCACGCTCAACAGCTTTGTGGTGATCCCGATTATCTATGAATGGATGCAGGGCAAAGCGGCCCGGAATGCCGATCAATCCCTGAACGGAGAAACAGTGTAATACCGAAACATTACGTGCACACTATAAGGAAGAGGAGGGGTTTCAATGGGCATAACTACATGGCTTGAGCAGTATGGATATGGCCTGATTTTTATGGCCTTGTTTCTTGAAATGCTTGCCTTGCCTCTTCCGGGTGAAATGATGATGAGCTATACGGGTTTGTTCGTGTATGAAGGCAAACTGAATTTAGTGCTTAGTATGATCTCAGCGAGTGCCGGTGTAACTGCCGGCGTTACACTTTCTTACTGGATCGGCTATAAGCTGGGTCAGCCTTTCCTGCGCAAGTATGGACATCGTGTTCATTTGGGGGAAGAACAGCTGGCAAGAATGAATGTGTGGTTTGAGAAATATGGCGACAAGCTGCTGTTTGTTGCCTACTTCATACCCGGAGTCAGACATATTACAGGATACTTCTGTGGCGCAACCCGTATGCCCTTCCGAAAATATGCGATATATGCCTATTCAGGAGCCGTTTTTTGGGTCTGCCTGTTCATTTCACTCGGTAGAGTCCTGGGACCCAAATGGGAAATTTATCACCAAAGTGTAAATCGCTATATGATTATTTTTGCGATAGCTTCAGCTTTGCTGACCGTGATGATTTATATTCTGAAGAAATACAGACAACGAATGCTGGCAGGTTCTATCGTTCTGCTTACCAAGGGCATACATCATTTTCACTCGCTGGGCAAAGTCAGATTCCTGGTGCTGTCTGCATTTGCAGCCCTTGTCCTGTTTGTTTCCTTGATGCTGGGCTTGATTCAAGACTTCCTCGCCCATGAATTTAATCAATTTGATGAAGTGACCACTTACATCGTACGATCTCTTTTTGGACCGGATTGGCACAATCTCATGAATCATCTCACCCAGCTCGGTTCGATCTATCTGTACGGTCCTTTGATTGCCGCAGCCGCTGTCTGGATCGTTGTGGGCGCGCGCGACAAGCTGCTGGAGCTTTCTTTTCTGTTCTGGGTGGTCATTGGCGGGGAATGGCTTGACGATGGCTTACGTTTGCTTTTTCACCGTCCAGGTCCTGTTGCCGCCGGATTCCAACTCTTTAATACCTTTCCCAGTGAAGAGACCTTGACCTCCATCACGGTATGCGGGTTTTCTGCGTTCTTAATCCTCCGGCATTATAAGAATGGACTCGTTCGGGTACTGGTAGTTGCAGCCGTAATATTCATCTGTCTCCTGATTGGAGTCAGCCGGATTTATCTTCAAGTGCAGTTTCCCAGTGACGTGGTCGCCGGCTATGTCTTCGGCGGGGTCTGGATCAGTCTGAACGTACTGCTGCTTGAGATCCTCAGGATGTTTCCCGCGAATAAAAGGTTTGTCGCCTGAGGGGAAGGGAATAATTTACGAATTGAATTCAGTTATGGCATGATAGTGACTAAGCTGCCGTTCCGGTAGGAGTTGAACATAAGTGGCAGATGCTGAGCTTTATCATATTATCCACGGGGCCAAGGGCGGGAATCAGGAAGATTTCGCTGAGCTTGTCCGCCGTTACAAGGGTCATGTTTATCGTTATGCGGTAGGCATGTTAAACAGTCGGATGGATGCTGAGGATGTCTCCCAGGAGGCATTTGTCAAAGCTTTTTATTCCTTGTCCGGCTTGGATAATGAATATGCGTTCTCATCGTGGATGATGACCATTGTATCTAACCTGTGCAAGGATCGGCTGAAAAAGAGAAACCAAGAGCAGGGCTTCAGAGATGAGCCCGATGAGTGTATAGCCGATTCAAGCGTATCCGACCCGCTTGCCAAGTTGTCTGTTGAGGAGAGCTTGGCCAGGCTGTCCGTTGACCACCGGGAGGTCATCCTGTTACATGATGTGCAAGGTTACCAGTATGAAGAAATCGCCAAGCTGCTGAATGTTCCCATCGGGACGGTTAAGTCCAGATTATTCACGGCACGGATGTCATTGCGTAAAGAATTAGCAAAGGAGGACCAGGAATGACCTACCATTTGGAGGATCAGCTGTCAGCTTACATGGATGGTGAATTATCAGAAGAGGAGAGACAACAGGTCGAATCCCATCTGGAAAGCTGCGAGTCCTGTCAGGTCCTGTTGGAAGAATTATTATCGGTACAGGGTACCGTCATCCATGCATTCGGGAGTATTCAAGAACCGGAGGATCTGGAAATACGGGTATTACAGGCGCTCTCAGACAAAAAGGAACGGGCAACAGCAGAAAAGGGCTGGCTTTTCGTTCCGCTTGCAGCTTTCGTTTCCCTTGTTATTCTCTGGTTCGCCGCCGGTGCTATATTCGCAAAAGTGCTGCATGGATTCTTGAAATTAATGATCGCCTTGGTATATATGGGGTCGCATCTCCTGTCGGGTGTGCCTGTCTTATCCGGATTGACGGTTATACTGTCCTTACTTATCATTACAGCTTCTGTATACTCACTGCGGCGCCTGCTTCAAACGTCAACCAGTTGAAAGGGATGAAAAACTTGAGAAGGACTCTTTATACGTTATGTTGTTTTGCACTCCTCATGCTCCTTATTCCCGGTATGGCGTCTGCAAGGGGGATCTTTGAGCATCAGAATATATCGGTACCTGTAGGGCAAACCGTAGATGATGTGTACGTCGTCGGGGGCAATGCCGAGATTTTTGGCCAAGTGACGGGTGTGACGGTTGTCGTGAACGGAGATCTCCATCTGGGCAGGACTGCTGACATTAAAGGGCTGGTTGTAGTGATAGGCGGTCTGGTCAAGCAGGATCAGGGAGCGGTGCTGGGAGATGATATCTATAACATTTCACTGGATACCTCCACTCAAAACAGCCTGTTGATCGGAGGGGGGATTGCACTGGGCTTGTGGGTGCTGCAGCTCGCCGCCAGTCTGTTGATGGTCTTGATCCCTATCTTGCTCAGATTGGCCGGTAAACAAAAAATAGCCGCATTTACAGATCGATACCCTCTATCCTCCGTCAGACGATTGCTGGTAATCGGATTCTTGGGCACTTTGATCCTCGCAGCGTTAAGTGCGCTGCTGCTGGTCACTGTAATTGGCATCCCGGTTATTATTCTGCTCCTGCTGATGATGGTGATTGCCCTGGCATTTGGATCGACAGTAGTTAGTTTCCGGATCGGTGAGCTGTTTCATGGAGCTGGGCAAATGTCAGATTGGATGAAAGTACTGGTTGGTGCAGCTATCTTAACTGCGTTCGTTAATATTCCTTTTGTAGGATTTATTCTTTTCGTTCTACTCCTGATGATCTCAATTGGCATTTGTGTACAGTGGATTTTCAGAAAGAGAGTTAAGCCGTTATCATGAAAATGAACAGTTAGAACAATTTACTAATCGGAGAGCCGGTGTTACGATGGGGTGGAGTTGAGGCACATAGGGGGCTAATAAGATTACATGAAGCGAATCACCCGAGTCTTTCACAACTGGAGTGTGACCTCGAAATTTGTTGGGGTCTATGTTTTGATTCTCATGGTTTCTTCCATAATAACAGGGGTCATTCTGTATGTGCAGGCCTACAGTTCAGCCATTTCTCAGGCGCGGAGCGTAATGGAGCAGAATCTGCTTCAGACGAAGAATAGTATAGATGAGAAAGTGAGCATGATCGAGAACCTTTCCCAGATCATTGCCTTTGATTCAAGGATTCAGACGCTGCTGGACAGCGCCTTTATTAATGAGAGCTTCCAGCTTCAGGACTACCGGTACAATGTTGCTCCGATTGTAGACAATATTATGCGTCAGAACACGTACATCCACTCGATTCATGTATATATGAATAATTCAACGATCCCCGAGCTATTCGAGCTCTATGACGGCTTTTATAGTATGAACCGGATTCGCGGGGATATGGAGTATACCAAGTTTATGAATGATTCCCACAATCAGACGAGCTGGCGGGGGTTGCATTTAGAGAAACTGTTAACCATGCGGCCTGACGTGAAGGCCAAAGCGGATGTCTTTTCTTATAACCGGAAGATTTTCTCCGGACGCAATGACGAGATCAATGGTCTGGTAGAAATAGAAGTGACACAGAGCGTACTTTTGCAGCCGCTGGAGGATTCAAATCCGGATGTTGGAAGCGTTCTCGTTCTGGACAGCAACAACCGGATGGCTTCCAATAATAAGATTCAGTTATCTGATAAGACGATTGAACAGCTTACCCAAGTGTTGCCGGGGGATCGCAGCAAGCTGAATACCATAGCTAAGGTAGGGGGAGTTAGGTCGCTGGTGATCTCGATCCCGCTTGACGGCCCCGATCTTCGTCTTGTAGGCGTGTTTCCGGTCAGCCGCTTCGTGGATAAAGTGAACCAGTCGGTTCGGACCAGCTTCATTGTGATCATTGCTGCTCTTATTGTACTCAGCCTGCTGGTGTATTATTTGACAGTGAAGCTGCTGTCCCGCATGAAAGTGCTCCTCAAAGCGATGAAGCAGGTACGCGAAGGCTCTATTGACGTATCGGTTCCGGTCGTTTGGAATGATGAATTCACTCAAATGGCACTTAGCTTCAACCACATGACCACCCGGATACATGATTTAGTCGAAACCGTATACAAAACAGAGCTGCTTGAAAAAGATGCTGAACTGAAGGCGTTGGAATCGCAGATCAATCCTCATTTTCTGTACAATACGCTCGCGACGATATCCTGGGTTGCCCGCAAGGCCAAGGCGCCGGACATCGTGAAGCTGTCGGATTCAATGGCAAAATTCTACAGGCTTGTACTGAATAAGGGCAACTCGGAGACATTGGTAGCGAATGAGCTTGATATGGTGGCTGCTTATCTGGCGATTCAGAAATTCAGGTTCGAAGACCGTTTTGATGCCGTTTTTGAAGTGGATGACCGGGTCAGAAGCGGATATACCCTGAAGAATATTTTGCAGCCTCTTGTAGAAAATGCTCTTATCCACGGAATTGAACCTAAGCGTTCTCACGGAACCATAATCATAAAAGCGGCATTGGAGGGTGATCTGATAGTCATCCGCATCATCGACGATGGTGTTGGCATGCCGCGGGCCATGGCTGAAGCGGTGAGGGAAGGAAGAACCCTTAATACAAGAGGAAGCGGATTTGCTATTGCCAATATTACCAGACGTCTTCAGGCTTACTATGGGGAATCCCAGCATATTGAACTATACAGCAGACAGGGGATTGGAACGGTGATTACCCTATCTTTTGCAGCCAGGGGGATTAAGAATGTTTAAAATGCTTATCGTCGAGGATGAACGTTGGGAGAGGGAAGGGCTTGTCGATTTTCTGGATTGGGAGTCTATGGGCATCTCTGTAGTGGAGACCGCTGCAGACGGCATCGAGGGCTTGGACAAGGCTCTGGAGATCAGGCCGGATATCCTTATCACCGATATACAAATGCCTGGCCGAAACGGGATTGAAATGGCAAAGCTTATCCTGGACAAGCTTCCTGAGGTGCGGATTGTTGTGCTGACCGGTTATGACGATTTTGAATATGCCCGTGAAGCGTTGAGGTTTGGCGCGGTGGATTATGTGCTTAAGCCGGTTGGAGAAGAAGAAATGCTCGGGACGATGCTCAAGGTCGTTCAAGGCTGTGAGGATCACCGCCGGAAGCTAAGGGAAGAAGAAAGCATGTGGCTGGAAAAAGATGCGGTGCATCACATCTCGCTGCGGCAGCGGGTGATGGATCTGCTGCTTAACCGGGCGGATGAGCAGGCCAGAAAAGAAACAGTCAGTGAACTTCGGAACAACGGCTATCTGGATGCAGACGCATTCTCCGTATGGGTATGTTCACCGCCGGCCCTATCACAGCCCCCCGATACTATACATATGGAGCAGATCGCCGGGAATGCTCTTGAGCGGCAGGTTCTTGTACATTCGGCAGGACAAGGAATACATGCAGCCTTTATCCTGCTTGTTGCGCTGCAGCAGGAAGAACTCTGCGGGCAGATACAGCTTGCAGATCAGCTCCTGCGGGAGCTATACATGCCGCTGGAGAGTGAAGACGGCTTCTCACAGGAGCAGAGAAAGAGTAGCGGGTGGACCCTCGGTATCGGGCGTCCGATAGAGAATCTGGAAATGATCTGTGAATCCTTCCGGGAGTCGCAAAGCGCATTTGATTATGCGGTGTTTAATGGTCTAGCCGGCGTTCTTACAGCAGAAGAGGAACTGCTCGCCAGAAAGCAGTTCACCCAGGACTCTGAATTATTCACCCATCAATTCCGGGAGTATGCCAAGCGTTTGAGGCATGACCTCGGTAGCGGAAGTTCAACCGGACTTGTAATGGACGAACTGTTCAGCTTTCTTGCCGCGCACCCCGGGGCCGGAAGATCTTACATCGCGGCTCTGCTTGGCGGCGTGATCGAGAGCTGTCTGTCACTTTCGGTGCCCGCCGCTCAAGCAACAACGGCTGTAGCCACCAACCATATGGAGACTCTGCTGGCATGCCGGCAGTTCCAGGAAATGAGGGACTATACGGCAGCTGTTATCGATGAAACGGCATTGCTTCTGGAAGAGAAGCGGAACCGTAAAGACGACTATCTGATTAACCGGGTAATTAGTCTGATTGAAGAACAATACGGGAACCAGAATCTGAGCCTTGCTTATTTGGCCGGTGAAGTGTTTGTCTCGCCCAACCACCTGGGGATGGTATTTAAGAAGAAGACGGGCAAGACACCAAGCGAATACATCCAGGAGTTCAGACTGGAGCGTGCAGAGGAAATGCTGCGCACTACCAAGCAGCGTATAGCTGTGGTTGCCGAGCAGATCGGTATACCGAATGCTTCTTATTTCGGGCTGCTGTACAAGCAGGTATATGGAATGACACCCGGAGAATACAGGGAATTTGTACATCGCTAATGGTAGATTTATGCATGGAACTATAGGGTTGCAAGCCTCAAACGCTATTGATGCGTTTGAGGCTTTTTGACATGTATTGCTGCATATTCAGGCGGTTGAGGGTGAGTTACTGCTCCTTTGAAGATAGCGCTTACAAACATCGTGGGATTCTGATACCCGCGTTCATTTTTGATATATCCCCGGGGATAGCAGGATTCTATAATTAGCCATAGGAAGACAAGAGAAGGCGAAAGCAGAAGAAAGGAAGTAGCTTATGAGCAGTTTACCCGTCAAGCGTAGTAGGTCCAAGCGGTTTTGGCATCAGCGGTATCTTATGTTGTTGACACTGCCTGCAGTGCTATGGATGATCATTTTCAACTATATCCCGATGTACGGTGTAATTATTTCCTTCCAGGAATATACACCCTTCCAGGGGTTTATTCACAGTCCTTGGACGGGGCTTGCGAATTTCAAGGAATTGTTCAACGATCCGACGTTTACAGATTCACTGATCAATACGTTCAGAATCAGCATTGCCAAGCTGGTATTCGGTTTTCCCGCACCGATCATCCTGGCCATTCTGCTGAACGAATTGGTGTTCAAACGGTTCAAGCGGATTGTTCAATCCCTGACGTATTTACCGTATTTCGTATCCTGGGTGCTGGTTGTTGGCTTAATGTACACCCTGCTTGATCCGGAGAACGGTATTATCAGTAAGATGCTGGTGAGTACTGGGATAATTGGAAGCGATACCATGATCATGGGCAGCCCGCACACCTTCCTGACACTGGTTGTATTTACGGAGATTTGGAAGAACATAGGCTGGAATTCAATTATTTATCTGGCAGCCATTGCAGGGATTGATCCCCAGCTCTATGAAGCGGCCGTTGTGGATGGTGCTAACCGGTTCCGGCGGATATGGCATATCACACTGCCTTCACTGAAGCCGACGATCATTATTCTGCTGATTCTCTCCGTGGGCGGTCTCATTAACTCGAACTTTGACCAGATGTACCTTATGCAGAACTCCATGACTCAGGATGTGGCCAATGTGCTGTCTGTATATTCGTATAAGACCGGCCTTGTTACAGGCAGATTCTCCTACGGTACCGCTATTGGATTGTTCCAATCCATCGTGGCCTTCGTGCTTATGTATATTGCTAACTATTCTTCACGAAAAATAACTAAAGAGAGCTTGTTCTAGGAGGCGGGGCATCATGTTAACTTATTCGAAAAGCTGGCCGGAACGAGCCTTTGATATCCTGAATGTTCTGGTGCTGCTGGCGCTCTGTATTATGACACTGTATCCATTCTATAATATTGTGATTACTTCGCTTAATGACCCGACGGATGCTGCACGCGGAGGGATTGCATTCTGGCCCCGTGTGTTCTCCATTGAAAATTATAAAGTCGTGTTTCAGGATGACCGGATGGGACATGCATTTCTGGTGACCATCGCCAGAACCATTGCCGGAACAGCCACAGCAGTACTATTTACAGCAGCCTTTGCTTATGGCGTATCCAAAACCGAGCTTATGGGACGCCGGATTTTCCTGATGATGGCTATTATCACCATGTATTTCAGCGGGGGGATTATTCCTTACTACCTCGTCGTTGCCAAATATCTGCATCTAAAAGGGAGCTTCCTGGTCTATATCATCCCGAACCTCTTTAATGTATTTAATGCCATTATCATGCTGACCTTCTTCAATGGCCTGCCCAAGGAGATCGAAGAATCAGCCAAAATTGATGGTGCCAATGATTTGCGGATTTTCTGGCAGCTGGTCCTGCCGGTATCCAAGCCTGTACTTGCGACGGTTGCGCTCTACAATGCGGTGTTTCACTGGAACTCATGGTATGATGCCATGTTATTCGGCAATGACCACCTGCTTACGCTGCAGCAAATTCTGATGCAAATCATCAGCTCCAACAGCAATGTCAGCCTGATGGCCAGCAATCTGGGGCTGGGCTCAGTCTCTGCACAATCGCTTAAGCTGGCCACAATGGTCATCACCACATTGCCAATCGTATTTACCTACCCCTTCGTACAGAAATATTTTGTGCAAGGTGTCATGATCGGTTCAGTCAAGGGATAGACCACGGCTTTTGCGGCTTCGGCTGTTTAAGTATATAGATTTCAACTTATGGGAGGTCAATGTATGAGAAAGACAGGTACCAAAGGAATGGCTGCTGCTCTACTCGTGTTCACCCTGCTGGCAGGCTGCAGTTCTAATAATACCGGCAACAATGCTAATGGGGCGGCCGGCGGCAATAAGACTGGTAATACTCCGGCTGCGAATGCTTCGGCGGAGCCTGCGAATGCGGGAACAGACACTGCAAACGGAGAAGCATCTTGGAAGAAAGATACATCGCCCTTCAAATTCAGTCAATATTTCTACGGTAACTGGGCATCTGCCTATCTGTGGAAGGATCAGTATGCAATGAAGCTGGCTACAGAAAAAACAGGAGTGACGATTGACCGTAAGCTCGCAACAGGGAACGATGACGACTATCTGAACACCATGATTGCCTCCGGCGACCTGCCGGATACCATCATGTTGGACTGGAATAATCCTGCGGTTATGAAGCTGATCAACAACGGTATGGTGTACTCCATGGATGAGCTAATGGACAAATATGCTCCAGAACTTAAGACCATGCTTGATCCGGAGATGGTGAAATATCATTCGATCAACGGGAAGCTCTGGTATTTGCCGAACCTGTTTGAGACTAGCGACAGACTGACGAGCGGTGTGCCGATTACGCCAATTCGTCCATGGTTCTTCCGCTCAGATATTTACAAGGCGATTGGCAGTCCGGAACTGAAAACGACTGACGATCTGATGAACGCCCTCAAGCTGGCCAAACAGAAATATCCGGATGTCAGCCCGGTCGGTGTGGAGAATTTCGATGTGGCTAAGAACGGCTTCGCTGGCAGCTTGTCGATGAACTTCCTGATCAGCTCCTTCTCGCCGAAATTGCTGGAAGAGCGGATTAAGGATGATCAGCAGATCGTTGAATACCCGATGCGGAATAAAGGGTTTATTGATGCCTTCCGCTACATGAATCAGCTGTACCGCAATGGTCTGTTCGATTCGCAGCTGCTCATCTACAAGCAGGAGCAATATGAAGAGAAGCTGTATGGCGCGCAATATGCAACCGCTTCCCAGTACATGAGCAATATGTACACCCAATACAACCCTAAGATTGAAAGCACACTGGGCGCAGATCAGAAATATACGGTTATCGGCGGACTTCAGGCCAATGGCCAAGATCCAAGATATGCCGCTTCCCGTCTGATGGGCTGGCAGGGCTTCTTCATTACTAAGAAAGCAAAAGATCCGGAACGCATTATCCGTTTTGCTGAGTATGCATGGTCTGACGAAGGACAGCTGGATGCGCGCTACGGCAAGGAAGGCGAGACGTATGACATGGTTGACGGACTGCCGAAATACAAGCAGGAGATCATGGATTTGTCGCTGAAGGACAACAACGCCTTTAACGCTCAGTACGGTTTCAATGATTCGACACTCTTGATGCGGGCTGGTAAAGTATGGGATGATGCATCTGCCCGTGACTTCCAGGAACAGCAGCCGGAACAGTTTGCCGCAGCCAAATTGCTCGAGAAGTATAACTTCGACAGCTACTCCCTGGGCATGGACAACCTGGAGCCTGACGGATCCACGCCTGAAGGAGTCATTAACGGAAAAGTGAAGGATCTCTGGAATAAAACGATTCCCAAGCTGATCCTTTCGGAGACAGATGCTGAATTCGACAACACCTACAACGATTTCATCGGACAGATGGATAAGGTGGGGGCGGAGAAGGCCGAAAAAGTCATGTACCAGCGCCATTTGGAGGATATGAAGAAAAAAGGGGTTCAATAATAGACTTTCCATGTTGGGGGAACCGTGTTTGTACACGGTTCCTTTTTGCTTCGGAGAGCCTTTTCCATATTTTAATAGTATCGTGTCTGGTATAATAATGAGATTGGAGAGACAGCGCTAACGCATAGCCAATATCAGCATTACTTGTACAAATTACTATACATATTACGGAGGGATATTTATTGTTGGTGAGCACAAAACTTCATATCCCCCATGTGCGTAAATCTCTGGTATCCCGGCCGAGGCTGATTCATAAGCTGAATGAAGGAAGAACGGCCAAATTGACACTGGTTTCCGCGCAGGCTGGATATGGGAAAACCACAGCGTTAAGTGAATGGGTCAAACAATGCCGCAGCGTTGTGGCCTGGGTGTCGCTGGACCCGCAGGATAATGATTGGATTCAGTTCTGGAGTTACTTCACCGCCTCCATTCAAGAGAGAGAGCCGGGGTTTGGCTTGGGGGCTCAATCCCTGCTTGAGATAGGGCCTTCAACGTCTTCCGAGCCTGCAATCATAGAACTGCTGAATGAATTGAACGGCTATCCCCACGATCTGGTTATTATTCTCGATGATTATCATGTGATTGAACTTCCAGCTATCCATCGGTCCATGATCTATCTGCTAGAGCATTTACCACCTCATATTCATCTCTATATTGCCAGCCGTACAGATCTGTCCATACCGACCGCGAGGCTTCTGGCCAAAGGTGAATTACATCGGATTCAAATGCAGGATTTGCGTTTTCAATTGGACGAGGGACTTATCTTTTTTCGCGAAACAACGGATTTAGGCTTATCCCCGGAGCAAGTGAAGATGCTGTTCCAGCAGACGGAAGGCTGGATCAGCGGCTTACAGCTTGCAGCTCTTTCTTTGAAACAAAGTGAGAATATTGCAGATACCCTTCAGCAATTCAGCGGTCATCAGCATCATATTTCTGATTATTTGCTGCAAGAGGTATTTGAACATCTGCCGCAGCAGACACGTGATTTTTTATTGGAAACTTCGATTTTAAACCGTATGAACGCTTCATTATGCCGGGCGGTAAGCGGTCAACTGGACACTCAGGCACAATTGGAAAGACTGGAGCAAATGAATCTATTCATTGTCCCTTTGGATGATCACAGGAAATGGTACCGGTATCATCATTTGCTCTCTGATTTTCTGCAGCAGCAATTGTTCCGAATGGACCCGGACCGATGGGTGCAGGTGCATATCCGCGCAGCAACCGGGCTGGAGCTTCTGGGATTTGACGAAGAAGCGGTGGAGCATTATTTAGAGGGACAACAGTTTCAGGATGCCGTCCGGTTAATTGAGAAAAATTTACATATGCTAGTACAGACAAAAAGTGTGGTATTGATCCGCTGGGTCTCCGTGTTACCAGAAAACTCGTTTGCGGAGAAGCCGATGATCGAATTGTTTGTGATATCCGTCTTATTGGGCGTTGGAGAATGGACAACAGCTTTCCGCAGAGTGAACCAAGCTACCATCCGGTTTCAAGCGCTGGAAGGCAAAGTAACGGATGTGGAATGGAAACAGGCCATGGGCAATATCTACTTTTTCCATGCGATCACCGCTTATCTTCAAAAAGACTTGGAACAAACGTCAGCCTACTTCGGGTTGGTTGAACAGTATATGCCGGAGGGCAGTTTCTTTCAAACAGTGGGCCGCAACAGATACCAAGGCTATGATTCATTTGATGATCTGCTCGCACATATCAGCGATCTTCAGGCAGCGGATGCTTTTCTGTTGAGATGGATTACACTGTGGCATAGCAAGCAGGAATACCCTTTTCTCGGCTTCTTATGTGCCTCTTACAGCAAGTTATTGTATGAGTGGAACCAGCTGGAAGAGGCGGAGCGGGTTGCTGCTATGGTGGTTGGACGCCAGGATATGTTGCCTTTTGCGCGGATTCTGATTCAAATATCCATTAGTGCTTCAAGAATCCAGCAAGCCAAAGGGAATCGGAGTCGGGCCACAGCGCTGCTGACTGAGTTGAAATCGCAGATAAATTCTCCGGATAACGAATTATTTATGTACAGAATCGAAGCGGAAGAGGCTTCTCTGTCCCTGCGGCAAGGCTCGCTTCAAGAAGCAGAGGATTGGCTGCATAGATGCGGTATGACCCATACGGATGAGGTTTCGCTGAACCGGGTCTCAGAGTATCTTGCTTTTGCCAGAGTACTGGCTGCTTGTGAACGGATGGAGGATGCACTGTATCTGCTGGAACAGTTAATTCGCATGTTGGATAAGGAAGACCGTCTGCGGGACCGGATTCAGGTCATCATTCTGCGCAGTATGGTACTTCAACGCTCTGGTCAATTGGAGGAAGCTCTGCTTCAGTTAGAGACAGCCCTGCATTTGGCAGAGCCGGAGGGGTATATCCGCAGTTTTATAGATGAAGGCCCTGCGATGGCTGAACTGCTGGCGGCTTATGGGAAGAGACTTCAGGGCAATCAATGGGGGGGCGTGCCGCTTGTTACATCGGGTTATGTACAGCAACTGCTCCAGGTTATACAGGTCACGAGCCAGGGCGTCTTACCAACTGAACAGCCTCGTAAAGAATTACTGACCGATCAGGAAACGAAGGTCTTATTATTGATCGCGGGCGGATTGACGAATAAGCAGATCGCATCAGATCTTAACATCACAGGTGAAACCGTAAAGTTCCATATTCGGAATGTGTACAGAAAGCTTGAGGCGAACAATCGGATACAAGCGCTGCAGCGAGCCAAAGAATTGAGTATTATGGATTAATTATCCTATCATTTTTGCCCGTACCTCCCCAAATGGGGAGTTATTTTTTTGCGTGGAAAGGCTTATAGTGGGATGAACACAATGAATAATGACACAGTGGAGTTTGGAGAACGGAATTATTTGTGAGAAATATATGAAGTTGAGAAGCGTTGGAGGAGAGAATGCGATGGATAGGGTGTATCAAAAAGGATTGTCGATTTTCCTGGTGTTGTTAATGGTATGGGGTGGAATCTTAGGAGTTATTGCACCTAGCGGAGGGACGGCTCATGCTGCGGGGGGCTTCGCTGGAGGAACGGGCACAGCAAGTGACCCTTATCAGATTGCAACGGCGGATCAGCTTAATGAGGTTAGGAATTATTTAGACAAAAGCTTTAAACTGATAGCTGATATTGATTTGAGTAGTTATGCATCCGGCGAGGGTTGGATACCAATCGGCGGCCAGGGTTTTTATGAACAATTTGAAGGGGACTTTGACGGAAATGGATTTAAAATCACAAATCTGAAGATTGATAGACCAAGTCAAGATAATATCGGATTGTTCCGAGATAATCGCGGTATAATTACCAATGTAATTTTGGTAATTATTGGTATTAATGGCGAACTTAACACGGGCAGCTTGGCGGGTATTAACAATGGAAGTGGAACCATTAGCAACAGTTACGCCACAGGAAGTGTGAGTGGAGATACTTTTGTGGGCGGTTTGGTGGGGTGGAACGTAGGAACCATCAGAAATAGTTACGGTACAGGAAGTGTGAGTGGTAGGGATTCTGTAGGCGGCTTGGTGGGATGGAACTTTGGGAACTACCGCACTAACATCAGCAACAGTTACGCTACAGGAAGTGTGAGTGGAATTAATCGAGTGGGCGGCTTAGTGGGAAAGAGTGATGAACCCATCAGCAACAGTTACGCCATAGGAAGAGTAAGTGGTAATGATAATGCTAGTACGGGTGGCTTGGTTGGTCAAGGAACAATCCAAAGCGGAAGTAATAGCTTCTACGATAGCGATACAACAGCACAGTCGGATATAGATAAAGGCACTGGTAAAACAACTGCAGAAATGAAGGATCCAACCACATTTAGTGGTTGGAGTTTCAGTGAAGATTGGTATATGCTTTCAGGTGAATATCCTCAATTATGGGCGTTTATAAGATTGACGCCAGGAACAAATGGGGGAACAACGAAGTTGAATAATATTCCGAATGGTATGGAGTATTCGATGGACGGTACCCATTACACGGCAATTACGGGTAGTTCTGTCGATAATATAACTGTGGATTCGGGAGATGAGATCCTCGTCCGAGTAGCATCACCTAATTCAATCGCCAAAATATTCACGGTCGATAAAACAAATATTAAGCCGGCAGCAGCACCACAAACAGTGGTGTTGACGTTTGGTACAACCATTCCGGGAACAACAAAGTTAAATGGCGTCACGAGTGATATGGAGTATAGAATTAATACTGGCCCGTACACGATGATTGCGGGTACAAGCGTTGACAACATCGCTGTCCAGGTAGGTGATCGAATTTACATTCGAGTCAAGGAAACAACTAATCAACCAGCTTCTGATGAAAAAATATTGAGTGTAGATGCCCGGGATATCAAGAAACTAATTGCGTCGGCATCCATTGCAGGAGTAACCACACCAGTAACAGGTGAAGAACCGGGGACAACGATAGCTTCGACAGAAGAATATACTGCCTCGATGACCTGGTCCCCGGCCGATGCTAAATTTGCAGGATCCAAAATCTACACCGCGACGATTATCCTCACACCAAAGCCAGGATATACACTAACAGGTGTGCCTGCAAACTCCTTCAGAGTAGCCGGAGCAACTACGAAGAATGATCCGGATAATGGCGTTGTGACCGCCATATTTCCTGCGACGGCAGCAGCGCCTATCTCAACTGCAGCAATTAATGGAGTGACAGTGCCGGTAACAGGGGGAGCTCCGGTTGCGGCTTTAGCGGACACGGCAGAATATACAGCGGCGATAGCCTGGTCTCCGGCAGACACAAAGTTTGCAGGAGAAGCAAGCTATACGGCAACGATCAGCCTTACGCCCAAGCCGGGCTATACCTTAGCCGGAGTGACTAAAGACTTCTTCAAGGTAGCCGGAGCGACAACTACGAATGCGGCAGATTCAGGTGTTGTGACCGCCGAATTCCCTGCGACGGCAGCGTTGCCTATCACGACAGCAGCGATAGCTGGAGTGATAGCGCCGGTAGCAGGAGCAGCGCCGAAAACATCGATAGCGGACACAGCAGAATATACAGCGGCAATAGCCTGGACCCCGGCAGACACGAAGTTTGCAGGAGCAGCCAGCTATACGGCAACGATTACCCTTACGCCCAAGCCGGGGTATACTTTAGCCGGAGTGGCAAAGGACTTCTTCAAGGTAGCGGGAGCAACTACGACAAATGGAGCGAATTCAGGCATTGTGACCGCCGTATTCCCGGCAACAGCAGCTGTGCCCATCACGACCGCGGCGATAGCGGGAATGACAGTGCCGGTCGCAGGAGCAGCGCCGAAGACATCGATAGCGGACACAGCAGAGTATACGGCAGCGATAGCCTGGACCCCGGCAGACACGAAGTTTGCAGGAGAAACAATCTATGAAGCGAAGATTAGCCTCACGCCCAAGCCGGGCTATACTTTAGCGGGAGTGGCTAAAGACTTCTTCAAGGTAGCGGGAGCGATAACAACGAATGCAGCAGATTCAGGTGTTGTGACCGCCGTATTCCCTGCGACGGCAGCCGTACCCATCACGACCGCGGAGATAGCGGGAATGACAGTGCCGGTCGCAGGAGCAGCGCCGAAGACATCGATAGCGGACACAGCAGAGTATACTGCGGCGATAGCCTGGACCCCGGCAGACGTGAAGTTTGCAGGAGCAACAATGTACACTGCGAAGATTACGCTCACGCCCAAGCCGGGTTATACTTTAGCCGGAGTGGCTAAAGATTTCTTCCAGGTAGCGGGAGCAACGACGACGAATGCAGCGAATTCGGGTATTGTGACCGCTGTATTCCCTGCAACGGCAGCGGCGTCTATTTCAACCGCAGTGATAGCGGGAGTGGTGTTACCGGTAGCGGGGGGAACACCAGTCGCAACTGTGCCAGAGACGGCAGAGTATACAGCCTCAGTTGCTTGGACCCCAGCAGACGCAACCTTTGCTGGAGGAATAGCCTATACCGCAACGATTACAATCACGCCCAAACCGGGCTACACCTTAACCGGATTGCCGGAATACTTCTTCAGCGTACCTGGAGC
Organism: Paenibacillus sp. P46E; assembly: GCF_001909095.1. Taxonomy (NCBI): domain Bacteria; kingdom Bacillati; phylum Bacillota; class Bacilli; order Caryophanales; family Paenibacillaceae; genus Paenibacillus; species Paenibacillus sp. P46E. The sequence continues at coordinate 348,172 of NZ_LVYZ01000001.1, forward strand.
AATCACGACGAATACAGCAGATTCCGGTGTAGTCATCGCCAAATTCCCGGCGACGGCAATAATACCAGCGACAGCCATTCCCATCACGGCAGCAGGGATTGAGGGTGCAATGTCACCGGTAACCGGGGCCACGCCGGTAACAACGGCGACCTACTCGCCAGAATACACCGCCACGGTTAGCTGGTCGCCAGCGACAACCGTGTTTGCCCCAGGCACGGCGTATACGGCAACGATCACAGTCACGCCCAAACCGGGTTATACCTTAGCGGGAGTGCCAGCCAACTTTTTCACCGTCGCAGGCGCAAACACCACGAATACAGCAGATTCCGGTGTAGTAACCGCCGAATTCCCGGCAACAGCCACTGTGCCCGACACGGAACCCCCTGTGACAGCTATTCCTATCACAGCAGCAAGGGTAGCGGGTGTAACTGTGCCAGTTACCGGGGCCATTCCAGTAACAACGGCGACCTATTCGCCAGAATATACCGCGACGGTTAGCTGGTCGCCAGCGACAACCGTATTTGCCCCAGGCACGGCATACACCGCAACGATTACAATCACGCCCAAGCCGGGTTATACCTTAAAGGGAGTGCCCGCCTACTTCTTCAGCGTACCTGGAGCAAGCACCACGAATACAGCGGATTCCGGTGTGGTAACCGCCGAATTCCCGGCGACAGCGCCTGTGATCACCGACACAGGTAATACTGTTACACCATCGACCAACAACATCATTTCCAGCACAAATGGTAAAATAACGCTTCCGGTAAACCAGGCGGGCGAGGTTAGCTTAGAGGATGGGGTCAAAATTTCAATTCCTGCCGGAGCAGCAGCCAAGGAACTGAACGTATCCATCGAAAAGGTGCTGGAGCCACAAAAGCTTTTCCCGAATAAAGAAATCCTGCTCAGCCCCGTATATGAGATTACGAAAAACTTTGCGGAGGACTTCAGTAAACCGGTTACGTTGAAGATTGCGTTTGATCCGGCCCTTGTGACGAGTAACCAACAAGCGGCGGTATTCTATTATGACGAAGTGAAGAAAACCTGGATTGAAGCCGCAGACGGCAAGATCGAAGGGAATCACATTATTGTGGAAGTGGACCACTTCGGGAAATATGCAGTACTCAATGTGGATAAAGTGACAGGACTGCCAGTAAGAACGCCGGCCACGAAGAGCCCTACAGAAATTACTCTTAGGGATGTCGCTGGACATTGGGCAGCAGCAAGCATCCAGCAAGCACTAAGCATGGGAATGGTTAAGGGTTACCTGGATGGAACGTTCCGGCCGAACCATTCGGTGACGCGTGCGGAATTCGCGGTGATGCTGATGAATGTGCTGAAGCCACAAGGCGCAGGAGCGAATCTGACCTTCACGGATACAGCAACAATCGGAGCGTGGGCGCAGAGTGCAATCGCTCAAGCGGTGCAAGCAGGTATCATTACAGGCTATGAAGACGGCGGTTTCCGCCCAAATGCAGAAATTACCCGTGCAGAGATGGCGGTTATCCTTGCCAAAGCATTGGGTGTGACTACCGAAGTCAAGACTGCAACGGGCTTCGCGGATGACAAGGATATCCCAGTCTGGGCGAAGGGCAGCGTCGATTTTGTGAAGGAAGCGGGAATCGTGCAAGGGAAAGGGGAGAATGCGTTTGCTCCTCAAGAATCTGCTACAAGAGCAGAGGCGGTAACGGTTCTGTTGAAGCTGCTGGCACAATTGAGGAACTAACAGCGGATTAATGGCGAA